>NZ_JBHYIO010000017.1:0-145799 GCF_042740095.1 Nonomuraea sp. NPDC059023 | reverse complement strand
GGGTGGTTTTTTTTTATACCCCCCTGCTTGCCCGCGCCCCACGGCCGCCCCCCCCCCCCCGGGGGGGCCCCGCCACCCCCCCCGCGGGGCCACCACGGGGAATCTTGGGGGTTGGGTGACCTACTCCGCCCATGGTCGTTGGCGTGGTGGCTGGCAGGCTCGCGCTCATGCGCGTTCGGGGGATCTCGCTCATCACCGCCTTCACGGTCACCATGGCCGCCTGTTCCGGCGTGGAGACCAACCCCCCGCCAGCCGCCCACCAGCCCGCGGCCCTGGCCGAGGCGCCCGACACGGTCGCCGCCGGCTTCGAGCCGGCACTCCGGTGGCCGCCGGCAAGCCTGGGGTCACCGGCCGGCCTGACGGCTGTGCCTCTCGCCGGCACGGCCGCACCTCTTGCCGGCCTTGCGGCGATCCTGCCCGCGGGTAGGGCGCCCGGCCCCTCCGACGGCATGCTGTCCAGCGCTCAGGCCTACACATCGCCGATCTTTCCTGGCGGGGTATGGGCGGTCGGCTCCGCTGCCTCGCTGGTGGCCGGACCCCCTGCCGCGTTTTCCGCCGGGTACACGCCTGGGCCTCCTGCCGACCTGGTTTCCGGGTCTCCCGCGATCGGATCGGCCGACCGCAGCGAGCCGGTGTTCGGGGCGCCGGGTGATGGCGGGCGGCCGTTGCCGGACGGGCTGCGGGGGAAGCTGGACAGGGCGCTGGGACGGTATCTGGCCGCGCGTCCCGGCCGGGCCGCCGTGGCCGTGTACGACAGGGTCGCGGCCACCCGCTACGCCTACCGGGAGCGCGAGCCGTTCATGCTGGCCAGTGTCGCCAAGGTGGACATCCTCCTGGCCCTCGCGCTGAAGGCGCAGGAGGAGGGGCGGCGGCTGACGAGGCGCGAGCGAAGCGCGGCGGGCAGGATGATCCGGGTCAGCGACAACGACTGCGCCCACGACCTGTACCGGGCGATCGGCGGCCGCGACGGGCTGACCGCGGTGCTGCGCGAGCTGGGAATCCGGCGTACCTGGCCGGAGCACTCCTGGGGGACCACCCGCAGCCGCCCGTCGGACCAGGTGAAGGTGCTCGACCGGCTCACCGACCCGGAGGGTCCGTTGACGGCGGCCAACCGGCGGTTCGCCCTGGAGCTGATGTCGAGTGTCGTGCCCGGCCAGGACTGGGGTGTGAGCGCGGCGGCCGGGTCCGGGCAGGTGGCGCTCAAGAACGGCTGGCTCCCCGCCGGCGCCCACGACGGCCTGTGGACGGTCAACAGCGTGGGCCGCCTCCAGACCGGCGGTCACGACCTGCTGCTCGCGGTGCTGTCGGAGCGCAGCCCGGCCATGGGGTACGGCGTGGCCACGGTCGAGGCGGTGGCGCGGCTGGTGGTCAGGACGATGACGAAGTCCGCTCCCACCGCCATAACGATCCGATGAAGGTCGGCCGCGTTTACGGCCTGAATACGGTGACGATTAGTAGCTCGTCGGCAAGTTCGGCACAATGACCGATGTGCGAGTTGGACTGCTCGGGCCCTTCGAGGTCCGGAACCGCGATGGGGCCATGGTCGAGGTACCCGGCGTTCGGCTGCGCGCGCTGCTCGCCGCACTCGCCCTCGAACCCGGCCGGATCGTCGCACGGGCGCGGCTCGTGGACTGGATCTGGGGGGAACAACCGCCCGCGGACGAGGTGAACGCCCTGCAGGCACTGGTGTCCAGGCTGCGCAGAGTGCTGCCGGACGGTGTGATCGAGGCGGACGCCGGCGGCTACCGGCTGGCCGTGGCGCCCGACGCCGTGGACGTGTCCCGGTTCGAGCAGCTGGTCGGTCAGGCTCGCGCCACCGAGCCCGCCGAGCGGGCGGAGCTGCTGCGCTCGGCCCTGGAGCTGTGGCGCGGCCCGGCCATGGCGGACATCGCCCTGCGGGACAGCGACGTGTTCGACGCCGTGGTCGCGCGCCTGGACGAGCTCCACGTCGCCGCGCTCGGCGATCGGGTGGACGCCGACATCCGGCTCGGCCGTGGCTCGGAGCTGGTCTCGGAACTGACCGACCTGGTCGCGACGTACCCGCTGCGGGAGGGGTTCGTGGCCGCCCTCATGCGGGCGCTGGCCGAGGCCGGGCGGGGCAACGAGGCGTTGACCGTGTTCCAGCGCACGCGCGAGCGGCTCGCAGAGGAGCTGGGCGCCGACCCGTCTGCCGAGCTGTCGGCGCTGCACACCGCGTTGCTGCGGGGCGAGCTGGGCGAGCGGACGGAGAACCGCAGGACGAACCTGCGCGCCGAGCTGACGAGCTTCGTCGGCAAGGACGGCGACGTGGGAGCGGTCGCCGGTCTGGCCATGGGGCACCGGCTCGTCACCTTGACCGGATCGGGCGGCTCCGGCAAGACGAGGCTGGCCACGGAGACCGCGCGGACGATGCTCGGCGAGCTGCCCGATGGGGCGTGGCTGGTCGAGCTGGCCTCGGTGCAGGCGGGCGGTGAGCTGGCGCAGGCCGCCCTCACCGCGCTCGGCCTGCGTGACCAGCCGTTGCTCGGCGGAGCCAGGGGCGGTGAGCCGATGGACCGGCTTCTCACCGCGCTGCGCGAGCGCACGATCCTGCTGGTCCTGGACAACTGTGAGCACGTGATCGAGGCGGCCGCGGCCTTCGCCGACCGGCTTCTGGGCGAGTGCCGGCGGCTGCGGATCCTGGCCACAAGCAGGGAACCGCTCGGCATCACCGGAGAGGTGCTCTGGCAGGTCGAGCCGCTCGCGCTGCCCGCGAAGGGCGCCGAGCCCGCCGAGATCGGATCCTCGCCCGCGGTGCGGCTGCTGCGCGACCGCGCGGACCTGGTCCGCAAGGACATCGGCTCGGACCCGGCCACTCTGGCGGCCATGGAGCGGATCTGCCGGGCGCTCGACGGGGTGCCGCTGGCGATCGAACTGGCCGCGGCACGGCTGCGGACCATGTCCATCGATCAGCTGGCCCGCCGGCTCGACGACCGCTTCCGGCTGCTGACCAGCGGCAGCCGTACGGTGCTCCCCCGGCACAAGACGCTGCGCGCGGTCGTCGACTGGAGCTGGGACCTGCTGACCGAGGCCGAGCGGAGCGTGCTGCGGCGGCTCTCGGTGTTCTCCGGCGGAGTGAGCCTGGAGGCGGCCGAACGCGTGTGCCCGGAGGAGGCGCTGGACGGGGAGCTGGTCTTCGACGTGCTGACCGCGCTGGCCGAGAAGTCGCTGCTGCTCACCGACGACGAGGGCGCGCCGCGCTACCGGATGCTCAACACCATCAGGGAGTACGCCGCCGGCCGCCTGGCCGAAGCCGGGGAGACCGAGCCGGCCCGCCGGGCGCACCTCGCCTACTTCACCGAGCTGGCCGAGACGGCCGATCCGCGCCTGCGTACGAGCGCGCAGCTGGAGTGGCTGAACACGATCACGCCCGAGCACGACAACATCAGTACGGCCGTGCGCGGGGCGATCGCCGAAGGATGGGCCCAGGAGGCGATGCGCCTGGTCGGGGCGGCGGGCTGGTACTGGTATCTGGCCGGGCACCGGGCCGAGGGCACCGAGCTGAGCATGGGGGCGTGCTCCCTGCCCGGTGAGGCCACCGACGAGGTGCGGGCGCTGGCGTACGCCATCTTGACCATGTTCCTGACCTCCGGGGTCGGCCGCGATCAGTATCAGGCGGAGGACTGGATCCACAAGGCCCACCGGTTCACCCAGCGCAGCAGGTCGCGCCACCCTCTGCTCGGGTTCGTCGAGCTGTGGGAGCAGATGCTGCGGGAGCCGGCCGGAGGGTTCCTGCGTTCGCTGGAGCCGCTCATCACCGGCGACGATCCCTGGGTGCGCGCGCAGGCCAGGCTCACTCGGGGCCGGATGCGGCTCACGCTCGGCGCCGACGAGACCGACGTGGATACCGACATCGAGATCTCCCTGGCCGAGTTCCGCGCGCTGGGTGAGCGGATGGGGACCTCGCTGGCGCTGACCTTCCTGGCCGATCGGCTCGCCATGCGCGGCGAGTTCGCCCGCGCGTGCGAGCACTACGAAGAGGCGGTCACCGCGCTGCGCGAGCTGGGTGTGCGGGAGGAAGTGACGAGCCTTCGGGCGCGGCAGGCCCAGCTGTACTGGCTGCTCGGCGACGAGCGGTCCAGCGTGAGCGCGATGTCCGAGGCGGACCGCAGCGCGAGCGGGATCACCTGGCCGGAAGAGCTGGCCGATCTGGAGATCTCCAAGGCGCAGCTCGCACGCTGGCGCGGCCAGCCGGACGAGGCACGCGGGCACCTGGAAGCGGTGCGGACGCTGATGGGCGACGAGGGCCCGAGCTCCCTGACCCGTGCCAAGTCCCTGGACCTGCTCGGCTATCTCACCGAGGATCTGGAGGAGTCGCGCGCGCATCGCAGCGGGGCACTCCGCGCGGCCGAGGAGGCGATGTATCCGCCGCTGGTGGCCGAGATGTTGATCGGGATCGCGGATCTCGCGCTGCGCGGCGGGCAGTACGAGCAGGCGGCGCGGTTGCTCGCGGCCGGCGACGGGGTGCGCGGCGTCGCGGACCTTTCACTGCCGGACGCCACCAGGATCAGCGCGGAGACGCGCGATCGCCTCGGTGAAACCAAGTTCACCGAGGCGATTCTGGCCGGACGGGAGCGGGACTGGCGGGAGCTGGCCGAGATCACGCTCGCTTCGTGAACGCCGCGCGCGCCCACAGATAGCCGGCCAGCGAGAGCCCCACGCACCAGGCGACCGCCGCGATGGCCGAGCCCGTCGACGGCGTGCCGGTCAGCAGCCCGCGCAGGGTTTCGATGATCGGGGTGAACGGCTGGTACTCGGCGAACTCCCGCACACCGGGACCCATCTTGTCGGCCGGCACGAACGCGCTGCTCAGGAAGGGAAGAAGCATCAGAGGGACACCGGCCAGGCCGGCGCTTTCCGGGGTCTTCGCGGAGAGGCCGGACGCGACGGTCAGCCAGCCGATCGCCAGCACCGTCAGCGCGACGACGCCGATCGCGCCGAGCCACTGCGGGAAGCTCGCCGTCGGGCTGAATCCCATCAGCAGCGCGACCCCGATGATGATCGCGATGGACACCAGGGTCCGCAGCATGATCGCGATCACGTGCGCGTTCAGCACCGCGGCCCGGGACACGTCCATGACCCGCAGCCGGTTGATGAATCCGGTCGTCATGTCGGAGTTCACCGCTGTGGCCGTGGGGCCGATGCCGTAACCGATGGTCAAGATGATCAAGCCCGGGGTCGCGTAGTCGACGTAGTCGGCGCCGACGCTGAACGAGCCGCCGAAGACGTAGACCATGAGGAACATCACGAAGACCGGCACGATGACGGCGTTGAACAGCGCCACCGGATTGCGCATCGTGTGCCGGAAGTTGCGCCGCATCATGGTCGCGGAATCCGCGAAAGAAGCTGAGATGGCGTTCATCGGGCGCTGGCCTCCTTGTTGCCGTGGCCGGTGAGAGCGAGGAAGACGTCGTCGAGGTCCGGTGTGTGCACCGACAGTTCCTCGACCTCTACGGACTGGGCGTCGAGCCGGTCGAGCAGCGCGCGCAGCGACCGCACCCCGCCGTCGCCGGGCACGCGCAGAGCCAGCTCGTCGTCGTCCTTCGTGGCGCCGCGCAGGACCTGCGCCGCGACGTCGAGGGCGCGCCGGTCGGCGAACCGCAGCCGGACGTGGCTGCCGGGGATGCGGCGCTTGAGCTCGTCGGCGGTGCCCTCGGCCACCACCCGTCCCTGATCGAGTACGGCGATGCGGTCGGCGAGCTGGTCGGCCTCTTCGAGGTACTGGGTGGTGAGGAAGATGGTGGTGCCTTCGGCGACCAGCTCCCGGATGATCTCCCACATGGTGCGGCGGCTGCGCGGGTCGAGTCCCGTCGTGGGCTCGTCCAGGAAGATGATCCGCGGCGCGCCGACCAGCGTCATGGCCAGGTCGAGCTTGCGGCGCATGCCGCCGGAGTAGGACGCCGCCCGCTTGCCGGCCGCCTCGGCCAGCTCGAAGCGGTCGAGCAGCCGGGCGGTGACGCGCTTGCCCTCCGCCTTGGGCAGGTGCAGGAGATCCGCCATCATCAGCAGGTTCTCCTCGCCGGTGAGGAGTTCGTCCACCGCGGCGAACTGGCCGGTGACCCCGATCGCCGCGCGCACCGCCTTGGTCTGCGTGGCGATGTCGTGCCCGGCGACGACCGCCGTCCCGGCGTCGGGGGTCAGCAGCGTGCTCAGCACGTTCACCGTGGTGGTCTTGCCGGCGCCGTTGGGGCCGAGCAGGGCGAAGATCGTGCCGGTCCGGACGTTCAGGTCGATGCCGTCGAGGACGACTTTGTCGTTGTAGGCCTTTCGCAGCCCCTGGGCGGCGATGGCGGAACCGTTCATGACCGCTACGGTCGCCGACCGCTCTGATACGGAGCCGTCACCGTCCTGACGCGGCCGCTGACACGGCCCGGGAGGTCAGCCGCAGCAGCCGCCTCCGCAGCACCCGCCCCCGCCCCCACCGCCGCGCGGAGCGGCTGCGCCGCCGGTCATCGCGACCGTGGAGAGCAGCCTCACGGTGTCCTCGTGCCCGTCCGGGCAGCTGGCGGGGTCGTCGGAGGCGGCCATCGGGCGCGACACCTCGAACGTGGAGCCGCATGCGCGGCAGCGGAAGTCGTAACGCGGCATGCCCCTACATTAGGGCGCGTAGGTCACGTGGGTGTAGTCCGCGTGCGGTTCGTAGCCGATCGACTGGTAGATCGCGTTGCTCGTCGGGTTGCCGAGGTCGGTGAAGAGCACGATCTCCTTGGCCCGCTCGTCGAGGCCGGCCCGGCTGGCGTGGGCGGTGACGGCGGCGCCGTACCCGCGACGGCGGCAGGACGGCGGCGTGTACACCGGCCCGATGCGGCTGACCCCGCCCTGTGCGGGCGAGAGCGCCGCGAACGACACCGGCGCCCCGTCGGACACCCACAGGAAGATGTCACCGACGGCGATCCTGCGCAGCACCCGCTCGGTCATGTCGCCGCGGTCGGCGGAGACGCTGACCTCCTCGCCGAACGCGTGGTACCAGCTCACGAGCAACGGCAGATCTCCCGGTACGGCACGGCGCGCCCGCCCGGGGACGTCAGGGCGGGTGAGGCGGCCGAGCCGGTACAGCCTCTCCTCGACGGCGCCGGCGAGCACCGCCCCGCGCGACCGGGTGAAGACGGAGACCAGTTCGCGCGGCCCCATCACCTCGGGAATCTCCCGGTCGGCCAGCGCCGCGGCCAGTTCCTCGACGGCCTCGGGAGGCATCGCGGCCAGCCCGAGCGGAGCCGGAGGCGTACGGAAGGCGGCCCCCCGGACCTGCCCGTCCACGGTCCACCACCCGTAGTTGGCCCCCTCGGCGGGCAGGCCGGCGCGGATGACCGCCATGACCGTGAGCGGCACGGTGTTGCGCAGGGGATCGTCGAGCAGGAAGGCGGTGGCGGCGTCGGGGAAGTCCGCGAGATCCGCCGTGAAAGACCACATGCCGCGATCCTCGCAGGTCGCGGCATGTGGCCTCAAAGCGGTTTTCGTCAGGCAGCGGCTTCCAGGTACGGCGCCCACTGCGGGTCGCCCACCATCGAGGCGCCGATGAGCCGCCAATGGGCACCGCGCGGAACCGCCGGGGACACGCGCAGCGACCACCCGAGTTCCTCCAGGAACTTGTCGGCCTTGCGATGGTTGCACGGTGTGCAGGAGGCGACGCAGTTCTCCCACGTGTGCGTGCCACCCCGCGAGCGCGGGATGACATGGTCGATCGTCTCGGCCTTCTGACCGCAGTAGGCGCAACGGAAGTCGTCGCGGCGCATGAGTGCGGCCCTGGTCAGGGGGATGCGGGACCGGTAGGGAATACGGACATATCTCCTGAGCCTGATCACCGAAGGCACCTCCAGCGTACGGCTGGCCGAGCGGAGCACCGCTCCCCTGCCGTCACGGTGGACGACGTCCGCCTTCTCCCTCAGCACCAGCACGATGGCACGGTGCAGCGAGAGCGTGGTCAGTGGCTCGTAGGTGGCGTTCAATAGCAGGACCTGGCGCATCACGAGGACTCTCCCCGCTGGGCGCGTATCAAAGGGGACATGCCGTGGCATGTCCCGGCTGGCGGCCCCTCCTGGGGCACTGATGCTTCCGTCACGTGGACCTCCGCCGGACGGCCCGACGGATGGTGTCACCACGGCGCCGCCCTCTGCCCAAGTCTGTCGTCAAAAGAGCGCATCCCGCCACCTCTTAACGAACTAGAGGGACGCACGGTGTGTTTTATGCCCGGATCACCTGCGCTTTACGCCCCGCCGGTAGGGTCAAGGCATGTATCCGACCGCACGCCGAGAAGAGCTCGTCGACGACCTGCACGGCACGCCGGTGCCCGATCCCTATCGCTGGCTTGAGGACCCGGACAGCCCGGAAACCCAGGGCTGGCTGCTCGGGCAGGAGGCGCTGTACAAGGATCAGGTGAAGCCGCAGCGCTTCCGCGAGCGGATCGAGGAGCTGCTGCAGTCGGGTTCGGTCGGCGTCCCGGTGTGGCGTGGCGAGCGGTACTTCTTCTCCCGGCGCATGCCCGGCCAGGAGCACGCCGTCTACTACGTCGTGGATCCCGACGGCGCCGAGCGCCCCCTGATCGACCCCATGGCCATCGACCCCTCGGGGCTGACGACGCTCGACGCGGTGCAGCCCGACAAGGAAGGGCGGCTGCTGGCGTACCAGATCTCGGTGGGCGGCGACGAGGAGTCGGTGCTGTACATCATCGACGTGGCGACGGGCGCGCGGCTGGAGGGGCCGATCGACCGCTGCCGCTACTCCCCCATCGCGTGGCTGCCCGGCGGCGAGGCCTTCTACTACGTGCGCCGCCTGCCGAGCACGGAGGTTCCGGAGAACGAGCGGCAGTTCCACCGCCGCGTCTACCTGCACCGCGTCGGCACCTCCACCGAGGACGACGTGATGATCTTCGGTGCCGGGCTGAAGATGACGAACTACTACGGCGTCTCGGTCTCGCGCGACGGCCACTGGCTGCAGATCTCCGCCTCAGAGGGTACGGCTCCGCGCAACGACCTCTGGGTGGCCGATCTGACCGCCTCCCCGCTCGACGACCCCGACCTGGTCGTCGTCCAGGAGGGCGTGGACGCGCAGACCGGGCTGCACTTCGGCCGCGACGGCCGCCTCTACGTGCACACCGACCGCGACGCCCCGCGCGGCCGGATCTGCGTCGCCGACCCCGCCGAGCCGCGGGTCTGGCGCGACCTGATCCCGGAGGACGCCGAGGCGGTGCTGTCGGACTTCGCGATCCTGGACGATCTCACCAGCCCGGTCATGCTGGTCGGCTGGACCCGCCACGCGATCAGCGAGATCAGCGTGCACCGCCTGGAGGACGGCGAGCGCCAGGGCGAGGTGCCGACGCCGGGCCTGGGCTCGATCGGCGGCATCTCCGAGCGCCCCGAGGGCGGCCACGAGGCGTGGTTCGGCTACACCGACAACACCACCCCGCCCACCATCCAGCGCTACGACGCCCGCACCGGCGAGACCACGCTGTGGGCGGCCTCCCCCGGCGCGGTCGACGTGCCGCCGGTCAAGACCTCGCAGGCCGTCTACACCTCCAAGGACGGCACCGAGGTCCGCATGCTGATCATCGAGCCGGTCGACCGCGACGGCCCGCGCCCGACGATCCTCAACGGCTACGGCGGCTTCGGCATCTCCATGACGCCCGGCTACTCGGCCTCGATCCTGACCTGGGTCGAGGCGGGCGGCGTCTACGCCATCGCGAACCTGCGCGGCGGCGGCGAGGAGGGCGAGGACTGGCACCGCGCCGGAATGCTCGGCAACAAGCAGAACGTCTTCGACGACTTCCACGCCGCGGCCGAGCATCTGATCGCCACCGGCGTCACCACCTCCGCGCAGCTCGGCATCTCCGGCGGGTCCAACGGCGGCCTGCTGGTCGGCGCCGCCCTCACCCAGCGGCCGGAGCTCTTCGCGGCCGTGGTCTGCTCGGCGCCGCTGCTCGACATGGTGCGGTACGAGCTGTTCGGCCTGGGCGCGACATGGAACGTGGAGTACGGCTCGGCCGAGGACCCCGAGGGGTTCGGCTGGCTGTGGAGTTATTCGCCCTATCACCAGGTGCGGGAGGGCGTGCCGTACCCCGCGACGCTGTTCACCGTCTTCCAGTCCGACAGCCGCGTGCACCCGCTGCACGCGTGGAAGATGTGCGCGGCCCTGCAGCACGCGAGCGGCGCCTCGCGGCCGGTGCTGCTGCGCAACGAGACCGAGGTCGGGCACGGCGCGCGTTCCCTGAGCCGCACCATCGACCTGTCGGCCGACACCCTGACCTTCCTGGCACGGAACACGGGGCTGTGAACCGGCGGCGGCTGGCCGCGTACGGCATGATCGTGCGCGGCGAGGAGATCCTGCTCGCCCACTACGTCAACGGGGAGACCCGGCACTGGACGCTGCCGGGCGGCGGCGTCGAGCACGGCGAGGACCCCTATGACGCGGTGGTGCGCGAGGTCGAGGAGGAGACCGGCTACACCGTCGTGCCCGAGGTGCTGATCGGCGTCAACAGCTTCCATCCTCGGCCGGAGTTTCAGGCGGTGCGGCTGTTCTGGGAGGCGCGCGTCGTGGGCGGTGAGCTGCGCTTCGAGGTGGGCGGCAGCACCGACAAGGCGGCGTGGTTCCCGCTGGCCGGGGTGGAGAAGCTGGAGCGCTCGGAGGTCGTGGACCGCGGGCTCGAACTGCTGCGCGCGCGGCCGAAGAGCGGGCACCTATAGTCGGAGTGTGGACGACCTGACGGTGGTCGAGCGGGTCCCCGGGCCCGCGCTGCGGCCGTACGTCACGGGGCTGTACGCCTACCGCGAGCGGTACGCGCAGCCCCACGTCCGCCTGGAACCGGCGCTGCCGGGCGCGGTGCTCATCATCGGGTTCGGCGCGCCGATGCAGGTCGACGGCGGCCGGTTCACCTCCTTCACCGGCGGCCTGTCCGACCGCTACACCGTCACCACGACCCAGGCGCCCACCGAGGGCGTGGAGGCGCTGCTCACCCCGTTCGGGGCACGTCGCCTGTACGGCGTGCCGATGCGTGAGCTGACCAACCTGGTGCTCCCGGCCGACGACCTGCTCGCGGGCTGGACGCAACGGCTCGGCCAGGTCGAGGGCTGGCCGGAACGGCTGGCGCTGTTCGAGTCGATGCTGACCACGCGCATCCACGGCGGCCCCGAGCCGCGCGGCGAGGTCGGCTGGGCCTGGGCGCGGTTGCTGGAGTCCGGCGGCTCGGTGAGCGCGGCGGCCCTGTCGGACGAGCTCGGCTGGAGCCACCGGCATCTGGTCGCGCGGTTCCACGACGAGATCGGGCTGGCGCCGAAGGCGGCGGGGCGGCTGATCAGGTTCGACCGGGCGCGGCGGATGCTGCGTACCGGTGTCCCGCCCGCCCGGACCGCGGCGGCGTGCGGCTACTACGACCAGGCGCACATGAACAGGGACTTCCGCCTGTTCTGCGGAGAAACACCCGGTCAGATTTTTCCAAGACCCCCGGCCGGGGCCACGGCAGACTCGGCCGTATGACACGCACAGTTTTCGCGCTCGCGCGCTACGAGGACCCGGCCAAGGCGATCGACTTCCTGGCCGCCGCCTTCGGCTTCACCGCCCACGAGGTCAGCAAGGACGACTCGGGCGCGGTCGTCCACGCCGAGCTGCTGATCGGCGAGGACATGATCATGATCGGCAAGGGGCAGCCGGGCGGGCCGGGCATCTACGTCGCCGTCGACGACCCCGACGCCCACCACGACCACGCCAAGGCGGCGGGCGCCACGATCACCATGGAGCTGGTCGACCAGCCCTACGGCTCGCGCGAGTACGGCTGCGCCGACCCCGAGGGCAACACCTGGTACTTCGGCACCTACCGCCCTTAGCACAGTCCCTCCTCACCTCCACGAGGAGGTGTTCTCAGGGGAAGACGATGGTCTTGTGGCCGTCGAGCAGCACCCGCTGCTCGGTGTGCCACTTCACCGCCCTGGCCAGCGCCACGCACTCCACGTCCCGCCCGATCCGCACGAGATCCTGGGGCGTGTTGCCGTGGCTGACCCGCGCGACCTCCTGCTCGATGATGGGGCCCTCGTCGAGGTCGGAGGTGACGTAGTGGGCGGTCGCGCCGATCAGCTTGACGCCGCGCGCGTGCGCCTGGTGGTACGGCTTGGCGCCCTTGAACGACGGCAGGAACGAGTGGTGGATGTTGATCGCCCGCCCGGCGAGCTTCTCGCACAGGTCCTCCGACAGGACCTGCATGTAGCGGGCCAGCACGACCAGCTCGGCCTGGTAGTGCTCGACCAGCGTGAGCACCTCGGCCTCCTGCCTTTGCTTGGTCTCGGGGGTGACCGGCAGGTGGTGGTAGTCGATGCCGTAGGACTGGGTGAGCGGCCGCAGGTCGGGGTGGTTGGAGGCGACGCCGACGATCTCGATGTCCAGGGCGCCGGAGCGTACCCGGTAGAGCAGGTCGTTCAGGCAGTGGTCGAACTTGCTGACCATGATGAGCACCCGCATCTTGCGCGCCACGTCGCGCAACGTGAACTCCATGGCGAATTCGGGGGCCAGGGCGGCGAAGGCCGCCCTGAGCTCGTCCTCGGCCAGGGGCGCGGTGAACTGCACCCGCATGAAGAACCGCTCGTCACCGAACTGCTGGCTCTCCTTGATGTTGCAGCCGTGCTCTGCCAGCAGGCCCGAGACCGCGGCGACGACGCCGGGCCGGTCGGGACAGGACAGCGTCAGGACGAATTCGGATGTGCTCATGCCTTCACTCTCGAAGAGGTGGGATCGTAGGGCGCCTTACGGCTGATCTGGGCAGAGTACATCTCTCCGGCGACATCCACCTGAGCCTTCTCCATCGCGGCATCGCTCACGAAACCGAGCGCGACCGAGGCGCCGAGCGTCGGGCTGTAGGCGGCGGAGGTGACGTAGCCGACCGGCTCGCCGTCGCGCAGCAGCGACTCGCCGCCCCACAGGTGGGCCTCGGGGTCGTCGAGCACGATGGAGACGACGTGGCGGCCCCGGTCGTCCATGGCCCGGTCCGCACCTCGGTAGCCGCCGGTCTTCTTGCAGGTGAAGCGGAGTCCGGCCGCGGCGGGCGTAACCTCGGGGCCGAGCTCGCGGCCCCACGCGCGGTAGCCCTTCTCGATGCGCATGGCCTCGATGGCGTAGTAACCGGCCTGGGTCAGGCCGGTCGCGAGCAGGGTCTCGTAGACGGTGACGGCGAACTCGGACGGGACGTACAGCTCCCAGCCCAGCTCGCCCACGTAGGTCATCCGGGTGGCGCGCACGGTGGCGTAGCCGAGGTCGACGAGCCGCGAGGCGCCGACGGCGAATGCCGAAAAATCCGCCTTCGACACGCTTTGCAGGATTTCTCGCGATTTAGGGCCCATGACGCTGAAGACGGCGTATGTACCGGTGACGTCCACCAGGACGGCACGGTGCTCGCCGAGGCCCTTGGAGATGACGTCGAAGTCCCGTGTGCTCTGCGCGGAACCCGTCACGATCAGGTACTCGTCGTGCGCCACCCGCGTCACCGTCAGGTCCGACTCGTAGCCGCCCCGGTCGTTGAGCAGGCCCGTGTAGACGACCCGGCCCACCTCGACGTCCACGTCGGCAGTGCACAGCCACTGCAGCGCCGCCGCCGCGTCCCGGCCCTTGAGCGTGAACTTGCCGAACGACGTCTGGTCGAACAGCGCCGCCTCCGTCCTGCACGCGTTGATCTCCGCGTTCACCCGCTGCTGCCATTCGGGTCTGCCGAAGGTATATGGCGCTGCCGTGCCGAAATAGTTGACCCGCTCCCAGCCCATCTTCGAGCCGAAACACGCGCCCGCCGCGGCGAGCAGGTGGTGCACCGGCGAGCGGCGCAGCGGCCTGGCCGTCTCCAGCTCCTTGTTCGGCCAGGACATGGCGTAGTGCAGGCCGAGCGTCTCGGTGACACGGTCGCGCAGCCAGGTGTCGTTGTCCGCCCACCGCGCGAAACGGCGCAGGTCGGCGGGCCACAGGTCGCTGGTCGGCGCGCCGTTCACGATCCACTCGGCCAGCGCCCGGCCCGCGCCGCCCGCCGAGGCGATGCCCGCGGAGTTGAAGCCGGCGCCGACGAAGAACCCGCGCACCTCGGGCGCCTCGCCGAGCAGGAACATGTTGTCCGGCGTGAACGACTCCGGGCCGTTGTAGAACATGCGCACGCCGGTCGTCTCCAGGGCGGGGACGCGGTGGATCGCGTTCTCCATGATGATGGAGAACTGGTCCCAGTCCTCCTCCAGAAGCTGGAACTCGAACGGGTACGGGATGCCGTCCATGCCCCACGGCTTCGCGTCCGGCTCGAACCCGCCCACGACCAGGCCGCCGACCTCCTCCTTGAAGTAGGCATAGCCATCCGGGTCGCGCAGGACGGGCAGATCCGGACGGACGCCCTCGATCTGCTCGGTGACCACGTAGAAGTGCTCGGCGGAGTGCAGCGGCACCGTCACCCCGGCCATGCGCCCGATCTCCTTGGCCCACTGGCCGGCGCAGTTGACGACGTAATCCGCCTCGATCTCGCCCTCGGACGTGCTCACCGATCTCACCACGCCGTCCTTCACGGTGACGCCGGTGACGCGGACACGCTCGATCACCCGCACGCCGCGGCGCTGGGCGCCGCGGGCCAGCGCCTGGGTGAGGTCGGAGGGGTTGGCCTTGCCGTCGCCCGGCAGCCAGACGCCGCCCACGACATCGTCCACCCGCATGACCGGCCACAACTCCTGGGCCTGCGCGGCGGTGATGATCTCGGCGCGCACGCCGTAGTTGCGGGCCTGGGCGGCGGTGCGCCTGAGCTGCGTCATGCGTTCGCGAGTACGGGCGACGCTCACGCTGCCGCACTGCTTCCAGCCGGTGCCGAAACCGGTCTCCGCCTCAAGCCTCGCGTACAGGTCGGTGCTGTACTGGATCAGCCTCGTCATGCTCTCGGTGCTGCGCAGCTGGCCCACGAGCCCGGCCGCGTGCCAGGTGGTACCGCAGGACAGTTGCCCCTGCTCCAGCACCACGACGTCGGTCCAGCCGAGCTCGGCCAGGTGGTAGGCCACGCTCGCGCCGACGATGCCGCCACCGATGATCACAACCTGCGCGCGGGAGGGCAGCGCCTTCAAGAAATGCTCCTCAACCTGTTGATCCCCGGCCAGCTGCGCACGTTCCGCAGCATGGCGATGAAGGCCTGCTCGGCCGGGCCGAGCAGGCGGTCGCGGCGGTGCGCCAGGACGATCGGGCGCGGCTTCGGCACCGGCGCGACCGCCACCGCCGCCAGCCGCCCGTCGGCGAGCTCCTGCTCCACGCAGTGCTCCGACAGCAGCGAGACGCCCAGCCCGGCCGCGACGGCCTGCTTGATCGTCTCCGGCCCCCATATCTCGGTACGGCCGGCCGCTTCCAGACCCCACGTCTCCAGCGCCTCTTCCTGGAGTTCCCTCGTGGACGAGCCCGGCTCGCGGATCAGGAACAGCTCGCCGGCCAGCTCGTGCGGCTCCGCCGTACCCGTGGAAGAGAGCTTGTGGCCCGGCTGCGTGATGAGGACGAGGCGATCCTCCAGGATCGGCTCGCTGACCAGCTGCGCGGCGCTCGGCTCGCCCGCCAGCACCGCCACGCCGATCTCACCGTCGACCAGCCCGCGCTCGACCTGCTGCGCGTTGCCGACCTGGATGCCGATCTCGATGCCGGGGTGCCGGTCGCGGAAGGCGGCCAGGAGCGGGGGCAGCAGGTACGTGCCGACCGTGGTGGTGCCGCCCGCGACCAGCGTGCCGGTCTGCAGGCCCGACACCTGGCGGATCGCCGCCACGGCCTCGTCGGCCAGGAGGAAGACGCGCTTGGCGTACTCCAGCATGACCTCGCCCTCGGGCGTCAGCCTGATGCGCGCGCCGCTGCGGTCGATCAGCGTGGTACGAAGCGACTGCTCAAGCTGCCTGACCTGGTGCGACACCGATGGCTGGCTCAGGTAGAGCTTCTGCGCGGCCGCCGAGAAGCCGCCGCATTCGACCACGGTCATGAAGATCCAGAGCCGGTGCAGGTTGAGCTGCATCGTGTTAACCCCTAGCTGCCTCGATGGACTCCCGGAGCGCGTCCTCCAACCGCTCCAGCCGGTGCCAGGGGATCTCCCCCATGGTGCAGATCCGGAAGAAGTCTCGCGAAAGCTGCCCTTGACCAGCGTAGATAACGTACCCACGCTTTTTGAGCTCGTCATGAAGGGATGCGTACGTCACGCTTTCCGGCAGGTGAAGCATCGTCACCGTGTTGGACCGGAACCGTTCATCAACCAGAATCCGCAGCCCGAGGCGCTCGAACTGCCCCCGCACCAGCGCCGCCCGCTCCCGGTACAGCTTCGTCCTGGCCGCGAACCCGCCCGCCTCCTCGTACTCCTTGATCGCCTCGTCCAGCGCGTAGCAGACCTGGACCGCCGGGGTGAACGGCACGTCGCCCTTGCGCTGGCCCTTCAGGTAGCTGGCCGCGTTCAGGTAGAGGCTGCGCTCGGGTACTTCCTGGATGCGTTCGATCGACCGCTCGCCGCACAGGATGAACGACATGCCCGGCTGCCCGTGGAGCCCCTTGTTGGCGGTGCCGCAGACGACATCCGCCTTGACCTCGGACAGGTCCTGATCCTCGATCGCCGTGCCGGAGATGGCGTCGATCACGAACAACGCCCCGTGGGCCGCCACGACCTCGCCGATCTCCTTGATCGGGTTGATCAGGCCGGTGGTGGTCTCGTGGTGCACGCAGACGACGGCATCGATGTCCGCGTGCTCCACGAGCGCCGCCTCCACCGCCCGCGGATCGGCCGGGACCGTCCAGTCGCTCCTGACCTCGTGGAACGGGATGCCGTGCGCCTTGGCGATCCTGATCATCCGGTCACCGTAAACGCCGTTGTTCACGATGATCACGCCGCGGCCTGCGCGGACGGAGCTGATGACCGCCATCTCCATCGCCGCCGTACCGGAGCCGGTGACCAGGAGCGCCTCGTGGGTGCCACCGAGGTTCAGGGAACGGGGCAGCGCCTCCCGGATCCTGAACAGCAGCTCGGTGAACTCCGGCTCGCGGTGGCACAGGTCACCGCGGAGCAGGGCGTCTTTGACCCGCTTCGAGGTACAGGCCGGACCGGGATTCAACAGAATGAGCTCTTCGTCCATCATCCACTCGATCTTGGGAAGGTATCGGGCATTACGGACGCTACTTGGCCTGGTCACCGTAGTGACAGCCGCCTTTCCCTATACCCTCCATAGCCCTTTCCCCCTTGCCACCCCATCCCTCGGCTGCCCCTTCCTCGCCCCTTTCCCTCGCCCCCGCGTGTCTGCGCACCCACCTCCGCCCGCGCCCACCTCCGCCCGCACCCACCTCCGCCCGCATCCACCTCCGCCCGCATCCACCGAAACCGGCACACGGCACCGCCACACCGCCCAACGCGGGCGGGCCTCGTCGCGACCCAGCAAGCGGCCCCACACAGGCCGACCCGATCGCCCGCCGAAAAGCAGCAGTTCCGGGGCGGCGGCAAGGGAGGCGGAGGGTGAAGGGGCTATGAGCGCCATAGCCGAATGCCCTCTTGCCGGGGCGTGTCGCGGCGGAATGGGATGGAGCGCATGCCGTTGGACGTCATCGTGTTGGTCGTGGTCGCGGGCCTGTTCGCGGTCGTTTCCGGCATGAACGACGGCGGCGCGATCCTGGCCACCGGCCTCAAACTTCCGACCGTCCGGCCCGCCACCGGAATCCTCACCCTCGTCGCGATGGTGGCGCTGATACCCCTGGCAACGCATCAGGTGGCACTGACGTTCGTCAATCGTCTGGCCACGTTCCACGATCCGGGCGGCAGATATGCGATGACCATCGCCGTGATCTGCTCGCTGACAGTCGTGCTGGTGTTGAGTGCGAAGGGTCGTCCCACCAGTCTCACCCTGGCCATCGTCGGCGGGCTGACCGGCGCCGGGCTTGGCTGGGGATTACCGGTGTCAGCGGGTTCGGTGGCGCTGGTGCTGGGGTTCGGCCTGGCGGCACCGGTGGTCGGCGCACTGGTGGCGTGGGCGGTGACGCTCCTGCTGCTCCGCCTGGCCAACGCTCACAGCCTGCCCAGCTGGCACCGGGTGGCGTTCATTGTGCAGTGTGTGGCCTATGCCGCCAACGACGGCCAGAAGATGCTGGCGGTGTTCATCATCGCCATCGGCACCACAGACCTCGACCTGGGCACGACCGCCCTGACCGCCGCCCTCTTCGGGTTGGGCGCCCTGTACGGCCTCCCGAAGGCGGGCCGCCTCCTGTCCCGCGAGATCATCGTCTCGCGCCCCCTGCACGGGGTGGCCGCCGAGCTGGCCGCCGGCGGCGCGGTCATCGCCAGCGCCGCCGCCGGCATGCCGGTCAGCATGACCCAAGCGGTGGCCGGCGCCCTCATCGGCGCCGGCATGACCGGGGGCGGCGGCCGAGTCCGCTGGTACGCCGCCGTCAAAATCACCACCGCCTGGCTCCTGACCCTCCCCGCCAGCGCTCTCCTGGCCGGACTGACCGCCTGGACAGCCAAGGCCATCCCATGAACCCCACCTTCACGTCGGGCGGAGCAGTGGGGCGTGCCAGCGGAGCACGCGGGCAGCCACATGCACACGGGCGGCCTGTAGGTGGGCTCCGTCCGTGGGGCAGCGTCGCGTGCCAGGTGGCTCTGAACGTCGGGCAACGTCGTCGGCAGGGTGGGATTGCGCGTCGGGTGGTGCGGTGGGGCAGGAGGAGTTGGGTGTGGGGCGAGGCCGTAAGTGAGTGGCTGGGTGGGGCGAGGCCGCAAGTGAGTGGAGTGGAGGGTGGGGGTGGGGCGGTTGCGGCGGGTTCGGGATCTGGTTGCGGGGCGGATGGATCGGGCGCTGACCGAGGCGTTGCTGGGGCAGCTTGAGGCGACCAAGGCCGGGGCTTGGCTGGCCATGGCGATGATCGGTGGGGAGGTGGGGCGGACGGGGGCGCATGAGCAGATGCGGGCCATCGAGCATCTGGGGGATGAGGAGCGACGCAGGCTGGTGGATGAGCTGAAGAGTGCGCTGGTCACGCCTATTGATCGGGAGGATTTGTTTCGGCTGTCGCGGTCTATTGATGATGTGCTGGATTCATTGCGGGACTTTGTGCGGGAGTCGCATCTTTATCGGGTGCCTGATCAGATTCGGTTTTCGTCGATGCTTGATCAGGTGATCGTGGGCATTGACGCGCTTGAGGATGCCGTGCGGAATCTCGCGGCCCGGCCTTCTACCGCTGCGCATGACGCGCTGGAGGCGAAGAAGGCCGGTGGGGCTATTCGACGGATGTACCAATACGAGATTTCGCGGATCTTCTCTGGGGAGGTCACTTCTCTGGCGCTCAAGGAGCGAGAGCTCGTACGGCGGCTGGAGATTGTCGGGATGGCGATCGGAGACGCTGCCGACGCCATCGCCGACGGGGCCATGAAGCGGTGAGGCTAGGGCCGCAGAGCCAAGGCTGGGGCCAGGTGTTCCAGCTGGGTCAGGGCGTGGTCCAGGTTGGGACGTTCTGGGGACAGGGGCTGGAGGGCCACGTGGTCGGCTCCAGCGTCCCAGTGGGCTTGGATACGCTTCACCACCGACTCTTCCGTGCCCCAGGCGACGATGGCGTCTACCAGGCGGTTGCTGCCGCCGTCCGCCAGGTCGGCCTCGGTGAAGCCCAGGTCCTTCAGGTTGTTGGTGTAGTTGGGGAGTTGCAGGTAGGGGTGCATGTGGGCGCGGGCGATCTGGCGGGCCTTCGACGGGTCGGTCTCCAGGACTACGGCCTGCTCCGGCACCAGGAGGCGGTCCTTGCCCAGGATGGCGCGGGCCTTCGCGGTGTGCTCCGGGGGGACGAAGTAGGGGTGGGCGCCGGAGGCTCGATCGCGGGACAACTCCAGCATCTTCGGGCGTAGCGCCGCCAGGAGGCGTGGGGCCGGGTGCTCCGGGGTGGGGACGTCGGTGGCCGTCTGGTCCATGGCGTCGAGGTAGGAACGCATGGCGCTGATCGGCTTGGCGTACGTGTGACCCCTGTCCTCTACCAGGACGCCGTGGCTTACGCCGATGCCCAGAATGAATCTGCCTTCGAAGGCCTCGCCCAAGGTGGCGGCACCGGCGGACATGGCCGTGGCGTCTCTGGCCCAGATGTTGGCGATGCCGGTGCCTACCGCCACCCGCTGCGTGGCGGCCAGCAGGATGGCGGCGGCCGCGAACGGCTCCCGGCTGCCTGGGCCCTCGTTGACCCACAGCGTGCCGTAGCCCAGGGATTCCAGCTTGGCGGCGGCTTGCCGTGACGCTTGCGCGGGGCCGCGGCCCAGGAGCGGGTGCCAGACGCCGATGCGACCGTCCATGGTCGGGCCTCCTTGAGGGTAGAGTGTTCGACTGAGATGGAACAGTACACGAGTGTTCGACCGCAGTCGAACAGAACGCGGTCGCTCAGCCACACCTCTCCGGTCGAGGTGAGCCTTCAGGCTGCCCTGGATGCCCTGGCCGATCCCATGCGGCGGCGGATCGTGCGCGAGCTCGCGTCGGTGCCCGACTGGACGCGGCCCTGCGGCACGTTCCACGACCTGCCGATCGCCAAGTCCACGCTCAGCCACCACTTCTCGGTGCTGCGCGGCGTCGGGCTGCTCGAACAGCGCGACGAAGGCGCCCGCCGTCTCAACCGGCTACGCAGGCCTGAGTTCGACGCCCGGTTTCCGGGGTTGCTGACGCTCGTGCTGGGCGAGGACGAGGCTGCGCCGGGTCCTTAGGGCGCGGGCATCCCAACATTGCGGGTCTCCACCGGCGGGGTGGGAGACCGCGTGGCTGTGACAGGGGAGAGCGCTTGGGCGAGCGCGCGACGGCATGGGGGCGTCGAGGCGGATGGGCAATGCGTGCGCGGGGTCGGGGTCGGGGCGGGTGATGTGGGGGCGCGGGTCAGGGCGGGTCAGGAGCGGGTGCGGGCGGGTGAGGTGCGGGTGCGGGTCTGTGCGGGGCGGGTGTGGAGGGGCTGGGCGGGTGTGGGTTGTGGGATCGGCCCAGCATGTACGGCGGAGCGCCCAGCATGTACGGCGGAGCCCGCCAACCAGGCGGCCCCGCCGTACCAGAAGCCGAACAAGAAGCGGGCGGTCAGGAGACGGTGACCTGGTCGATTGCCCAGTACCAGTTGTTGGAGGCGTCGAAGTACCGGAACTTCACCCTCATCGTCGAAGCCCCGCTCGGCACACTCACCACAAGGCTCTCCACCTGGGAGACGGTCTCAGCGGTGTAGTTCTTGACGAGCACATCGGCGCCACCGTCGAAGGACACCAGCACCTGCGCCTTCTGCGCCCCCTCTGGCCGGTAGTGCGTGGTGTATCCCACCCGCACGGACGCCTTCCCTGCCACGGAATAGCCCCCGGTCACCAGGGTGGAGTCGAACGGGCCGGAACCGTGTGACTTGTCGTCCCACTCGTCGGAGTCGGCGACGGCGAACGTTCCTCGGCTGCGGACGTTGAGTTCGCGCCACTGGTCCCGCTGGGCCCGCGACCAGAACTCGTCGGTGGTCAACGACCATCCGCGCCACTCCTGCACGCCTCCGCTGGGCATCCGCGTGGTGTCAAGCGTCCAGGAGGCGGGCACGGTGTGGCTGAAGCCCAGCACCCCGGCCGGTATGCCGGTCTCGTCGACCCGCCCGGACAGCGGTACGTTCTCGAACGGGTCGCCGGTCCGCTGGTCGATCCGCCTGCCGTCGATTCCGGCGGGCGCTCCGAGGCGGAGGGCGTTGAAGACGGTGGCGGTCACGTCCACGAGCCTGGTGTCGAGTGGCCGGGCGGCGGCGGCGATGCCCGGTCCCGCTGCGAGGACGAAGGTGCGCCGTTCCTCCATGGACGAGCCGCCGTGTCCGCCGCCGTCGGTGTGGCCGTGGTCGGTGGTGACGACGATGGTCCAGCGTTCGCTCGGGTAGCTGGGCCGGGCCTTGATGGCGGCCAGGAGGCGGCCGACGTAGGCGTCCTGGGTGGCGATGGCGCGCAGGTAGGCCTGGCTGGCGGCGCCGCTGTTGTGGGCGACGATGTCGGTGTTGCCGAAGTAGACGAAAGCGGCGTCGGGGTTCTGCTGGCGCAGGACCGTCTCGGCGGCGGTGGCGATGCGGGCGTCCTCGGCGGGGTAGCCGTTGGCGTCGCCGTCCAGGATCACTCTGGAGTCGATCTTCGTGCCGAAGGTGCCCTGGTCGCCGAGGGGCTTCCAGTCGAGGGCGGCGAAGGTGGAGTATGCGGGGTTGAGGTTTTCCAGCCGGGTCAGGAAGTCGGGGTGGAGGTCGTAGCGCTTGCCGCTGAAGGAGTTGTCCTTGACGCCGTGCCGGTCGGGCCAGACGCCGGTGGCGATCGTGGACCAGCCGGGGCCGCTGGAGGTGGCGGCCATGGGGTTGGTGTACAGAAGGCTGGCGCCGAAGGTGCCGGTGGCGATGAGGTTGTCGAGGTTGGGGGCGTCGGCGGCGGCTATGCGGTCGTGGCGCAGGCCGTCCATACCGATGACCAGCACTTTGTCGGAGCTGATGCCGTCGGCCACGGCCGGTACGGCGACCGCGCCGAGAGGGGCGTCGCTGGAGTTGAGTACTTTGTTCTCCGGGGTTCCGGGGTCGGCCAGGGCGGCGGGTGCCGGGACGACCACGGCGGCCAGGACCAATAAGGCGGCTGACGCGATTCTGCGCACGGGCGGTTCTCTCCTCGCTCGCGGTTCCGGTCGAGTCGCTCGGGGCTCCGAGCTTGGGGCTCCGATTGAGGATCTCCGGCGGCGGGAGAGACGTGAAGACCATCTTTCCGATGTTCTCCATCAAGGATTCAGGGGGCCCAATTGAGCACCAGCGACCGTCCTGCCGCGCGCGTCGTCTGCCTGGACCGTGAGGGCTCGGTGCTGCTCATGCACTGGCGCGACCATGTCAGCGGCAAGGATCTCTGGGAGCCGCCGGGTGGCGGGCTCCACCCGGGAGACGAGCCGATCGACGCGGCCCGGAGGGAGTTGTCCGAGGAGACCGGACTGCCGGGGGACGTCGTGACCGACCGCTATGTCGACGTGGCCCGAGACTTCACCTGGCTGGGGATCAGGTATGTGAAGACGGAGCCGTTCTTCCTGGCGCGATTGAGGTCGGTGTCGCCTGTATGCACCGACCAATCGCTGACTCTCGAGGAGCGTCAGACCTACCTGGGTTACGGGTGGTTCGCCGTGGACGCGCTACCCGATTCCGTCGAGCCGCCGGAGCTCGCCGAGGTGATCAGGGAACTGATGTAGGCGACGGTCTCCTCGACCTCGCCGAGGACGGCCACCGTGTCGCCGCGCCGTACGACGTAACCGCCGTCGACGTTGACGGTGACGGGCCCGGAGACGAGCACGGGCCCGTCGGATTCGGGTGGGTGGTAGCGGTTCTGCGCGAGGGTGAGCCGCAGCCGTCGTACGAGCAGGGCCCGCACGCCCAGCGCCGCCAGGCCCTCCTGGACCCAGCCGAGCAGCTCAAGCTGTTCATCCTCCGACCGTTCTGTGTGGACAGCAGACATTGGTACCTCGTGTCCTTGTCGTTGGCGCATTCTTGATACCAGAGTGCACTCGGATGACTACCCTAGGTACAAGGAAGAACAAGACTGTATGGCTCGAGGCTTCGTTTGTAGAACCGTGTAGAACCCCCTGGAGCACCCGATGCCCGCCGCTCGCGAACTCGATCCTGGTTCGAGCCCGCTTGCCTTTTTTGGCGCGGAACTCCGCGAACATCGCGTTCGCATGGGTTTGTCGCAGGAGCAGCTCGCCGAGCGGCTCAACTACTCGCTGTCGCTGGTGTGCGCGGTCGAACTCGCCAAGCGCACGCCCTCGCGTGACTTCGCCGAGCGGGCCGACGAGGTCCTCGACACCCGCGGCGAGCTGATCCGGCTGTGGCCGCTGGTACGCCAGGCGGCCTACCCGGCCTGGTTCCGTCCCTGGCTGGAGATCGAGGAGTCGGCCAGCACCCTGCAGACGTGGCAGCCCCTGCTGGTCCCCGGCCTGCTGCAGACCGAGGACTACGCCCGCGAGGTGCTGATGCGCGAGCCCGCCGCCACCGCCGAGCAGGCCGAGGAGGCGGCGGCGGCGCGCATGACGAGGAAGGCGATCCTGCACCGGCCCGACCCGCCCATGTACTGGGCGGTGCTCGACGAGTGGGTGCTGCATCGGCAGGTTGGCTCGCCGGCCACCATGCGCGGGCAGGTGCGTTCGTTGCTGGAGACCGCCGACCTGCCCAATGTCAGCGTCCAGGTGGTCCCCAAGGAGTCCCCGGCGCTGGCCGGGCTCACCGGCGCGTTCGTCATCGCGAAAGTCCCGGGAGAACCTGATCTCGTCTACGTGGAATCGGCCAGGGAGGGGTACGTATCCGATCGTCCCCCGGATGTCGAGTCGATCGTACGGAGGTATGACGTCATCCGGTCACTCGCCTTACCCGTTCACCCAAGCCTAGATTTGCTGTCGAAGGTAGAGGAGGAGATATGAGCGCTCTCCAATGGCGTAAGTCCCGCCGAAGCGGTAGCAACGGCGGAGACTGCGTTGAAGTGGCCGTCCTCGCCGCAACCGGGGACACCGCCACGCACAAGTCCGACCAGGACCGGCTCTTCGTCCTGCGCGATTCCAAAGACCCCGACGGACCGCGGCTGTACTTCACCGAAGCCGAGTGGGAGGCTTTCCGCCTCGGCATGAAGGACGGCGAATTCGACGATCTGATCCAGCCGATTCCGTAATCAGACCCAACCCCCCGCCAGACATGTCCATCCCATGTGTGGGTACGCGCGTGCCCACACATGGGACCATGATCTGATGCGACCGCGCTGCCCGTGTACGCGCCGCCGGGCGCGCTCGACGCGGTGCTTGCGCTGGACAAGGCGAGCATGCCGGCGGGCAGCTTCCGCCTGAACGAGGTGGCGGCAGGAGTGGCCCATCTCGTGCTGACCCATCTGTGGCCCGGCCACACCGACCGGCCCGCGCTGGAGGCCGCCGGAGCGGAGTTCGCCGGGAAGGTCTCCGTCGCCCGCGCCGGGCTGGTGCTGGACCTCTAGGCGGAGCGGTCGCCCAGCTCGGACAGGGTGGTGGCCATCAGGCCGCGTAGCAGCTCGCCGCCGACCTTCTCGTGCTCGGCCTCGACCGCGAGCCCCTCGGCGACCCTGGCCTGGTAGATCTCCCGCTCCATCTCGTCGGTGTACGGCTGCGCCGTCAGCGCCACCACCACCGCGACCCGCGTGCCGGGGCCGGGCAGGATGCCGACGGCGTGGGTGCGCAGGCAGGTCTCGTCGGCGGCGCCGTACCAGCCGCATTTGACGGCGGCGCCGGGATCGCCCAGCGCCTCGCGCGCGCCGTACGTCTGCCCGGTCCCGACCGCGCGCATCCAGCCCAGGACGGCGGCGGCGACGGGCTCACCGGCGAGGGCGGCCTGGGCGAGTACGGCGTAGGCGGTGGCCACCTCGTCGGCGGCGATCTCGACGGAGCCGAAGCGCGACGGGTCGGAGTTGGGCGGCGACCAGGCGACCCCGGTACGGCGGGCGATCGTGTCGAGGATGACCCGGGGCCCCACCGACAGCCAGAGGTTGAGCGTGTCGGCGTTGGAGGAGACGACGACGGCGGGCTCGGCGTGGCGGCGCCAGCGCTCGGCGTCATCGATGTGCGCGGCGGCGGCCCAGGCGTAGAGCGGTTTGAGCAGGGAGGCGCAGCGCAGCCGGTCGAGCCCGGCCCTGGCGGCTACGGATCTGGCCGGCGGACCGGCGTAGCCACGCGCGATGCCGGCGGCCTGGGCGCTGGCGCCCGGCGCGAGGTCGCGGAAGAGGTCGTCGAAACTGGTAACCGCCACGTCTCTTACGGTAGCCGTTCACCCCATCGGGATTCATACCAATGACGATCTGGAGCGGGGCCGGGCAGCGGAGTCGGCTCCGGGGCGCGCAGCCCGTCGAGGGCGAGGGTGAGCAGCCGATCCCTGAGGTGCGGCACGCCGGCGACGGGCCGGTTGAACTGTTCGATGAGCAGCGCGATGTCCAGGTCGGTGACGTCGGGCCGCAGCGCGCCGCTGGTGCGGGCACGGCCGATGAGCTCGCCGATGGCGGCGCCGGCCCGCTCGCTGACCTGCCACATCTCCTCGGTGACCACGATCGTCCCGGCCACCGGCGCGAGGCTGCCCGAGCCGAAGTCCACGCAGGCCCGGATGTATCCGGCCAGGCCGAGCCAGGGGTCCTCCTCACGCAGCCCGTCCTCGGCCGCGCCCGCCGCGCGCTCCATGGAGATCACGGCGAGCCGCTGCAGGAGCTCCTCCTTGGTGCGGTAGCGCCGGTAGAGGCTGCCCATGCCGACGCCGGCCCGCTTGGCGATGGCCGAGACGGGCGCGTCGAAGCCCTGGGTGGTGAAGACCTCCAGGGCGGCTTCGAGCAGCTTGAGGTCGTTTCGCCGGGCTTCGGCCTGCCTGCCTCTCATGCGGTCAGGATAGCGGCTTGCGGAGCGCTGCGCTCCGTTATAGCTTTCCTTCCGGAGCGTCACGCTCCGCTATTGAGGTGAGGTGTGCGATGAAGGCGATCGTCCTGCGGGAGTACGGCGGGCCGGACCGGCTGACCGAGGAGGAGGTCCCCGATCCGGTGCCGGGACCCGGCGAGGTGCTGGTCGAGGTGGCCGCGGCCGGGGTGACGTTCGTGGAGACGCAGGTGCGCGCCGACCGGGGGCCGCGCCGGGTCGAGCTGCCAGCGGTGCTGGGCAACGGCGTGGCCGGCCGCGCGCTGACCGGAGAGCTCACCGGGCGCCGCGTGGTGACGACGCTGGGCGGCACCGGGGGCTACGCCGAACTGGCCGTCGCCCCGGCCGGGCAGTTGATCCCGGTGCCGGAAGAGCTGTCGGCCGAGGAGGCGGTGGCGCTGCTGGCCGACGGCAGGACGGCCATGGGATTGTTCACCGCCGCCGCGCCCCGGCCGGGTGAGTGGGTGCTGGTCGAGGCGGCCGGCGGCGGGGTGGGCAGCCTGCTGGTGCAACTGGCCGCGGCGGCGGGGGCCCGGGTGATCGGCGCGGCGAGCGGCGTGGGCAAGCGGGCACTGGCGGAGGAACTCGGCGCCGAGCTGACCGTCGACTACACCGATCCGGGCTGGACGGGGCGGGTGCGCGCGGCCGTACCGGATGGGCTGGACGTCGTCTTCGACG
Organism: Nonomuraea sp. NPDC059023; assembly: GCF_042740095.1. Classification (NCBI taxonomy): domain Bacteria; kingdom Bacillati; phylum Actinomycetota; class Actinomycetes; order Streptosporangiales; family Streptosporangiaceae; genus Nonomuraea; species Nonomuraea sp. NPDC059023. Next base: position 118,740 of record NZ_JBHYIO010000017.1, on the reverse strand, counting down.
GCGTCGGCGGCGAGATCGGCGCGGCGGCGCAGGCGCTGCTGCGCGACGGCGGCCGGATCAGCGCCTACGGGATGGCCGGCGGTCCCATGACCGTGCCCGATGCGCGGGTCACCGCCGTCGCGTTCCCTGGGACCGACCTGCGCGAACTGGCCCGGCTGGCAATGGCGGAGGCCGCGGCGGGACGACTGCGGCCGGTCATCGGCCGGCGGCTGCCACTGGCGCGCGCGGCCGAGGCGCACGCCGCCATGGAGGCCAGGACGGTCACCGGCAAGACCCTGCTGCTCCCCAGGACGGGTTAGGCGAGGGCGGCGGCGAACCGGTCGCGCAGTTCGTTGAGCCGCTTGACGGGCTCGTTGCTGTACACGAGCCGGACGTAGCGGCGGGCGACCTCCTCGCCCCAGGCGGTCATCGGGGTGGCGGCGATCCTGCCGCGTGCCAGCAGGCGATCGGACAGCTCCCGGGCGCCGATGCCGAGTTCCTCGGCGTCCACCAGGCACGACCAGCCACCCGCCGCCCGGACCAGCGGGAGCCCGTCAAGCTGGCGGACCACGGCCTCGTGCCGGGCCTGGTACTCGGCGACCGCCTCGGCCACGCCGCTGGGCTCGCTGAGCGCGACGGCCGCGCCGATCTGGGCGAAGCCGCCGGCCACCGTGGTGTTGTAGGTGACCGCGGTCAGCACGCGGGACAGGATGTCGGCGGGTCCGGCCACCCAGCCGATCCGCCAGCCGATCATCCGGTACTCCTTCGACATGGAACCGATGATGATCGTCCGCTCGGCCAGGCCGTCCACCCGGCACGGGTTGATCCTCGGGTGGCCGTCGAAGACGATGCGCTCCATGGCCGCGTCGTAGATCAGGTAGGCGTCCAGGCGTTCGCACGCCTCGGCCACGGCGGTCCAGTCCTCGTGGGTGAGGACGACGCCGGCGGGCATCGACGGGCTCATCATGATGATCGCCGCCGCCTCGGTGACCTGGGCGAGCGCGTCGCGGTCGAGGCGCCACATGCCGCCGTCCACGCGTAGCGGCACCAGGTGGGGCTGGGCGGCGGCCAGCCGTACGCGCTGCAGGAGGCCGGCGTAGGTCGGGTCGGTGAGCACCACGCGCTGGCCCGGCTCGGTGGTGGCGAGCAGGACGGGCATGACGGCGGCGGTGCCGCTGGAGGTCACGACGATCTGGCGGGCGGGGTCGTAGTCGTGGCCGGTGCGCTCGCGCAGGTCGGCGGCGAGTGCCTCGCGCAGCACGGGCAGGCCGTTGAAGGGCAGCCAGCTGTTGCCCTGGCCGGTGGCCAGCGCCTGTGCGGTCGCGGTGACGGCGTTCGGCGGCGGTGGCACGTCGGTGTCGAGGTTCTCCATGCGCAGCACGTCCGGGTCGGTTCCGGCGGCCGCGGCCACCCGGTCGATGTCGAAGGTCTGGACATGGGCGAAGCGGGCATTGTTCCGCATATGGAACACGGTCTCTCCGCGCGGCCCGGCTGTCAATACTGGGATCATGGAAACTGAACGGCTGATTCTGCGTCCGCTGACCGGATCCGACTTCGACGCCTACGCCGCCATGCTCGCCGACCCCGACGTGGCCGGCGGGCTCGCCGAGTCCGTGGGCACCTCACCGGCCGACGCCTGGCGCAGCCTGGCCACGTTCATCGGCCATCGCGAGATCCTCGGCTACTCGCACTGGGCACTGGTGGAGAAGGCGAGCGGCCGCTTCGTCGGCCGGGCGGGCCCCTGGCAGCCCCACGGCTTCCCCGGACTGGGCGTCGGCTGGTGCCTGGCCCGCGAGCACTGGGGCAAGGGCTACGCCACCGAGGCGGCCAAAGCCGCCCTGAGCTACTGCTTCACCGAGCTCGGCGCCCAAGAGGTGATCTCGCTGATCCTGCCGGGAAACACCCGCTCGGTCTCGGTGGCCGAGCGCATCGGCCACCGCCACCTGCGTGACCTCGACTACCGAGGCCGGCGGGTGCACCTCTACGGAAGTGATCGCCGGCCCGGTTGATCGACGTCAGCACCACCAGCGCACGCCGCACGGCCTGCCGCCACGGCTCTCGCCCACGACGAACTTGACCGGCTGGCCGAACACCAGCGGCGTGCCCGGCTGCGGTGACTGGAGCAGCACCCGGTCGGTGCCGCGCGGCAGGCCGCGCTCGGGCTGGGTCGCCACGTCCACCAGGCCCATGACCGGCTTGAACACGATCGCCGCCCAGGCGCCGCTCCGGCCCACGACGCGCGGCATGCGGGGGTGCTCGCGGTAGAAGCGGGACTCGGCGGCGGTCAGGAACGAGACCTCGACCTTGGCGCCCCAGGCGAGTTTGGTGCCGGGGGCGGGCCGTACCGCGAAGATGTGGCAGACCTCGTCCGGGCGGCAGACCGACAGCGGCGAGATACCCTTCGGCGCGAGGACCAGACCGAGGCCCTGCACCTCACGCTGGACCACCGCGAGCGGGCGCCCCACGAGGTCGGGCACCGCGACCTGCGGCAGGAAGGACAGGGCGGCGGTCTCGGGGGCGCGGGCGCCCGGCCGGTCGGCGTGGCCGCACCCGCTCACCGTCCCGAATCCGAACGCCATCATCATCGAGATCACCGCGGACACGGCAGACCTCACCGCCATGCGTGCCTCCAGGCCTGAGCGCGAAGCCCCCCGACCCCGAAGCGATCACGCTATCGCCTCCCCGGAGGCCCAGAGTGCCCTTTGTCCGCTAATGGACACCACTGGTCCCAGGCGTCACCACTGGCTAGCCGAGCGTGCGGTCGGCCGGACCGTCGTAGTTGTCCGGACCCTGCATCGCCAGGTCCAGCGGCTGGACCATGTGCGAGTTCGACGAGGCGCGCCAGCCCTTCTCCCTGGTCATCTCCTCGATCGAGTGCGCGCACAGCGACAGCGACCTGCACACGATGAACAACGCCTTGAGCTGCGGCGGCTCGTAGCCCATGTCGAGGCCGATGCAGCCCATGGCGCCGGGGCCGTTGATCCAGATCCGGCGGCCGAAGACGGCCTCGGTGGCGTCCTCCATCGCGCGGGCGATCGTGACGTACCGGCCGGTGACGCCGAGTTTGTCCGACAGCTCCATCAGGCGGACCGTACGCGGGTCGCGGATGTGCTGGGCGTGGTGGAAGCCGGGCATGCGCTCCTTGACCGCGCGCATCTCGGCGACGACCTTCGCGGCGGCCTCGGTGTCGGCGATGCCCTCCGCCTCGGCCCGCGCGGCGACCTTCAGGAACAGCTCGGCCGGGCGGTCGGCGGTGCCGTGCAGGCGGCCGATGCCGGCGACGCCGGCGGCCACGGCGGAGTTGAGCTCGGCGCCGCCGCTGGTGGCGAAGCGGACCGTGGCCGAGGAGGGGGACATGGCGTGCTCGGCCATGTTCACCATGATCGCGTCGGTCATCCTGCCGACCTCGGGCGTGGGCAGCTCACCCTTCAGCACCAGGTGGAAGTGCTCGGCGAAGGAGATGTTGCCGGTCAGCTCGTTGACGTCGTAGCCGCGTACGACGATGCGGTCCTTGTTCTTCCAGGCGATCGCCGTTTCCCAGGCGAAAGGCTTCTTGTCGGTCAACGGGGTTTCCTCTCTGGGAAGTACACACATGCCGGGTCGATCTCCTCGCGCAGGAGGCGGATCTCCTCGGGGTCCGGCGGGACCACAAGGTCCAGCGATTCACGAAATTTCGGGATAAAGCCGGTGTGCTCGAGTACGGCATCCGCCGTCGCGCCCGGCATCAGCGCCGTGACGGTGAGGGCGGAGTCCTCGGCCTCCATCACGCACAGATCGGTGACGACCTTGACGCGCAGCGGGCCGAGCCCGGCTTTGGCTCGTTCCCCCGGCCCGCCCAGGAACCCCGGGCTGGTGATGTAGTCACACCGGGCCGGGAACCGCCGCCTTTCATGATTTGTCAGGATGACGACCTGCGAGCAATGGCTGGCGATGTCGTTCGCCCCGCCGCTGCCCGGCAGCCGCACCTGCGAGCCGTCCGGCCTGGGGACCCAGGTGGAGTTGATGTTGGCGTACTCGTCCACCTGCGCGCCGCCCAGGAATCCGGTCCTGACCAGCCCCCGCTGCACGAGCCCGCCGAGCGCCTCGAACAGCGAGCCGTGCCGGGCGGCGCCGCGCATCAGCCTCGGGTCCACGACCGAGACCGGAGTGGGCACCACCTTGGGGAACACCACCCCCGACTCGATGACCAGCTTGGCCTCGGGGGCGTGCGTCTTCTGCGCCAGGGTGGCGGCCAGCAGCGGCAGCCCGGTGCCCACGATGACCAGGTCGCCGTCGCGGATCTGCCGGGCGCCCTCGACCACGAGCAGTTCGCGCGGCAGCGCCTCGCCGCCTCCCCGGCTCACGTCGCTCACACCAGTCTCCGCATCTGCTCCACGAGGCCGTCGCGCAGGGCGCCGGACGCGTCGCGGGTCTTGAGGTGGTCGTCGAAACTGCCGCCGAGGTTGGCCGCGATCCACGCGCGCAACTCCCCGTCCCCGGTACGGCCCAGCGCCTGGTACTCCTTGATCTCCGCCTCGGCGAAGTCGTAGGCCCGGTACACGGAGGTCGGGAAGGCGCCGAAGGGCTGCTCGACGACGGCGGTGACGTACGCCTCGGGGATGGTCACCTGCTCGGGCCGGTCGGCGAAGGCGCCGGCGGGCAGTACCTGCTCGGCCGAGACGATGGTGACGCGCGCCGCCCGGACCATGTCCACTTCATGCGACGTAACCCCCTCGATCACGATATTTCCGGAAACATCAGCGCGATTCGCGTGAATCACCGCCACATCCGGCGTCAACGCCTTCAGCAGCACCACGGGCTTGTTCGTCCACGGGTCCACCGACTCGACGGCCACCCCGGAGGTCACCAGGTCCTCCAGCAGATCCGTCCCGAGCAGGCTGCGCGTCGGCAGGAACGGCAGCCCGAGCGCCCCCGCCGCGAACCGCGTGGCCATGGCCAGGTGGGAGTGGTCGCCCACCGACACCTCACCCCGCTCCACCGCCCGCCGCCAGGCGAACAGCGTCCCGTACCGCTCAAGATTGCCCGTGCCCTGCTCGGTCCGGGCGACCAGCCCGGACGCGACCAGCATGTCCAGCGGCAGCGACAGGTTGCAGCCCACCACGGTGAGCCCGCCGATCCCCTGCCTGATCACCTCGTGGACCAGCGCCATCGGGCAGCGGTTGATGTTCTGGCCCCCCATCCCGACAACCGCACCCGCCCGCACGAACTGCGCCACCGCGTCCTCGGCCGCGAGAACCTTTCCCATACTCACGACTTCCGTCCATGTTCTGCCCACGCGCATCGACTCAGCCCGACAACCGAGCCGGGTTCGACGAACCGGGACACGGCCTCGGTGGCGGTCAGTAACTTACGCACGCCGACCGCCACTCGGTGTAGAAGTCCCAGACCTGCGGCGAGCACTCGGGTGCGCCGAACTGCGACAGCTTGGCGCCCATGTGCGGCAGGTGCGCGTACGCGCCCACGCCCGGCCGGTTGACGTGCAGCATCCCGGCCTCGAAGCGTTCCAGCGCCTCGAAGATGAGGGCCGGGTCCTGGGTGAAGATGGTGCCGCTCATGCCGTACTTGACGGAGTTGGAGATGCGCATGGCGTCGTCGAAGCCGTCGCAGTCGACCACGGAGAGCACCGGCCCGAAGATCTCCTCCTGGGCGATCTCGCTGTCCCACGGCACGTCGCGCAGCACGGTCGGCTCGACGTAGAAGCCGTTGCCGGGAGCGCGCCCGCCGCCGGCCACGACCTTCGCGCCGGCTTCCTGGGCCGTTCTGATCGCGTCCAGGCAGGCCTGCATGCGCGCCTCGTTGATCACCGGGCCGATGTCGGCGCCGACCTTGATCTGGGCGACCTCGGCGACCAGCTTGTCCAGGAACTGCTCCTTGACCGCCTTGTCCACGACGACCCGTGAGGTGGCGCTGCACCGCTGCCCGGACTGGCCGAAGGCGCCGAACGCCGTGGCCTTCACCGCCTTGTCGAGGTCCGCGTCGGCCAGCACCAGCACGGCGTTCTTGCCCCCGAGCTCCAGTTGCGTGCGCAGCAGGCGGGGCGCGCCGGCGGTGTGGATGGCCAGGCCCACCGGCAGCGATCCGGTGAAGCTGATGCCGGCCACCCGCGGATGGGAGACCAGCGCCTCACCCGCGGCGATGTCGCCCTGCACGAGGTTGAGCACCCCGGCGGGCACACCCGCGTCCACGAACGCCTCCACCAGCAGCGCCGCGGTCAGCGGCGTGAACGGCGACGGCTTGAGCACCGCCCCGCACCCGGCCAGCAGCGCGGGCGCGACCTTCCACATCGGGATGGCCAGCGGGAAGTTCCACGGCGTGACCAGCCCGACGACGCCGATGGGCGCGCGGAAGGTGTAGGCGAACGTCCGCGGCTCCTCGGCCGGCAGCGTCTCGCCCTTGAGCCGGCGCCCCTCCCCCGCGGTGAAGTCGAGGATGGCGAGGGCCCGCTTCACCTCGCCGCGGGCCTCCTTGAGCAGCTTGCCCTGCTCACGGGTGATCGCCTGGGCGAAGTCCTCGGCCCGCTCCTCGATGAGGCGCTCGGCGGCCCGCAGGTACTCGGCCCGCTTGATCGGCCCGAGCGCCTTCCACGCCGGCATGGCCGCGGCGGCCGCCTCGACGGCCAGTTCGACGTCGGCGCCGCCGGACTCGGCGAAGTCCCCGATGTGGTCGGAGACGTCGCCCGGGTTGATGTTCGGCCGGGTCTGCCCGCTCTCGGGGGCACGCCATTCGCCCCCGATGTGGTTGAGCAGGTAGCGACTCGGGATCGTCGCCATCGAGTTCCTTTCCTCTCATGGTCTAGTACGGCAAAGCCTCATTGCCAGGGATGTTCCGGACAAGGGGGATAAGCCTGATGCCCCCGATAGACAGCGGCTATATGCCTCTGCCTATGGCCGCCATAGGCAAATCACACATTGGCCGGGCCGTACACCTGGACTAGACATGCCGAAAGCCACCCCTCTCGATGGCAAGGCGCGAGTTCACCCCGAATTCACCTCCTTGAAGCCCGAGGGATATCCGACATAAGCCAGCATTCGGTGCGAAATCCCTCAGAAGGGTAGATAAAGGATGAAACTTCGTATCGGGGTTGCTCTCGCATCCCTGTTCGCGCTGACGGCCTGTGGCGGAGCGGGCGCGAGTGACTACGACTGGGCCGCCGCACCGGACGCCGCGAAGATCGCCGAGCAGGGCAAGGATCTGCCCACGTACGGCCTGGCCCCCGACTGGGCCAACTACGGCGAGGTGGTGAAGGCGTTCTGCGCCAAGCACAGCGGCACCTGCGCCCACAAGGACACCGACATGTCCTCCTCGGAGGAGATCGTCCGCATCGACGCGGAGAAGGCCAACCCCATCGCCACGGCCAGCGACATCGGCCTGATGTGGGGCCCGGTCGCCGAGGCCAAGGGCGTGGTGCCCGCCTACCAGCCGCCGTCGGCCGCCAAGCTCAAGGACTGGCAGAAGGGCAAGGGCGGCTGGGTCGCCACCTTCGTCGGCGCGCCCGCCTTCGTCGTCAACACCGACAAGGTCAAGAACCCGCCCAAGAGCTGGGCCGACCTGCTCAAGCCCGAGTACAAGGGCATGATCTCCACCAAGAACCCGGCCTCGTCCGGCACCGGCCAGGCCATGGTCGTGGCCGCCGCGGTCGCCAACGGCGGCTCGGCCGAGAACCTGGCCCCGGCCTATGGCTACTTCAAGAAGCTCAAGGACGCCGGCAACCTCAGCGACGTCAAGATGAGCGAGGAGACGCTGGAGAAGGGCGAGGCCCCCATCCAGATCAACTACGACTTCAACGGCATCGCGCAGAAGGCCGCGCTGAAGGAGAAGAGCGTCAACGTCGAGGTGATCATCCCGGCCGACGGCTCCGTCTGGTCGCCCTCCGGCCTGATCATCAACAGGTACAACACCAAGAAGGGCGACTTCCTCAAGGGCTTCCTCGAGTACGTGCTGTCCGACGAGGCCCAGCTCCTGTTCGCCAAGTTCGGCGCCCGCCCCATCCGCGCCCTGAACGGCGACCTCCAGGTCCCGGACGAGGCCAAGGCCAACTGGCTGCCGGAGAGCGCGTACGCCCCCGTGAAGGAGATCGAGATCACCAAGGTCAACGTCGAGACGATCGTCGCCGACTGGGAGGCCAAGGTTCTCGCGTGACCTCCCACGTAGAGGGACGACCGGCGATCCTCACCCGCCGGTCGTCCCCCCGCAGATTCCTCATCAGATGGGGGCCGGCGCTGCCCCTGCTGCTGTTCACGGCGGCCACGCTGGTGCTGCCCGCGATCATGCTGGTGTACGAGAGCTTCGCGCTGCCGGACGGCGGCCTCGGCTTCGAGCACATCACCAAGGTCGCGAGCAACCCCGTGGACCGCCAGGCCATCGGCGGCTCGCTGGCGCTCGGCGTCGTGCAGGCCACGCTGGCCACCGCGCTCGGCGCCCCCGCGGCCTGGCTCATCACCCGGATGCGGCTGGGCGGGCGCGCCTTCTGGCTCTCGCTCATGAACGTGGCGTCGAACTTCGCCGGCATCGGCCTGGCCTTCGGCTTCGTCGCGCTGATCGGCTCCACCGGCATGCTGACGCTCATTCTGAAGGCGCTGCTCGGCATCGAGGGCAACCCGTTCCCCTCGACCGGCTCCTTCAACGGCATGAACCTGGTCTACCTGTACTTCAACGTGCCGATGTTCGTCCTGCTCACGCTGCCCGCGCTGAGCGTACTCAAGGACGACTGGCAGGAGGCGGCCGAGGTCTGCAAGGCGACCCGGTGGCAGTTCTGGCGGTACGTCGGCATCCCGGTGCTGTCGCCGTTCGTGATCGCCGGCTGGCTGCTCGTCTTCACCTGGACCATCGGGGTCTACGCCGTCGCGTACGCGGTGGCCGCCTCACCGGGCTCGCAGAAGCTCATCACCCTGCAGATCGGCACCACGCTGGAGACCTCGGTCTTCGGCCTCGGCCGCGCCGCCGTCCTGTCGGTGCTGCTGATGATCCTGGCCATCGGAGCCACCGTGCTCTACCGGCTCTGCCTCAAGCGCGCCGCGAGGTGGTTGTGACCAGACGCGTCTTCCTCGGCCTGCTGGCCGTCTACTTCGGCCTGCCGCTGCTGGCCGCGCTGCTCTACTCGGTGGCCACGCGGTGGACCGACACCCCGCTGCCCGACGGCTACACGCTGAGCCACTGGATCAACGTCTTCGCCAAGCCGGACGTGGTCGGCGCGCTCAGGCGTTCGCTGCTGCTGTCGGCCGTGGTGGTCGTCATCGAGATCGTGCTGGTCGTGCCCGCCGCGTACTGGTCGGTGGTGCACAATCCGCGCATCGGCTCGATGATCCAGACGATCGCCGTCATCCCGTTCGCGATCCCGTGGGTGGTCGTGGGGGCGGGCATCCAGCTCGTCACCAAGTCGCTGGCGCCGCAGTTGTTCGGCACGTTCTGGCTGCTGGCGGCCTCGACCGCGGCGATCGCCTTCCCGTTCATGTACCGGGCGGTGGAGAGCTCGCTGCTGGCGGCGGGAGCCGTACAGCTGAGCGAGGCCGCGGCGACGTGCGGGGCGAGCCCGATGCGGACGCTGGTCAAGGTCATCGTGCCGGCCATCCGCGGCGGCGTCGTCTCCGGCGCGCTGCTGGTCATCGCGACCGCCATGAACGAGTTCGCGCTGGCCAAGATCCTCACCGGCGTCAGCTTCGAGACGCTTCCGCTGTGGTCGGCCCGCCAGTTCGTCTCCCGCACGCTCGGCGACCCCAACGCGCTCGCCGTCGTCACCATCTTCACCTTCGGCCTGCTGTTCGCGCTGTCCGCCCTGGTCGTCTGGCTCGGCCGCGGCCGGGTGAGCGCGAGCATGGGAGGGAACACCATCTCATGAGCCATGTCGTACTCGACCGCATCACCAAGCGCTTTTCCGGGCACACCGCCCTCAACGGCGTCAGCGTCCACGTGGAACAGGGCGAGATGCTGGCGCTGCTCGGGCCCTCCGGCTGCGGCAAGACGACGCTGCTGCGCTGCATCGCCGGCCTGACCGCCTTCGACAGCGGCCGGCTGACCATCGGCGGGGCCGACATGTCCGGCGTGCCGGTCAGGAAGCGGCCGATCGGGATGGTCTTCCAGTCCTACGCCCTCTTCCCCAACCTCACCGTCCGCGGCAACGTCGCCTTCCCGCTCACCGTGCGCAAGGAGGAGAGAAGGCGCACGCAGGAGCGCGTGGACGAGATGCTCGCCCTCGTCGGCCTCGACCAGCTGGGCGACCGGCTGCCGAACCAGCTGTCCGGCGGCCAGCAGCAGCGCGTCGCGCTCGCCCGCGCCCTGTCGCCAGGCCCGGAGGTGCTGCTGCTCGACGAGCCGCTGTCCGCCCTCGACGCCCAGGTACGCACCCGGCTGCGCGACGAGGTACGCCGCATCCAGCACCAGGTCGGCATCACCACCGTCTTCGTCACCCACGACCAGGCCGAGGCGCTGGCCATCTCCGACCGCGTCGCGGTGATGAACGCCGGCGACATCGAGCAGTGCGGCCCGCCCGCCGAGATCTACACCGCGCCCTCCACCCGCTTCGCCGCCGGCTTCGTCGGCAACCGCAACACGCTCGAACTGTCCGCGGTCGACGGCAGGGTGCGCGCGGGCGGCGCGTTCGACGTGCCCGCGCCGTCGGAGCGCGTCCTCGCCATGTTCCGCCCCGAGGACGTCGAACTCTCCCGCGAAGGCGAGGGCGAGGGTGCCCACGCCACCGTGGACGTCACCGTCTTCCTCGGCGCCACCACCCGCGTCTACACGCAGGTCCAGGTCAACGGCCACCCCGCCACGGTCTTCGCCGACATCTCCTCGCGCGCGGCATCCGGCCTCACACCGGGCGACGAGGTCCGCGTGCGCGTCGCCGACGCGCACGTCCAGGTCTTCCCCGCCTGACATTTCCAGTACGGCCCCGCCGGGCGATCACCCGACCGCCCGGCGATCACCTGACCTCCCGGCGTTCACCCCGATCGCCCGGTCAGCCGTTCCCGGTGGCCAGTACCCACGCCAGCGTGACCGGGACCGCAGCCCCCACGACCAGGAGCACCAGCACCCGCAGCCACCCCGGCAGCCCCCGCTCAGTCACCACCGCCGCGGCCGCCCCGCTCAGCCCGAACGCCACCACCGCCGACACGCTGTCCGGCACCGTATCGGTCCACACCGGCAGCACCCACTGCCCCAGCAGGACCAGCGCGACCAGCACCGCGGTCAGCCACCCGGTCGCCGCCGCCCGCGCCACGTTCACCAGCCGCAGCAGGTACCCGGCCCCGACCAGCACCGCCGCCGAGACCGCCGCCTGGGACCCGAGCAGCGTGGCCAGGCATCCCCATTCCTCGCAGCCGACGGCCTGGTAGACCAGCTCGACACTGGCCCACCACACCAGCCCCAGCGCGGCATAGACCGCCGCCGCCCTCGCCCACCGCCCCCGCATGGCCCCATCATGGCCAATCATCGTGATCTACGCGAGGTCGGCGGCCCGCTTCTCGTCCCAGGCGGCCTCGGCGACCCGGCCCAGCTCGCGCAGCGCGACGGCCCGGTTGGCGTGTACGTCGGCCTGCGGTTCCAGCTCCAGCGCCCGCGTCAGGTCGGCCACCGCGCCCTCCAGATCTCCCGTCTCGTAGCGCAGCACGCCCCGGTTGGCCCAGGCCGCGGCCAGTTCGGGCGCTGCCGCGACGGCCAGCTCGAACGCCTCGTGCGCGGCGTCGTACCGGCCCGCGGACGTCTCCAGCTGGCCGAGCACCGCCAGCAGGTGCGGGTTGCCCGGCGCCAGCAGCAGCCCGGCCGTCACATCGGTCCTGGCCTCCTCGTCCCGCTCGGCGGCGGCCAGCAGCCCGGCCCGGTTGATGTAGGCGTCGAGGTAGCCGGGATCCAGCACGATCACGTGGCCCAGGTCGGCCAGGGCGCCTTCCTCGTCACCCTCGGCCAGGCGCAGCTCGGCCCGGTTGTAGTACGCCTCGGGCAGCGGCGGGCCCGCCTCGATGGCCGCCTCGTAGTCGGCCAGCGCCTCGGCGTACCGGCCGAGCCGGAAGCGCAGGTTCCCGCGGTCGACGTAGTAGTCGGGGAAGGCGGGGTCCAGCGCGATCGCCGCGTCGTAGTCCTGGAGCGCCTCACGGGTACGGCCCGCTCCGGCCAGCAACTGCGCGCGGTTGGCCAGCAGCACCATCCGGTGCACCGGGTGCCGCTCCCCCAGTTCCTTGGCCAGCTGAAGCGCCGACTCCACCAGCTCCAGCGCCCGCCCGGCGTTGCCGAGCCGCAGCTCCACCAGGGCCAGGCCGTTGCGGTCGAAGCCGAGCTTGAAGGCGCGCTCGACCGGGTCGGGCAGCAGGGTGGAGATGGCGATCGCCTGGTTGAGCCAGGCGCGGGCCCGGCCCAGGTCGCGTTGGGCGGGATCGGGGTGGCGGGCGTCCAGCATGGCGGTGCCGTACGCGCCGGCGGCGTGGACGGCCGGATCCTGGCTCACGCGCCGCACGTGCTCCCACAGTGCCCGCGCCTCCCCGGTACGGCCGAGCCCGCCGAGCGCGGTCGCGGTGCGCTGGGCGAAGCGCCACCACAGGGCGCTTCCGGCCGGGGCGCGGTCCATGCCGCGCTCGCCCAGTTCGACCACCGCGTGCAGGAACCCCTCCCGCACGCACCGATCGACGAGGCGCCACAGCTCCTCGGCGTCACGCTCGTCGCCGGGATGTTCGGGACCGTCCTCGTAGACGGTGAAGCTCAGCACCTCCGCCGGAACCCTGCGCATCAGCACGTTCAGCAGTTCGGCGTCGGTGGGGTCGGCCCATGCCGCGTTGCACACCACGACGGCGCCGCCGGGCGGAGCGGCCGCGCGCACGAACTCCGCCAGTCCGTTGGCGATCCTCAGCGTACGGCGGGGCGCGGGGACCAGGATCCGCTCGTCGTCGGGCAGCTCGGCGTCGAGCGTCACCCGACGGGCCGGCACCCGGTCGCGAAGACCGGGCGCGGCCGCACGGATCTCGATGTCGTGGGCCGCCACGAGACGTTCGGAACGTTCCATGGCGGCCGGCACGAGGTGGTGCAGTAGCGCTGCCCCGACGGTATAGGGACCATGAGGCAGCCGGTGCGCGTCGATCGGCGGCACCAGCAGCGCCATGTCGTCTACTCGGGCCGGTGGTGCACCCTGAACCCTGAGATGGGACCTGTTCTCTATCACCCCTGGTGAATGACGCTGGAGGTCCCGGTAAGCTTCGCGGTTCCCGGCTTACGGACGACGATGCGCTTCATGGTGTACCTCTCTAGTTCGGGGTAATTCACCATTATTCGGACACTCCACCGAATATCAAGATTTATAAGGAATAAGCCGGAGGCCAATAGGTGAGAACTTGCTGTAGCTTATTGGCCGTTATTTGTTGATTAGTTGGGCCGAAACCAGCTTGCGGCCGTGACCTTCTGCTGTTCGGCTTCCTCGATGAGCGTGCACAGGCAGCGACCCAGCAAGGTCACCGACTGGCAGCACCCCGGTCCCGAGGCCGAACGTGCCCGGACGATCGCCGTGGCACGCTGGAGCAGGCGGTCGAGGCTCGGCTCGCCGCTGCCCTTGACGGCTCGGTTGTTCCATGGACACGACTCCCGTTCCGCGCAGGCCATCGCCTTGACCGGGACGATCGGCAGCGCCGTACGGACCAACTTGAGTGGATCGTCGCGTTTGACGCGAAGGTCCGCGAGGACCTTCGCCGCGCGGCGCGAGACCCGCAGCAGCCCGGCGTCGGAGCCCGGCGGGGACTGCTCGGTTTTCGCCACCTCGCCCGTCATCGGCGGGCCGCCGCGGCCGGGCACGACGAGCAGCATCGCCCCCGCCATGAGCCCGCCGCCGATGATCAGGCTCATCCCGACCGGCTCGCTGAACCACAGCACCGCGATCGCCGCCACCCAGAGCGGCTGCGACGACATCAGCACCGCGCTCGGCACCGCCGGCACATGGATCTGCCCGTAGGAACGTGCCAGGAAGCCCAGCGCGCACGCCACCACGGACAGGTGCGCCAGGATCATCCAGTCGCCCCCGGTGGCCGGGAGCACGATCCCGTCCCGCGCCGCGAAGGCGCCGGTGGACAGGCCGATCGTGGCCAGCTGGATGACGGTGACGGCATAGGCGTTGAAGCCCTGCCCGGCCCTGGACACCCGCGCCAGCAGCAGCGTGTGCCCCGAGTAGAGCGCCGCCGCTCCGAGCGTGACGACCAGCGCGACAATGGATAGCTCGTGGTCCTCGGCCCCGCTCAGCAGGGTGAACACCGTCATCCCCGCCATCGCCAGCGCCACCCCTATCCACACCCGCGTCGGGACGCGGACCCGGAAGAGCGCCAGCGCGAGGAGCGGCGTGATGATCACGCTGCACCCCACCGCGAAGCCGGACACCGAGGAGGGCAGGCTCTCCAGCGCGACCGCCTGGGCCGCCTGCCCCACACCGAACATCACCCCGAGAACGATCGCGCTGGTCCAGGTGGACCGCGATAGCCCCCGCAGACACCCCGGCCGGAGGAGAACGAGAGTGATCGCCGCGATGGTGTATCGCTCGGCGAGCAGATCCTCCACTGGTAACCGGTGAATGAGGTCCTTCATCAGCGGAAACGCCGACCCCCAAGCGGCGCTGACGAACAACAGAAGCACGGCTCCCAGGAGGGGTCGGGGAGCGGGCACGCCTGCCATGGGAAAAGCATGGCACTACAATCAGCAGCCGTCGGTGTACAGCCCGGAGCTGGTGATGCTCCTCTACCACTCGGAGTGAAGGGCCTCACTCACGGGTCCGCACAGCCCTACCCGGCTCCTTTGGCGAATCGTCCATTCCCCACAATTCCCTCGCCCACCTTGGGCATCTCTTCCCAGGCGTCCCCGGACATGGAAAGGGCGCCAGTGGTGACTGGCGCCCGGAGAAGGACGGATCAGCGGTCCGCGACGGCCGCGGAGGTGAGGCGCTTCTCGATGAACACGACGGTCAGCGACCCTACGCGCCGCCGTGAGACCTCCTGCCACCCCAGCGCGAAGTACAACGCCAGAGCGGCCTTCTGGTTGAGCGTGGTGTCGCCCTGGACACTGTGGAAGCCGAGCTCCAGTGCCCGCGCCTCCAGGGCCTGCACCATGGCCCGGCCGAACCCGCGCCGCTGGAACTGCGGATGCACCCGCAGGCGGCACATCTCGGCCATGCCGGCGTCGACGGGCTTGATGCCGCCCATGGCCACGACCCGGCCGTCGACCTCGCCGACGAGGAAGTCACCGCCGCATGCCAGGTAGATCTCCTGGATACGCGGGAAGTCGTCGTCGTAGTAGACGCCGTCGCCCGGCACCAGGCCCACCTCCGCGAGGCAGATGCGGTGCAGGGCGAGGATCGTGTCAAGGTCAGACCAGCGGTAGCGCCTGATCTTCAGGTTCATGCACCATTGCTCCCTTCCCCGACGGATGCCTTGTAGAGCTGACTCTGGTAGCCCGGCAGATCGGGGTGGTTGGGTTTCCTGGCTTTCACGGACTGCTCCAACTGCAGAGCGGGCCGCATGACGAGTTCGGTGCGGTACTCGTCGCTCAGCTTCTTGAGAGCGGCCGTGCCAATCTTGAGGGCTTCGTCGACATCCCCCTCGATCAGGCGGCACTGCGCCTGGTCCAGGCGGATGAGCGTCTGGTCGAGGATGTGGTCGGAGTACTTGTCGAGCGCCTGACCGAGGACGACCTCCGCTTCGAGCGTCTGTCCGAGCTTGGTGAGGACGTCACCCTGGTAGAAGTAGAGCTGCTTCTCGGTGTAGCCGAAGGCGACGTCTTCCTGCTCGTGCGCCTTCATGTGGGCGAAGGCGTTCCTGGCCCGCGTCAGCGCGCGCTTGGCCTGGTCGACGATCTCCTTGTTGCTGTCGGTGCCGGAGATCATGGCGAGCGCGCGGGCCTCGACGACCGGCGCCATGGCCTGCGCCGCGCAGGACGTCTGGCCGGCCAGGTCGCGGCTCTTCTTCGCGAGGTTGAGCGCTTCGCGGGCGTCGCCGTAATAGAGGGGTACGAGCGCTTCGCGAGCGGTGACCCACGCGCGCAGGGCCCGGTCGCCCGTCTCGTCGGCCGCGGTACGGCCGGTGCGGAAGAAGGATCGGGCCAGCCGGTGGTCGCCCAGGTTGATCATGATCATGCCGCTCAGCCCGGCGAGCTGGGCGGCCATGCGGCACAGCCGTTCCTGAAGGTCGATCGGCTGCCTGCACGACATCGCGGCGCGCACCGCGCTCAGCTCCAGCAGCACGTCACACAGGAGCCGCAGCGGGGCGGTCGTGGTGTACTGCCGGCCGAACGCGAGGGTGGCGTCCTCCCACTGGTCGAGCATGTTGGCGGAGACGGTGGACGAGACCAGCATCTCGTCCATCCGTCTCCTGATGCCCTCGGCGGCGCCGATGATCTGGGCGTCGAGCCTGAGCGACGTGTCGCCGCGCAGCAGCGTTAACAACGTCCTGCGCATGACGTTCTCGTGCTCTTCGCCGACCTCGTCCGTGGGCCCGGCCGATGAGGCCGGAACCCAGATGTCGCGCGGGCGGTCGATCTCGATGGTGTCGACCGTCTCGCTGCGGACCACGCCGGGCATCCGGTGCCCGTGGCCGCAGATGCAGGGGCCGTCGTAGCCGAGCGACTTGGGCTCGACCCGGTAGACGCTGCACAGGTAATGGAGGTATTCGGGTCCGGGCCGCTTGAGCCCGCTCTCGTATGCCGACAACAACGTCTCACCGATGCCCGGCGGCGGCTTCTCATCTCGCTCGAACAGAGCGCGCACCTGCTCGATCACGTCGGCCAGCGCGATGCCGTGGCTCAGGCGATGACCTTTGATCTTGGTCGTCCCGAACTGCGGCTCACAGGCTTCGTGGATCTCCTCAGCGATCTGGGCAGCGGTACGGCCGGCGGCGAGGCCCTTGGCCCGGATCCGCCGTGCCATTTCCGTTTCCCTGTGCTGTCTGCCGGACATCCCGGCCCCTCTCACACACGTCCCGACGGGTCCGCTACCGCTGACGCAGCGTAGTCCGAAGATAGCACTGCGCCTACCAAGAACTATGGCCCATTAATGACAGGTTGAAAACGTCCTCTTGAAGCTTACGGTTAAGGATCGTCCCCCCGCGGACTGTTTCTTACAACCCACTAGGGAGAAGGTCGCTCCCTGTGCACAGGGGGGCCTCGTTGCGTCACCGGCAGACTTGAGTCATCTTTTGCTCACCAGCAACGATTCAAGGGAGGCATCGAGGTGGGAGGCGACAACGTCGGACACTTGGAGAGGCTCGTGGCGGAACTGTGCGGCCACGGGCTGCTCGCCAGAGTAGTGCGGACGCAGTCCGGCCGGCTCTTCGTACGGGTCATCAATCCAGCGGCCACCAGCCTGTCCGAAAACGTCACCTGCCGGCCGAACGCCGACGTCCCCGACTGGTGGTACTGCTGGTCATGGGGCGAACGGATGCATACGGCCGACGATCCGGCCGGTGCAGCGACCAAGGTCGCACGCGTGCTCGCCGCGGTGGGGGAGTGACCATGCGGTGATCCGGGTGGAGCGCAGCCACCTCGGCTCACCGCGCCCAGCGCGGCCTCTCGGAGCCGGCGGGGTGCCCGGTGCGGAGGGTTTCCGTTTGCGGAATCCTTGGGCATCTCGCCGGTTCCGGCCCCTTTTCTCAGTTCGTAACGCTTGGACCGCCTTCCGGGTCGAACCGGAGGGTGTATCGGGGGATCCCTCCCGGAGAACGGCACGGGACATGCTTCCGGGTGTGTGTCCCGTCCGAGCCGTCCGTCACCGGAGCGCCAAGCCCGCCCTCCGCGGCCCCGGGCCCTGGCGACCCCGTCTTCCCCGGCGTGATGTGACGGCGGCCGGTTCGGTCGGCGGTATCTTTTGAGGCGATTTGCTCATTAGTGACCGTCGACCGAACCGCATCCGGAGGGGATCCACCTCGTGCTACTGCTGGCTCCACCGTCTTCCACGCCATCGCCCTCCCCGAGCTCCACGTCGTCGCCCATCAGCCCGGCGAAGCTCATCAACGACGTGAGCCAGGCGTGCACGAATGACGGGTCGTTCTGCAGCCTGCTCTACGACCTGCTTCCGGTGGGCTCCTTCGCGCCGCTTCTGGCGACGGTCATCACGATCGCGCTGATCCTGGTCCTGGCTCTGCTGGTGCGCAATCTGGCGCACCGCCTGATCGCACGGGTCGTCAACCGGGCCTCCACCACCACCCCGATCGCCGGCCGCTTCCGTAAGAACGGCGCCGCCACCGACGGCATCGACGCCCTCCTCAGCGAGCGCCGCAAGCAGCGCGCCGAGACCATGGGCTCGGTGCTCAAGCACATCGCCTCGATCGTCATCATCGGCACCGCCGTCCTGACCGTCCTGGACCGGCTGACCATCCCCATCGCCCCGCTGCTCACCAGCGTCGGCATCCTCGGCGTGGCGATCGGCTTCGGCGCGCAGGAGCTGGTCAAGGACTTCATCGCGGGCATGTTCATGCTGCTGGAGGACCAGTACGGCGTCGGCGACGTCGTGGACGTGGGCGCCGCCGTGGGCACGGTGGAGGCGGTCACGCTCCGGGTGACGCGGCTGCGCGACGCCGACGGCCGGGTCTGGTACGTGCGCAACGGCACCATCGCCCGCGTCGGCAACGAGTCGCAAGGCTGGTCGCGCGCCTACATGGACGTCCCGGTGGCCTACGACTCCGACGTCGCCGCAGTACGCGAAGTGCTGCAGCGGGTCACCGCGGAGCTGTGGGAGGACCCCGAGTACCGCGAGTCGGTGATCGTGGAGGAGCCGAGCGTCTTCGGCGTGGAGCAGTTGTCGGACAGCTCGCTGGTCTTCCGGGTCTCGGCCAAGACGCTGCCGTCCCGCCAGGCCGAGGTGGCCCGCGAGCTGAGGCTCCGGGTCAAGGCCGCCCTGGACGCGGCGGGAATAGCCATCGCTCCCTAACACTTAGGCTTATACCGTGACTGAGATTTCCTTCTATGACGCCGTCGGAGGCGAGGAGACGTTCCGGCGCCTCGTGCACCGCTTCTACGAGGGCGTCAAGGAGGACCCCTTGCTGCGGCCCATGTACCCGGAGGAGGATCTCGCCGGCGCCGAGGACCGGCTGCGCGGGTTCCTGATCCAGTACTGGGGCGGGCCGACGACCTACAGCCAGGAGCGCGGCCATCCGCGGCTGCGCATGCGCCACGCGCCGTTCCAGGTCGACGTGGCCGCGCGGGACGCCTGGCTGCGGCACATGCGCGACGCGGTCGAGGATCTGGAGCTGACCGAGGAGCTGGAGAAGCGGCTCTGGGACTATCTGGTGTACGCGGCGCACAGCATGGTGAACACTCCGACATAGCGGGCATGACACGCCACATGGATATCCCCTGGTGGCGTGATGCCATCGTCTACGAGATCTACGTCCGCAGCTTCTCCGACGCCTCCGGTGACGGTGTCGGCGACCTCCCCGGGATCCGGGAGCGCCTGCCGTACCTCAGAGATCTGGGTGTGGACGCGATCTGGCTGACGCCGTTCTACACCTCTCCGATGGCCGACGGCGGGTATGACGTGGCGGACTACCGTGACGTCGATCCGCTGTTCGGGACGCTGGGCGACTTCGAGTCGCTGGTCTCCGACGCGCACGAGCTCGGGCTGAGGGTGGTCGTGGACATCGTGCCGAACCACAGCTCCGACCGGCATCCGTGGTTCAGGGAGGCGCTGCGGGGCGAGCGGCGCGAGCGCTACCTGTTCCGGGAGGGCGGGGAGCTGCCGCCGAACAACTGGCAGTCGACGTTCAGCGGGCCCGCGTGGACGCGGGTGGCGGACGGGCAGTGGTATCTGCATCTGTTCGCGCCGGGCCAGCCGGACTTCAACTGGCGCGATCCCGAGGTGCACGCGGAGTTCCTGGACGTCCTGCGGTTCTGGCTGGATCGCGGCGTGGACGGCTTCCGCATCGACGTGGCCATGGGCCTGTACAAGGCCGAGGGGCTGCCCGACGTCGAGGACCAGTCGTTCACGTCGGTCTCGCCGGTGTGGGGGCAGCCGGAGGTGCACGAGGTGTACCGGCAGTGGCGCAAGGTCCTGGACTCCTACCCCGGCGAGCGGATGGCCGTCGGCGAGGTGTGGACGGACAAGGCTGAGGATCTGGCCCAGTACGTGCGCCCGGACGAGTTGCACCAGAGCTTCAACTTCGCGTGGCTGCAGGCGCCGTGGTCGCCGACGGCGTTCAAGAAGGTGATCGACGAGACGATGGCGACGGTCCCGTTCGCGACGTGGGTGCTGTCCAACCACGATGTCGTACGGCACCGCACCCGCTACGACGCCGAAGACCCGGGCACCGGCCTCAAGCGGGCAAAAGCCGCATTGCTCACCATGCTTGCCCTGCCCGGTAGTGCATACCTCTACCAGGGGGAGGAACTAGGCCTCCCCGAGGTGAAGAATCTTCCCCCGGAAGCCCGCCAGGACCCGGTCTTCCGCCAGTCCGAGGGCAAGCTCCCCGGCCGCGACGGCTGCCGCGTGCCGATTCCCTGGACCTCCGGCGGCGCCTCGTTCGGCTTCTCCCCCGGCGACGTCAAGCCCTGGCTCCCCCAGCCGGAAGCCTTCGGCGAACTGAGCGCGGAAGCCCAGACCGGGCAGACCACCTCGACCCTTGAGTTCTACCGCCAAGCCCTGACCACTCGCCGTGACCTCCTACGTTCCCTGCCATACACCCTGGAGTGGCTGGATTCCCCCGAAGGTGCGCTTTTCCTTACCCGTGGCCCGCTGACCTGCGTGCTCAACTGCGGCCTGGAATCCGTGCGGCTTCCGCCGTACGACAGCGTGCTTCTGTCGAGCGGCCCGCTCGACGGCGGCCTGCTCCCGCCCGACACGGCGGCCTGGCTCCACCGCCCCTAGACAGCCCGCGGGCGTCATGGTGAGCCTGATCATGGCGCCCCCCGGTCCCGCTCCGAGCCGACCGGGATCACCGGCAGCGAGGCCAGGCACAGCACCAGCCCGACCCCGAACCCCGCCCAGAACCCCGTGTGCGCGATCAGCACGCCGAGCAGGGGCGCGGCGACCAGGGCGACGACGTTCTGGATGCCGTTGTGCGTGCCGAGCACCCGCCCCGCCCAGCCGGGCCCGGCCAGCTCTCCCGCCGCCAGGTAGGCCAGCCCGTTCCCTGCCACGGTGAGCACCGCTGCGAGCGCCAGCGTCACCGGCCCCGCCCACGCGATCGCCGCCGCCCCGGCGGCCACCTGCGCGCCGACCAGCAGCGCGAGCACCGCCACCGTCGTGACCGTGAGGATCCGCAACGGCGCCATCCGCAGCCCGGTCCGGTCCGACCAGCGCCCCACCGCGATCCGCACCACCGCTCCCCCGATGGCCGCCGCCCCGAAAAGCTGCCCCGCGTGCACCGTGTCCCATCCGTAGGTGCCGACGAGGCAGGCCACGCCGTACGTGCTGACCGCGATCTGCGGCACGACGTGCAGCGCGCTCGTGCCGTGCACCCGCCACAACACGCTCTTCCCGTACGGCGAGGCCGCCTGCGGAGCGCTCGCCGCGGCCAGTTCGCGCGGCGGCTCGGCCAGCAACAGTCCGGCCAGGACCGCCGCGACCAGGCAGAACGCGGAGCAGACCAGAAACACGCCGGACAGACCATACGCGCTGGACACCGCGGGCAGCAGGAAGCCCGCCACCGCCATCCCGAGCGTGTAGGAGACCTGCCGCAGCCCCATCGCGACGCCGCGCTCCGGCGGATCGAACCACCGCAGCACAATGCGCCCGCCGCCCACCATGGCCGCCGATCCGGCCGCGCCCGCGAGCGCGAGCAGCGCGACGACCGCCCACGCCGCCTGGGCGAACGCCGCCGCCGCCAGGAACACCGAGGCCAGCCCGACCCCGGCGCCGAGCACCACCCGCTCGCCGCGCCGGTCGGCCAGCGCGCCCCAGGCGACGAGGGCGAACAGGACCCCGATGCCGGGAGCGTTCCCGATCACCGCCGCGACGGGCAGCGACACCTGGAAGTCGCGCTGGATGTCCGGCATGATCAGCGGAAGCCCGAAGAGTCCGAGCGTGACACTCGTATGAGCGTTGACGCCGAGTCCCAGCATCCCCCAACGCCTCTTATCGCCCACAACCTCCGATATTTCATGACATGAGGCTGTTTGCGCGAGCCCGTATTACTCCGCGAGATACCGCTTGAGATAGATGAGCTCGTCCTCCAGCAGGCGGCGCGGCGCCGCACGGTCCACGTCATAGGCCACGAGCACCGACCGGGCGGTCACGAAGACCTCGTGCTCGTCCCGGATCTCGTACTCCAGCGTGAACCGCACCGGCCGCACCTCGGTCACCCACGTCTCCACGCTGACCGGATCCGCCCGGAACGTGAGCGGCCGCCGGTAGTCGATCTCATGCCGGGACACCACGAGCCCCTTGAACGGCGCGTCCCCGGCGCGATACGGGTCGATGTGCAGCATCCCCAGCCGGGCATCCTCCAGATAGTCGAAAAACCGCACGTTGTTGACGTGCCCGAGCGAGTCGATGTCGGCGAACCTGACCATCCTCGGGAAGATGTGCCGCTTGGCCGGGGATCTCTTGACCACCCCTCCACGCTATCGACTGTCATCGCGTGGTCATGGGCTGGGGATGCCGTTGCCGTCGAACCCACGTCCGGCCAGCACGTCGTCGAGGCTCACCCGGGTCCCGCCGTGGTCACCGCCGGACTGGGCCAGCTGGATCAGCACGCCGTGCGCCTCCTTCGGGTGCAGGAACACCTCGCGCCAGCGCGGGTCGCCGGTGTTCAGCCCGTGCAGCCGGTACCCCTTCCCGGTCAGCCTGGCGACCGCCGCGTCCATGTCCGTGACGTGGAAGTTGAGGTGATGAACCCCGCCCCTGCCCCGGGTCAGCTCGAAGAAGCTGTCGAAGAAGGGCGATCCGGCCAGGGGTTCCATGAGTTCGACCTTGCCGCCTCCGGTGTAGGTGAGCTGCACGGTCCGGTACCCGGCCGCCCGGCTGTCGCCACCGCCGCCCAGGTGCCGTCCACCCAGAAGGTCCTGGTAGATCGGAAGCAGGTCCCTGATACGGGGGGCGGCCACCGCCGTGTGGTCGAACGTCACGCCGAGGCCGTCAAGATCTTGTTCCAGTCCCACGCTTTGGCTCCTCTCGCGCCATCTAGAATTTGATTCTAGACATGGGCGGGCGGGTGCCGCGCGGCCTTCAGTTGCCATGCGCCTTCAGATGCTGTGCGGCGTAGGAGCGCCAGGGGCGCCATCGGTCCTCGCCGGGGTGGTTCAGGCGGACGTCCGGGTCGTGCAGGGCGCGCATCCGGATGAGCGCCACCTCCCGTTCGCCCAGGCCGGGGAGGTCGGTGAGCCGCTTGCCCGCCTGGTGCGGGTCGGCGGCCTCGTCCAGCCGCAGGCTGCCGTCCACGAGCGCTTCTACCAGTGGTTCTGCGATCTTCAGGTCGTCGTCGAGTCGCGCCTTGGCGAGGGTGGCGAGGTCGGGGAAGGTGTGGGTGACGGTCCCGATCGGGTTCGGCAGCGGCCGGCCGTACCGCTCGACGAGCTTGCTCGCGCGCTCACCCAGCACCGTGCGTACGGCCAGCTCGTGCGGATCCACGTGACCGGGCACACGCAACCCGGGGCGCGCGGCCACGCTCGGCCCGAGCCGCGGGTCGGCGGCGAGGAAGGCGTCGATGGCGTGCTGGTCGGCATCCAGGTCGAGCAGCCGGCGACAGCGCCGCACCGCCGCGGCGAGGTCCCGCAGATCATCCAGCCGCAGCTCACACCCGACATGACCGGCGCCCGGAACCTCGGTGAGCGTGACCACCCCAGGAGCATGAGGAAGATCGAGCGACCTCGTATACCCCTCGTTGTACTCCTCGATCCCGGGCAGCCCCTCACTCCCCAGCCGGTCGAGCATGGCACGAACGTCCATCGGCGGCCGGAACGCCAGCCGCAACGCGATCACCCCGGACGGCACCCGCCGATCCCCACGCATCGCGCTCGGCGTGCTCCCATAGGCCTGACGCATCGTCACGTTGAACTGCCTGATGCTCGCGAACCCGGCCGCGAACGCCACATCACTCACCGGCAGCCCGCTCGACTCCAGCAACATCCTGGCAGTACGCGCCCGCTGCGCCCGCGCCAGCGCCTGAGCCCCGGCCCCGACCTCGGCGACGAGCTGGCGATGCACCTGCCGCTCGCTGTACCCGAGCCGCCGGCACAGGCCCGCCACCCCCTCCCTGTCCACCACCCCGTCGGCGATCAGCCGCATCGCCCTGGCGGCCAGATCGGTCCGGAGATTCCACTCCGGCGACCCGGGCGCGGCATCGGGCCGGCACCGCTTACACGCCCGGAACCCGCCGGCCTGGGCCGCGTGGGCGGACGGAAAGAGGCGAACGTTCTGCCGCTTCGGCATGACAGCCGGGCAACTGGGACGGCAGTAGATCCCGGTGGTGGCAACCCCGACATAGAACCACCCGTCGAACCGGGGATCCCGGGTCTCCATGGCCGCGAAGGCCACCTCCTCATCAATCATCCCGACCAGCCTGCCACACCCCCTGACCAGCCAACCGGCACCCATCGGACACCATCCCCACACCACCTTTGACCCGCCACCGCCCTGTCCCGGCCCCCGTGGACCGGCGACGCTCCTGAGCCCGGCGTTCGGCCGAAGCGGGACAGCTCGCGGTGCTGATCGGGAGCGCGTGACCACCACTCGGCGTCTCCTGGACCGCTGCGGCATTACCCCGAAGACGCTTGGGTGAAGGCGGGGTCGGTGGCCGATGGGCGCCAGCGTGTGGGGCTGGCCGGGCGGGAGGGTGGGCGGCATGCTGCTTCAGGTGCGGGCCCGGCTCGGGCCCTATCGGCGTGCGTTGGCCGGGCGGGACTTCCGGGTGTTGTGGCTCGGCTCGTCGTTGTCGCTGGTGGGCGATGGGATGACGTTCGTGGCGCTGACCTGGCTGGTGCTGGCCCGTGAAGGTGGCGCCGGGCAACTGGGCCTGCTGGCGATCTGCTACACCCTGCCGGTCTTCGCCGGAGGCCTGCTGGCCGGACCGGTGCTGGACCGTTTCGACAAACGGCACGTGCTCGCGGTCGACAGCGTGGTGCGCGGGCTGGCCATGGCGTCGGTACCGCTCGCTTCGGCGCTGGGCGGCGTCCCGGAGCCGCTCCCGTTCGTGGTGGCCGCCGTGTACGGGTTGTTCAAGATGATCCCCCTGGCCGGATTCCCGGCAGCGATCCCCGACCTGGTCGAACCCCGCGACCGAGACGCGGCCAACGCCCTGGAGTCGGTGAGCTTCAGCGTCGCGGGCGTGCTCGGCCCCGCGCTGGCCGGGTTCCTGATCGGGACCATCGGCAGCGAGCTGGTCCTGGCCTTCGACGCCCTGTCCTACGCGCTGTTCGCCACAGCAGCCCTGACCGTCCGCCGCCCCCTGTCCCCCTCACCGGTTCACCCCACCACCCCACCCCCAGGACAACCAAACACCCTGTCCCCACCCTCGCCAAACCACCCCGGCATCCCGTCCCAGCTACCACCCACCACACAGGTCCCTCCAGCGGAACCCAACGACCCGACGAGCCGGGCGACCTCGTTCAGCCCGGTCAGCCCGGCGACAGGCCTGTCCGGACCGCACGGCAAGAAGCTCGGGTTCCTGTTCCGGGACCGGGTTCTGGTCGTCACCACGCTGGCGTTCATGGCGTTCAACGTGGCCGAAGGCATGCTCCTGGTC
Organism: Nonomuraea sp. NPDC059023; assembly: GCF_042740095.1. Taxonomy (NCBI): domain Bacteria; kingdom Bacillati; phylum Actinomycetota; class Actinomycetes; order Streptosporangiales; family Streptosporangiaceae; genus Nonomuraea; species Nonomuraea sp. NPDC059023. The sequence goes on along the minus strand of NZ_JBHYIO010000017.1, from coordinate 93,142 downwards.
GCCGCCCCGTGGCTGGCCAAAACCCAGCTGACCGGCGGCGCACAGACCTTGGGTGTCCTGCTCTCAGCGCTGGCCGTCGGCGAACTGCTGGGCGCGACGGCCGCCGGTAGCCGCAGCCCCGGCCGACGCCCTCTGCGGGCCATAGCGATGGTTCAGTTCCTGGCCGCCACCGGCTTCCTGGCCGTGCTGGCGACCCCGAACACCTGGGCGGTGGCAGCGGGCTTCCTGGTCATCGGCCTGTTCAGCGCCCCGATGACGGTCTGGGCCCAGTCACTCAGGATGGCCAGGATCCCCGCCCCGATGCGCGGCCGAGGCTTCGCCCTCCTGCGAACCCTCATGCAGGCGACCCCACCCCTGGGAGCCGCGGCCGTCACCCCACTCCTGTCCACGGGACAACTGGGCGCCGCCGCCCTCACCATGCTGGTGATCGCCGCCGGTCCCGTTGTGGCACTTGTCTGGGCAGGCGGGGCCGTGACGGCGGGTACCACGTCCGACGTGAGAAGCGATCCCCCCGATCGGCGCGAGCGGACGTCGGCGGGTGGCGTGGGGGCGGCGGAGCCGTAACGGATGGGCAGCGCACCGAGGGAAACACCCCGATCGGCCGCGAGCCACAACCAGAAGAGCCGCACCCATCACAGGCAGGAGAAAGGCACGAACGCAGGTTAGAAGAAGCGTCTAAGGCCGGGCAGCGTAAAACGGCCGCCGCCCTCGTGGACGAGGGCGGCGGCCTATTACGGCGAGCAGCCGGAAACCGGTGAAGCTAGTCGCGGTGGAGCTTGCGGTAGGTGACGCGGTGGGGGCGGGCGGCGTCGGCGCCCAGGCGCTCGATCTTGTTCTTCTCGTAGTCGGCGAAGTTGCCTTCGAACCAGAACCAGTTCGAGCCCTCCTCCCAAGCCAGGATGTGCGTGGCGATCCGGTCAAGGAACCACCGGTCGTGGGAGGTGATGACGGCGCAGCCCGGGAAGTCGAGCAGGGCGTTCTCCAGTGAGCCCAGCGTCTCGGTGTCGAGGTCGTTGGTGGGCTCGTCGAGCAGGAGGACGTTTCCGCCCTGCTTGAGGGTGAGTGCGAGGTTGAGGCGGTTACGCTCGCCGCCCGACAGCACGCCGGCCTTCTTCTGCTGGTCGGGGCCCTTGAAGCCGAACGCCGCGATGTACGCGCGCGAGGGCACCTCGACCTGCCCGACCTTGATGAAGTCGAGGCCGTCGGAGACGACCTCCCAGACGTTCTTGTTCGGGTCGATGCCGCCGCGCGACTGGTCGGCGTAGGAGATCTTGACGGTGTCGCCGACGATGATGGCGCCGTTGTCGGGCTTCTCCTGGCCGGTGATCATGCGGAACAGCGTGGTCTTGCCGACGCCGTTCGGGCCGATGATGCCGACGATGCCGTTGCGGGGCAGGTCGAAGGTGATGTTCTCCATCAGGACGCGGTCCTCGAAGCCCTTGGTGAGCTTCTCGGCCCTGATCACCGTGGTGCCCAGGCGCGGGCCCGGCGGGATCTGGATCTCTTCGAAGTCCAGCTTGCGGTGCTTGTCGGCCTCGGCGGCCATCTCCTCGTAGCGCTGCAGACGGGCCTTGCTCTTGGTCTGGCGGGCCTTCGGGTTGGAGCGGACCCACTCCAGCTCGTCCTCCAGGCGCTTCTTGCGCTTGACGTCCTTCTGGCCCTCGACCTTCAGACGCTGCGCCTTGGCCTCCAGATAGGTGGAGTAGTTGCCCTCGTAGGCGTAGCAGCGGCCGCGGTCGAGCTCCAGGATCCATCCGGCCACGTTGTCCAGGAAGTAGCGGTCGTGGGTGACGGCCAGGACGGTGCCCGCGTACTTCTCCAGGTGCGACTCCAGCCACTGCACGCTCTCGGCGTCCAGGTGGTTGGTGGGCTCGTCGAGCAGCAGCAGGTCGGGCGCCTCAAGCAGGAGCTTGCACAGCGCCACGCGGCGGCGCTCACCACCGGACAGCGTCGTGACGTCGGCGTCGGGCGGCGGGCAGCGCAGCGCGTCCATGGCCTGCTCGAGCTGCGAGTCGAGCTCCCACGCGTTGCGGTGGTCGAGCTCGTCCTGCAGCTTGCCCATCTCCTCCAGCAGCGCGTCGCTGTAGTCGGTGGCCATCAGCTCGGCGATCTCGTTGAAGCGGTCGAGCATCCCCTTGGTCTCGGCCACCGCCTCCTCGACGTTGCCGAGGACGGTCTTGTCCTCATTGAGCGGCGGCTCCTGCTGGAGCATGCCCACGGTGTAGCCGGGCATCAGCTTGGCGTCACCGTTGGAGGGCTGCTCCAGGCCCGCCATCATGCGCAGCAGAGTGGACTTGCCGGTGCCGTTCGGGCCGAGCACGCCGATCTTCGCGCCGGGCAGGAACGAAAGCGTGACATCGTTCAGGACAACCTTGTCGCCATGCGCCTTGCGTACGCGCTGCATCGTGTAGATGTACTCGGCCATGCCCTCTAGCTTAGGGCGTGTGTCACCCCGCCCCGGCCACGGTTGCGGTTAACGTGTGCGGGTGCGCCAGGGACGGGTCGAGGTCATCGCGGGGCCGATGTTCGCGGGCAAGAGCGAAGAGCTCCTGCGGAGGGTACGGCGGGCCGTCATCGCCGGCCGCCGGGTCGAGGTGTTCACCCACCGGCTGGACGTACGCAGAGGCGCGGACCGGATCTCCTCCCACGCCGGCGCCGGCCACCCGGCCCGCTCGACCGAGACCGCCGCCGGGATCGAGTCCATAGCCGACCCCGCCGCCGATCTGGTCGCGGTCGACGAGGCCCAGTTCTTCGGCCCCGATCTGGCCGAGGTCGCCGACCGGCTGGCGGTGCGCGGCGCCGTCGTGGTCGTCGCCGGCCTGGACGTGACCTTCGACCGCCGGCCGTTCGAGCCGCTGCCGTCTCTGATGGCGCTGGCCGAGCACGTGACGAAGCTCACCGCGATCTGCCTGGTCTGCGGCAACGACGCGATCTTCCACGAGCGGGTGACGCAGGCGGACGGCAGCGCGACCGATGTGGTCGCCGAGCACGTGGGCGGCGAGGACAAGTACCAGGCCCGCTGCCGGGTCCACGTCAGAAGGTAGGGCTAGCCCCCCTATGGTTCGGGGTGTCCACGGGCTTAGAACGGGGGGAGATCTTCAACAGACTCATCAGCATGACCACCGAGACGATCGCGCGGCCGGGTACCGGCAGCGACTACGCCCGGCTACTCCAGCGCGTGACCGACGCCGGCCTGATGCGCCGGCGCCCCGGCTACTACGTGGTGCGAATCGGCCTCATCCTCGGCCTGTACGCCGGAGGCCTGGCCGCCTTCTTCGCGCTCGGCGACTCCTGGTGGCAGGTGGGCGTGGCCGTGTTCTTCGCCGTCATGTTCGCCCAGGTCGCACTGGTTTCCCATGACATCGCCCACCGTCAGGTCTTCCGTACCGAGAAGCCCACCAGGATGACCGGCTGGGTCACCGGCAACCTGCTCGTCGGCATGGGCTACGGCTGGTGGATGGAGAAGCACACCCGCCACCACGCCAACCCGAACCACGAGGAACTCGACCCGGACGTCCGCCCCGACGTCATCGTCTGGTCCAAGGAGCAGGCGCGCTCCAGCAAGGGCCTGGCCCGCATCATCGGCCCCCGCCAGGCGCTGCTGTTCTACCCGCTGCTCCTGCTCGAAGGCCTGAACCTGCACGTGTCCGGCTTCCGCTCGCTGACCAACCCGAAGCTCAAGTTCAAGGCCGTCGAGGGCGTCCTGCTGACCGTTCACGTGGTCGGGTACCTGGCGGCGTTGTTCATGGTGCTGTCGCCGGTGAAGGCGCTGATCTTCCTCGCGATCCACCAGGGACTCTGGGGCCTGTACATGGGCTCGGTCTTCGCCCCCGGGCACAAGGGCATGCCCACGCTCAAGCAGGGTGAGAAGCTCGACTACCTGCGCCGCCAGGTCCTGACCACCCGCAACGTGCGCGGCGGCGTCGTCACCGACATCGCGATGGGCGGCCTCAACTACCAGATCGAGCACCACCTGTTCCCGAACATGCCCAGCCCGCACCTGCCTCTCGCCCAGTCGTTCGTCCGCGACCACTGCGCCGAGATCGACGTGCCCTACTACGAGACCAGCCTGATCCAGTCGCACCGTGAGGCCCTGCAGCACATGCACGAGGTCGGCGAGCCGCTGCGGCTGGGCAACCTCGAGTAGCGGCCGGGGTCTCGAAGGGGCGGGCGCGGGAGGGGAGCGCCCGCCCCTTCGGCGTCAGTGCCGGTGTCCGTCGTCGCCGTGCTGCGGCTCCGCGGAGTTCTCCACCGCCGTGTACGGCACCGCCGCCACCTTGGCCATCGCGCCGGAGACGGCGGCGGCCGGATCGGGACGGCCAGCGTGCGCGCACTGCCCGGTCGCGGCACCGGTGATCCGGTTCGCCGCGCCCAGGTTGGCGGGGGCGGCGCTGTTGCCGGTGCAGACCAGCGCGCCCCGCACGGTGCTCCCGGCCAGCGCCGGCGCCTGGTTCCCGGTGAGCACGAGCGCCCCGCGCACCTCGGTCCCGGCGATGACAAGGGCGTCCGTGGTGCCCTTGATCTCCACCGCGCCGTTCACGCGGCCCTTCAGCAGGTGCACCTGTGCCGCCTTGGACGTGCTCAGGACGCCGGAGATGCTGCCGCCGCGCATGACCAGGGAGGCGCCGGGCCGTACCGACACGGGACCGGACACCTTTGCACCTTCCAGGCAGGTGACACCGGACGTGATCACCAGCGCGCCGCGGTACGTGCCCGTGATCGTGCGGTCGCACGCGGGCGGCGGCGCCATCGTGGCCACCCGGAAGCTGCCGGCCCTGCCGTAGTTGCCCGCGGCGTCGATGGAGCGGTACTCGATCGTGTGGCGGCCGCGCGGCAGCTTGCCGTAGACGAGATGGTCGATGACGGTGCCGCTCTCGCTGAACGTCCACGGCAGGTCGGCCGAGGTCGGCCAGCCGAAGTAGTTGAACCAGCCGTCGCCGTCCACGCGCGACTCGGACACCACGTAGCCGTCCTTGTCGTCGCGGCCGGTCAGCCGCATCGTGAACGGCCCGTTGTACAGGTACAGATCACCGTCCTTCACCACAGGATCGGACAGCTCGTAGCCGGTCGTGGGCGGCGTCCCGTCAACGGTCCAGGTCACCGTGTCCGCCCCGGCGGTCGCGGTGAGCGTGTGGACACCCGGGCTCAGGTCCTTGAGCGCGAAGTCGCTGCCCGAGTCGCCCACCTTCGTCCCGTCCAGCTTCCAGGTCACCGGGACAAGTTGCTGCGCCGGATGCGTGGTCTCCACGTACATGACGTCGCCGCGCCCGGCCGGCCTGGTCGTGGGCGCGGCCGAGACGATGCCGGGAGCCAGCCCGTCGGGCGGCGTGGTCAGCGTGGTGTCGACCGTCCAGGTCCTGCCGCGGGTGAGCGCGGCGCGCACCGCCGGGTCCCGCACGAACTCCGTCGTGTCCGCCACCGTCGCCGTGACCGTGTGCGTCCCCGGCGACAGGTTCAAGGTCCGCAGGTCAAGGGCATCCTCAGTCGAGGGTACGGCGGCGCCGTCCACACTCCAGGTCACCTTCAACGCGTGACCCAGCGGCCGCATCGGCTCCACCCACAACACCCGGTCCGCCCCCACCGGCGCGTTCACCGGCGTCGAACCCTGGATCACGTCCGTCTTCGCGGTGATGCGCTGCACCATCACCTCGCGGCTGACCTGGTCGAAGTAGTAGCCGAGCGACTTCATCATCGAGTGCCGCGAGGGCCGCCACACCCCCGTCGAGGCGTACAGCCCGCCCTCGAACCGCGCGATCGGCCCGCCCGACTCGCTCTCCTCACCCAGCCAGCGCCACCACTTGCGCTTCTGGTCGAGCATCTGCTGCTCGGTCAGCAACGAGTGGTGCGCGCTGGACGGCTCCGGCCCCGTGTAGGCGCCGCCGGGGACGCCGCGCTGGTAGTAGTCGTACTCGTCCTGGAGCCCGCCGAGGGAGTGGCCCAGTTCGTGCGGGCTGATCAGGGCCGACATCGCGTTGCTGCCGGAGGCGGTGGCGTAGGAGCCGCCCGCGCCGCCGTACGTCTTGCTGTTGCCCAGCGCCAGAATCTGCCGATTGCCCGGCGTGGTGCCCGTGACCATGTTGGCGTAGCGGTTGGCGGCGGAGTTGTTCATCGTGATCAGCCGCTGCACGCTCTGCGCGTTGCACTGCCCCCAGAACCCCATGCTCAGCGGCGTGTTCTTACGCGGCGAACTGAGATCAGGATCGCAGCTGATCCCGGACTCGCCCGAGACGATATCCACACGGTAGACGTTGATGTAGTTCCGGTAGCTCTTGAACGGCTCGATGGACCACATCACGTTGAGATGCCGGTCCACGTCGGTCTTGAAGGCGGCCTGCTCGCTCTCGGTATACCCGTCACCGAGAAGCACCAGATTGAAACGCTTGGCCGGATCCCCGGTGACCTGCACCGGAACCACCGTCGCCGCACCAGGCTCTGCGGCACTGGCGGGAAGGGGGTGGACAAGAAGGGATCCGGCCAGCAAGAGGGCGGCTAAGGCGCCGGTGGCGCGCAATGGGACCTCCGGAGTGTGGTACATGACGTGCTAGTACTATCCGCGCACGCCACCCATCCGTCCCATCTCACCTGGGGATAACCCCAGCGATATACCCCAACCCTGCGGTCAAGCACGCAACCTCCCCACCACCCAAGAACCCCCCACCCCAAACCCCAGCCCCGCAGCACAGCCCCGCAGCTCACACCCGATCCCCACGCCTGAGCCCCACGCCTGAGCCCCACGCCTGAGCCCCACGCCTGAGCCCCACGCCTGAGCCCCACGCCTGAGCCCCACGCCTGAGCCCCACAGCCGATACGCCTGCACATCACCGCCGCACCACACGCCCGAGACACCGGCGCCCGTCACGGACGCACAAGCAGGCTGCACGACAGGCGGGCGGGGCACCCCACGGCCGACGGAAGAACACCCGGCGAGCTACCGCCTGACAGCCGAGCCAAGCGGCACCGGGAACACGCGGGAGGACCAGGCCGCGTGGCCGGAGAGACTCGCGAAGCGGCGGCATGCCCCGTGTCTTGAGGCGCCACGCCACGCGCAAGCACGTGCTCCTGCCCCGAGGCGCCACGCCGGGCGCAAGAGCGTGCTCCTTATCCCGAGGCGCCACGCGGAGGGCGCAGGCGTGCCCGTGCCCCGAAGCGGCACGCGAAGGGCGGAGGCGTGCCGGTGCCTCGAAGCGGCACGCGGAGGGCGCAGGCCTGCCGGTACCCCGAGGCGGCACGGGAAGGGCGCAGGCGTGCCCGTGCGCCGAGGCGGCACGCGGCCGGGAGGGCCCGTGGTGAAGCCCTCACGCGCGCGGGTGCCGGGTGACAACTCCTGGGGTGGGGGTGGTCAGGGTGGAGGGAGGGGTGGGTCGGCTGGAGGTGGGGGTGGGGGCTGGACGGCGGGGATGCAGATGCGGTCGCGGCCCAGTTCCTTCGCGCGGTACAAGGCCAGGTCGGCGGCGGCGAGGAGTTCGATCAGGTCGTCGCCGTGGATGCTCATGATGGCGACCCCGGCCGAGATCGTGATGGTGATCATGGCGTCGTCGGCGGGGATGGCCATGCGGCCGATGCGGTGGCGCAGGCGTTCGGCGACGCGGCGGGCTTCGGAGATGTCGGCTCTCGGGAGGAGGACCACGAACTCCTCGCCGCCGAAGCGGCCCACGACGTCGTAGTCGCGGAGCTGGCCGCGCAGGGTGGCGGCCACGCCCACCAGGACCTGGTCGCCGACCAGGTGGCCGTGGGTGTCGTTGACGCGTTTGAAGTGGTCGATGTCGATGATCAGCAGGGCCAGCGTCTCGCCCGTACGGCGGGCGCGGACGATCTCGGTGTCGGCTTCGCGCTGCCAGGCGGCCGCGTTGAGGAGGCCGGTCTTCGGGTCGGTACGGGCCGCCGCCTGCAACTGGGCGTGCAGGAGGCTGCGCTGCAGCAGGACGACCGGCGGCAGCGCCAGGACCAGCAAGGCCAGGTTCAGGCCGCAGGCTATGGCCACCGTGACGCCCAGGCAGAGCTCGACCACGTCCAGCAGGACGCTCTCCCGGTCCCACAGGACGTCGCGCCAGCGGGTGTCGGGGTCGGCGGTGTGGGCGGCCACGGCGATGAGCGTGGTGTTGAGCAGGGCGAACAGCGTGGCGCAGGCCACCGCGTAGAGGATCGGGGTGCCGCCGCCTCTGGACAGGACGGCCGGGTCGGGGACCAGGTGGTGGAAGACCACCGAGGCGGTGCACCCGGCCAGGCCGATGGCGGCCGAGCTGAACACGCGCCGGTACAGGACCGTGGCGCGCACCCGCAACTGGAGCAACACCTGCAACAGGATCGGCGCGAACAGGGCGTAGACCGGCGGCAGCAGCAGCGCCACCGGCAGCCACCACGCCGACAACAGGTCGCGTGAGACACCGGCCGGCATGCCCAGCCGCCTGGTCGCCTCGATGCAGACCGCCCCACAGGCCATCAACGCGCCGAACATCAGCAGATCTGACCAGCTAAATTCGGCAGATGTCGCAAAGACGGCAATGGCCGCGACATCCAGGATTACGATCCCTATGAGATAGACCATGAGGGCGCGGCGCTGCCCCAGCAGCGGCCAGCGGCCGGCCAGTGTTGACACACCGTCGCGAGACTTGACCGAGGTGTGACTGGTCGCCGCCATCCCGTCTCCTCTCAAACTAACGATGTGTAACACAATAGTTGCGGAGTGTGCGTTGCGCGACGGGAACCGCTACCTTTGGCTCGGTGGCCTTTGCGTCAAGCGGCCACCGAATGGGATGCCGCTCACTCCGCGAGCGGGCCGTGCGGGAAAGGAGCAGCCATGGTGCGGGGCGTGACCTGGACCTGACAGATGCTCTCAACATCTGACACGGGCAACACCATCGGCTGATCCGCGCGGTGTCCGAGCTCGCCAGGCTCGGGGACACCGACACGTCACGGCCGGTGCCCCCTCCTCCTCCGCCCGCCTGAACTCAGGCGGCAGCCCGCTCCTCGACGGGATCGCCTGAGCCGTCGCCCGCTGCGCCGAGCACTCTCACCAGCGCGTCACCGTCATCGAGCGCGCCCTGCGGCTCCTCACGCCGCCCCCGCCGCCGCCCACGAGCGACCTCCGCCACCACGCCGCCCTTCCCCGGCTCCCGAACCGCCCCGACCCCGCCCTTCACCAGCTCACGAGCGCCACCGCCCTCGCCCTTCCCCAGCTCGCGAGCGCTTCCACCTTCGCCCTTCACCACCTCCTGTGCACCTCCGGCATCGCCTGCCCCGGGCTCACCCTCCGGCACGAGGCCACCGGCAACACCGAGGCCACCGGAGTCACCACCGGCGCTCTGGAGCGCGGGGTCGCCCGCCTCCCCCATGGACGTGCCCAGCACACGAACCTCCCCCGCCCCGGCCGGAAGGGCGGCACGGAGGGTGTCGCCGCCGGTCAGGGCGCGCTCACGGGACTCCAGCGTGCCGAACACCGGGTCGAGCTCCGCGGCACCGGACCGGGGCCGGCCGCCGCCGCCCATGGCCCAGTCCTGGGTGTCCTCGTCGAGCCGTTCCCGCCGTTCCCTGCTCACGATCGAGGCCCCGCGCTCCGGCTTGCTGAACACGCCGGTCCCCCACCGCAGGTCGTGACCCACCGAAGAGGCCTCCACCTCGGCCATGAACCGCCGGTCGTCCTCCGCCCCGAACTCCCTGATCCGCAACTTCCCCGACACCACGACCGGATGCCCGACCCGGATCGACTGGGCGACGTTGTCGGCCAGCGCGCGCCAGCACCGTACGGCGAAGCAGACCTTCTCCCCGTCGGCCCACTGCCCGGTCTTCTTGTCGAAATAGCGGTGACTGGTCAGCACCCGCAACGAGGTCACCCGGACCCCGTCCTCGAAGGTGTACTGGCGCGGCTCGGATGCGACGTTGCCGGTGAGCGTGATGTAGATGTCGTTCATCGGTTGCCTCCCATGCGGCGGGCGGGCTGCCCGCGGACGGAGGCCACGTTCTCGCGAACGGCACCCGGAAGAACCCGCCGAACCCCGTTCTGGGGACAACCTGCCCCTGTGGAGAACTCAGCCCGTGAGGCCCCTCATGGCGGCGGCGAACTCGTTGTGCCTGGTCAGCTCCCGCTCAACCGGCTCCACGACCATGCTCTCCGCCACCGCGCCCACCCGGCGGCGCATCTCCCGCTCCAGCCGCTCACGCTCGCGCGAGGCGCCCAGAACGACGAAGTTCCGCGAGGCGACCGCCGACAACGCGCCCAATCCGAGCACGGAGGCCATCATCACCCCGACCCAGGGCAGCGCCGCCGTATCGCCGAGCACCGCGAACGCGGACGGCAGCGAGTCACCGGCCGTCAGCCCGACCCCCAGCCACACCAGCCCGAGGAAGAACGCCGCCACCAGCGTGTACTGCCACGCCTTGAGCGCCCGCCACCACCCCGGCACCCGGTCGAGTTCTGGCGCGACCTCGGCCAGCTCCTCGGTGAGCGCCTGCGGCAGTTGCCCGGAGCGCGAGCGCGCCGCGTGGTGCAGCCCCGTCCGCCAGACATCTGTCATCCCGCCCGACAGCCCGTCGGCCAGCGCCTGCACGGCGTTGACCACCTCGGCGGGCTGTGCGGTGATCCGCCCGGTGACGACCTGCATCTCGTCCAGCTTGAGGCTCTTCAGCGGATCCGGCCGGAACTTCGCGATCCATCGCGGGTACGGCCAGCCGACCCACCGCCCGGACCGCTCGGCGTAGATGTTCTCCATGGCCTCGCCCAGCGCGGGCACGCCCACGGCGTCGCAGAGCGCGTCCGTCAGCCCGACGCGGCGCGCGGCGTCGACGTTGGGCGGCGCCTCGCCCACGGGTGAGGTTTCGGCCAGCCGTCTGGTCAGCCGGTCAAGGTCGGCGTCGAGACGCTGGATGGCGGCCCTCCGGCGGGAGACGGCGTCGGCGATCACGCTCTTCAGGCTGTCGATGCCGCGCCCGGAGACGGCCGAGGTGGGCACAACGGTCGGCTGCGCCACGCCCTCGCGCTTGAGCAGGTCGTTGAGGTCGATGACCAGCTCGGCCAGTTCCTCGTGGGAGAGCCGGTCGGACTGGTTGAGCGCGAAGACGGTGACGGCCTCGTGCCCGGCCAGGTCGGTGACGTAGCGGCGGTGGGTGGAGGCGTCGGCGTACTTCTGCGGGTCGAGCACCCACACCACCAGGTCGGCCAGCCCGATCAGCCGGTCGGCCTCGTTGTCGGTGAGCGCCCTGATCGAGTCGTGGTCGGGCAGGTCGAGCAGGATCAGCCCGTGCAGGCGGCTCTCGCCCTTGTCGAGCGCGCTGGCGCGGGCGAAGCGGTGCCGCCACTGCACCTGCAGCCAGTCGAGGAGCGGCGCCGCGCCGTCGAGCCCCCACACGCAGGCGTGGGTACGCGCCGTCGTCGGCCGCCTGACGCCCGTCGGCGACAGTTCGAGCCCGGAGACCGCGTTGAACAGCGTCGACTTGCCGCTGCCCGTGCCTCCGGCCAGCGCGACCACGGTGTGCTCGGACGAGAGCTTGAGCCGGTCGCCCGCACGCAGCAGCAGGGCGCCCGAGTCGGTGAGCAGCTTCTCGTCGAGCCGTCCGGGGCCGAGCTCCACGATCTTGGAAAGGGCGTTGAGCCGGGGGCCGAGCCCCGGCCTTCCGGTGGTGGTGACAGCCGTCATCGAGCGACCTCGAGGTTGTATGTCGCCTGGTAGAGCCTCGTCGCGGCCGACTCGTCCGGTATCCCGGCCGCGTCGAGCGCCTGCACGTAACGCATGGATTCCTCGTCGAACAGCACACCGATCCTGGCTCGCAGGTCGCTGAGCGCCTTCGCGCCGATGCCGCGCAGCGACTCGGCGCCGAGCAGGGCGTTGACCAGCTTGTGCGGCACGCCCTCGACGCTGCCGCCGCTGAACATCGCCACCATGAAGATCAACGCCAGCGAGTCGGCGTCGAACGACACGATCTTGGAGATCGACCGCTTGGCCACGCCTTCGGTCCTGACCAGCTCGGTGACGTGCTCCTGCCAGGCCGCGATGGCCCGGTTGGCCCGGCGCGCGAGCTCGTCGGAGGGGCGTTCGAGCCCGGCCCCGAGCAGCCCGCCCAGCTCCGCGCGGTGCCGCCAGCGGGCCACTACCTCCTCGGAGGCCCGGTTGGCCGCCGCCGCGATCAGCGACTCCAGGCCGGTGCGGATCGCGGTGCGGAAGGCCTGGATGCGCTCGGGCGTCTGCTTGGCCGCCTTGCCGCGCCGCCGTACCTGGAGGGCGCGGGTGAGTTCGCCGGAGCCGGTGAAGTCCTGCCAGCGGGCCAGCACCTCGCCGTTGACCAGCGAACCGTTCTTGGTGGCCCGCTCGATGTCGGACAGCGCGCCCAGGTAGGCGGCCTCGACGTCGGTACGCAGCTCGTTGCGGAAGGCGACCTGCTCCTCCAGTTGCCTGGCCAGTTCCGGCACGCGGGTGCGGAAGCTGTCGAGCACGCCGTCCAGCGTCTCGCGTACGGCCAGGGCCCGGCGCTCCTCGTCGACGGAGAGTTCGGCCAGCCAGAGCCGCAGGTCGGTGACCTCGCTGTCGGGCAGCCTGCCGTCGGTGACCGTGGCCTCGTTGACCACGAACCGGTCGGCGTCGCCCAGGCCGTACTCGGTGAGCATGCGGACGAAGTGCTTCACAACAACGTCGCGCGCCCTCGGCTGGACCCGGGAGAGCACGATCCCGAGCCGGGCGCCGCGCTCCTTGGCCAGCCGCAGCAGTTTCCACGCGGGCGCGTCGGCGTAGCGGGCGGCGGTGGTGACGAAGATCCACAGGTCCGCGGCGTCGAGCATGCGGTGGGCGACGTCGTGGTGCTCCTCGACGACGGAGTCGATGTCGGGGGTGTCGAGCAGCGCCACGCCCTGGGGCAGCTTCTCGGTGGACACCACGACCAGGCTGTCGAGCCCGGTCTCCGGGGTCGGCTTCTCGATCCGCGTCAGCCCGCCGAGCAGCTCGCCCGAGCCGAACCACGGCAGGTCGTCGGGGTGACAGGCGAGCACCGGTGTCCCGGTGGTGGGCCGGCGCACGCCGGTGCGGCTGATGTTCTTCTCCGCCAGGCTGTTGACCAGCGTGGACTTGCCCGCGCCGGTCGACCCGGCCACCACGATCAGCGCCGGGGCCGTGCTGGTGCGCACCCGGGGCAGCACGTAGTCCCGCAACTGCGCCAGCAGGTCGTCCCGCGCCTGCCGCGCCTCCTCGGCGCCGGGCAGGTCGAGCCCGAACCTCAGGTCGGCCACGCTCAGCCGCAGCGCGTCGAGTGCGAGGCCGAGCCGCTGAGCCGCCTCCTTGGGCAGCGCTTCCTCCCGCACCGCCCGCGCGGGCGCGCCCTCACTCTTTTCCGGTACGGCTCCCGCCGCGTCCTCGGCCACCTCCGTGGCCTCGTCAGTCGTGGCCTCGTGATCGGTGGCCTCGTCGTCAGCCTCAGCCTCGGCGTCCGCGTGATCCGCTACCTCTGGCGCCTCGGCGGCGTCCTCGGCCTCAGCGGGACCGTCGTCGTCTCCGGCCTCGTCGTCATGCTCGGCGACCTCACCGGCGTCCTCGTCCGCGACGTCTTCTTCCACGACGTCCTCTTCCACGACGTCCTCGGCGGCGACGTCCTCGGCGCCCGGATCCTGGGTCGCCTCGGCCTCCGGCGTCTCCTCCGGTGGCTCGCCGTCGTGCTCGGCGGCCGGGTCGGGGGCGGCCGGCCGTACCTCTGCGGGCTGTCTGATGGGAGGCATGAACAGCGTCCGCTCCCCCGCGGACTCCTGGTGCCCGTCACCCATGGCATTCACGGAACCCGCTCCGATCGAACCATCTCGACCTCCTGGCCGACCTTCACGACGTCGCCGACGACGACGATCGCCGGGGGCCGTATCCCGGCCGCTGAAACGCGGTCGGCCACGGTGGCAAGCGTGGCGGTGACCGCCCGTTGCGTGGGAAGAGTACCGTCCTGTACCACCATTACGGGAGTTTCCGGCGAACGTCCGTCTCGCTGCAAGGCCTCGGCCACCTTGGCCAGCCGTTCCACGGCCATCATGAGCACGAGAGTTCCTTCGGAGCGTGCCATTCCGGGCCAGTCGACCGTGGAGCGCGGATCGTCGGGCGCGACGTGCACCGAGATCACATGGAACTCCTGGCTGACCCCCCGGTGGGTGACCGGGACCCCCGCGGCGGCCGGGACCGCGACCGGGCTGGTGATGCCCGGCACGACCAGCACCGGGATGCCCGCGTGGGCGCAGGCGAGCATCTCCTCGCCGCCGCGCCCGAACACGAACGGGTCGCCGCCCTTCAGCCGGACCACGAACTTGCCCTGCCTGGCCCGGTCGATCAGGACCTCGTTGATGGCCTCCTGGGGCAGCGAACGCCCGTACGGCACCTTGGCGGCGTCGATCAGCTCGACGTCGGGGGCGAGCTCGTCGAGCAGCGCCCGGGGCGCGAGCCGGTCGGCGACCACCACGTCGGCCTGGGCGAGCAACTGCCGCCCGCGCACCGTGATCAGGCCAGGATCGCCCGGCCCGCCGCCGACGAGGGCGACACCGATGGGTTTCGCCCGGTTACGGCGGGCGTCGACGGTGCCGTCGCGCAGCGCGTCGACCACGGCGTCGCGGATTCCGGCGGCCCGGCGCGGATCGCCGCCCGCCGTGATCGCGACGCTGATCTCGTCGACCTTGCCCGAGGCGGGCGTCCAGGCGGCCGAGGCGTCCTTGTCGTCGGCGCGCACGCACCAGATCCGCTTGGCCTCGGCCTCCGCGGCCACGGCCGCGTTGACCGCGTGGTCGCTCGTGCAGGCCTGCACGAGCCACGCGCCGTCGCAGTCGCCCACTTCGTACGGCCTGGCGTGCCAGGTGATCCGGCCGGCGGCGATCAGGTCGTCGAGCGCCGGAGTGACGGAGGTCGAGACCACCGTGACCGCCGCACCGGCCTCCAGCAGCGCGGGAACCCGTCGCTGGGCGACCCGGCCGCCACCGACGACGAGGACCCGGCGGCCGGAAAGCCGCAGGCCGAGGAGGTAGGGGCCCATGGGGCGAATCTCCCGTTCGCGAAGGTTGGTGTGTTAGGAGGTAAACCTAACGGAAGATTGGCAATGTGGAACTAGCGGCCGTCAAGTAGAGGCTGCCGGGGATCCCAGCGCGGCCCGCCCTCACCGTCCTTGCGGCGTCTGGCCATCGCTGACAGAGCCTCAAGGATAACGCGGTTGCCGAGGAAGGCGGTGATGTCCGCGTGATCGTACGGCGGCGCCACCTCCACCACCTCCATGCCCGCCACCGGCAGTTCGTAGCAAATGCGGCGAACCGCGTCGAGAAGCTGCCTGGCCGACAGCCCGCCGGGTTCCGGCGTACCCGTGCCCGGCGCGTGGCCGGGGTCGCAGACGTCGATGTCGACCGAGAGGAAGATCTGGTCGCACTCGTCGAGCGCGAGCGTGAACGCCTCGGTCAGGCACTCCTCCAGCCCACGCGCGACGATCTCGGTCATCTCGTAGGAGCGCATGTTCTGCTCGGCCATCCAGTCGAGCGTCTCGGGCCCCGGCCAGTAGCCGCGCAGGCCGATCTGGAGGAAGCGGTCCCCCCTGATCGCCCCAGACTCGATGAGCCGGCGCATCGGCGTACCGTGCCCGTGCAGGTGCCCGAACTCGATGTCACCGGTGTCCGCGTGCGCGTCAAAATGGATCATCGAGGTACGGCCCGGCTCGAAGGCCCGCGCGGTGCCCTTGGCGTCGGGCAGCGCCACGGTGTGGTCACCGCCGAGGATCAGCGGGATGGCGCCGGAGGCGGCGATCCGGTGGACGGCGTCCTCGATGTTGGCCAGTGAGCTCTCGACGTCTCCCGAGTACATCTCGACGTCTCCGGCGTCCAGCACGCGCAGGTCCTGAAGGGCGTCCACCCGGAGCGCCAGGCTGGGCCTGGAGCCGTCGTGCGGCAGGTAGCAGGCCTGGCGCAGCGCCATCGGCCCGAACCTGGCGCCCGGCCGGTTCGAGGTGCCGCCGTCGAAAGGGGCGCCGACGATGACCACGTCCGCGTCCGCGTAGGTGGCCGGATCGAGCACATCGCACCGCTCGACGCCCAGGAAGGTGATGTCGGGTCCGTACATCGCACCATAACGAGTCACAACCCCATCATCACACCCACCACCCCATCCCCGGCCAGGCCACTCCCGGACGCGACCCCTGGCCGACGACCGGTGCCCCGGACCCACGGAGACCCGGACACACAGAGACCCGGACACACGGCCACGAGACGCGGGCCCGGGATCCAATGGGCGCTTCCGTGGAGACGGGATGCCGCGCTGGGGGCGGCGCGCCGCAGGGTTGCGCTCCTGAGCGCGAGTAGCGGGTGAGGGTGATGGGGCGGGGTGAGGCTAGAGGGGTGCGACGGCCCTGACGGGGCTATGGAGGCGGGTGGAGGTTGCAAGGGGCGAGGGGCTGGTCAGATGGGCTTTTCGGTTACGCCGGCGGCGTCGAAGGTGGCCACCTCGTGCATGACGCGGACCGCCGCGCACACCAGCGGATGCGCCAGCAGCCCACCCGTCCCCTCACCCAGCCGGAGCTCCAGGTCGACCAGCGGTCGCAGGCCGAGGTGGGCGAGGGCGACCGCGTGGCCGGGTTCGGCGGAGCGGTGGCCGGCCACGCAGTGGTCTGTGACCGAGGGGGACAGCGCGTGGGCGGCCAGGGCGGCGGCACCGGCGATGACGCCGTCGAGGATCACCGGCACCCGCGCCGCCGCCCCGCCCAGGATGAACCCGGCGATGGCCGCGTGCTCGAACCCGCCGAGCGCGGCGAGGGTGGACAGGGGTGTCTCGGCCGAAGCACCGGCGTCGAGGGCGCGGCGGACCACTGCGATCTTGAGGGTGTGGGTCTCGTCGTTCACGCCGGTGCCCCTGCCGGTGACCGCGGCGGCGTCGGTACCGGTGAAGGCGGCGATGAGGGCGGCCGAGGCCGTGGTGTTGGCGATGCCCATGTCGCCGGTGATGAGGCAGCGGGCGCCGTCCGCGATGAGCGTGCGGGCCACGGAGATGCCCGCTTCGAGCGCCTGTACGGCCTGCGCCTGCGTCATCGCCGGGCCGAGGGAGAGGTCGGCGGTGCCGTACCCCACCTTCTTGATCATGAGGCCGGACGCGGGCGTGAGGTCGGCGGCCACGCCCACGTCGACGACGGTCACGGACGCGCCGACCTGGGCGGCGAAGGCGTTGGCCACCGCACCCCCGGCCAGGAAGTTGGCCACCATCTGCTGCGTGACCTCCTGCGGCCACGGGCTCACGCCCTGGGCGTGGACGCCGTGGTCGGCGGCGAAGATGGCCAGGGCGGCGGGCGCCGGCATCGGGGGCGGGGAGGTTCCGGCCGAGCCCGCCAGGCGTACCGCGACCTCCTCCAGCGCGCCGAGCGCGCCGGGAGGCTTGGTGAGGCGGTCCTGGTGGGAGCGGGCTTCGGCCAGCGCGCGGGCGTCGGCGGGGCGGATCGCGGCGATCGTCTCTTCCAGCACGCCCGCCACCTTAGCTAGTGGACGAGCTGGAGCGCTTCCTCGTAGCGGTCGATCACGACGTCGGCGAGGGTCTCGCAGTCGCCGATCACCTCGGCGCAGCGGATGTCGAGCTCGGGGTGGCCGGCGCCGTAGGCGAGCGCCTGGGCCCAGACCTTCTCCAGCATGACCCCGGCGAACAGCAGGTAGGGGACGACGATGACGCGCTTGGCGCCGAGCCTGCGGCAGCGCTCCAGGCCGCCGGGCACACCGGGCGGGGTGACGGAGACGAAGGCGGTCTCGACGGTCATGAAGTCGTAGGCGTGCGTCTCCCAGAACAGCCGCGAGACCCGGTGCACCTCGGCGTTGGCGACCGGGTCCGTGGAACCCTCGCCGACCAGCACGACGGCGGTCTCGCCCGGCTCGATCCTGGGGGACTCCTCAAGGACGGCGGAGGAGTCGACGACGCGCAGGCGGGGCCGCTCGGTGACGGGCTCCACGATGTCGGTGGCGGCGTCCTTGAGCCGCTCGGCGAGGACGGCGAGCACGCGGGGGTCGGGGCCGAGGGGGCGGCCGTAGTCGTACATGAGCGTGGGGTGCCTCTCCTGCTCCAGGGCCATGGCGGCGGGGAAGTCGTCGTCGCTGACCCGGCTGAGGCTGAGGGGCAGCGCCACCAGGCGGTGATGGCCGCGTGCCACCAGGGAGGCGACGGAGTCGCTCAACCGGGGGGTCGCGCGTTCGAGGTAGCCGCCGGATACATCGGCGGCCTGCTCGTCGAGGCGGCATCGGAGCCGATGGACGAATCTGCCGAACTCTGCGGAATCGCCGTCATCGTTCGAGCCGTGCCCGATGAGCAGCAGCGGCGGCTTCATGTGTTGGGGTTCTCCGGTGCGTAGACAAGACACGCGAGGATAACCGATCGGCGACGGTTCAGAGAACCCGTGCGTGCACCACGAACACGGGATCGGCGGCGTGCAGGCCGTGTGAGCCGTCGGAGTGGGCGGTCAGCCTGGAGGCCTGGATCTGGGTGCCCTCGGCCTGGTAGCCCTGCTCGCGCAGCAGGTCGAGTACGGCGGGCACGTGCTCGACGGTGTTGAGCGAGCACACAAGCGTGCGGGGGCCGCGGGCGGCGCAGGCGGCGATCACGTCGGTTCCGCCGCCGCCGACGAAGACGGCGTCCGGGTCGGGCAGCGGTTCGAGCGCGGGAGGGGCCTGGCCGCGGGTGAGGGCGACTTTGACGCCGTGTTCGATGACGTTGGCGCGCAGGCGGGCGCAGGCTTCCTCCTCGCGCTCGACGGCGACGACGGCCGCGCCGAACCTGGCGCACTCGACCGCGATCTCTCCGGATCCGGCGCCGACGTCCCAGATCAGGTCGCCGAGGCGGGGGCCGAGCTTGGCCAGGATGAACGCGCGTACCTCCGGCGCGATCCCCGTGCCGAACGGCAGCGCCCACTCGCGCGGCCCCGGCTGCGCCCCCGCCACCCAGCCGGTCTCCCTGGGCCGGTGCAGCGGGTCGAGGACGAGGACGACGTCGGGGTCCTTCCACGGCCGGGTGGTGGCCTCGCCCATGCGGCTGTGGGTGACGCGCTGGCCGGGGCCGCCGAGGTCCTCGCAGACGATGAGGGAGCGCGGGGTGGTGGGCGCGAGTTCGCGGGCCAGCTCGGCTGGGCCGACGCCGTCGGTGCAGAGCACGGCGACCTTGGGGTGGGCGCGGCAGGCGTTGACGACGCGGGCGAGCTGGTAGGCGCCGGCGGGGGCGACCACGAGGGCGTCCTCCCAGTTGAGCCCGGCGCAGGCGAACGCGCGGGTGATCACCGCGGTGGCGGGCAGCACCTCGGGCTTGATGCCGCGGGCGCGCAGCGCGGCGACGGCGCCGAACAGCCCGGGGTCGCCTTCCGCGAGCACGACGGCGGGGCCTTCGCCCTGTTCGAGGTGGTCGTCGAGGGCGTCGATGAGCGCGTCGGACGAGGCGGTCGGCGCGTCGATCTTGAGCTCGCCGAGGAGGGCATCGGGGCCGATCACGAGGGCGGCCGCGCGCAGCCGGTCGGCCGCCATGGCCGGAAGGCCGGTACCGTCCCAGCCGATCACCGTGATTGTCACCCCTTCAGAGTGACGTCTTTCCCACCTGCTCGGAAGGGATGTCGGAAGGGATAAGGCCGTACACGACGAGGTCCTCGCCGTGGCCGCCGTTGCGTGCCACGCCTTCGCGGACGAACCCCGCCTTCTCCGCCACCCGCTGCGAGCTGGTGTTCGACGCCGCGGCCCGCAACTGGAGCCGCAGGAAGCCGTGCTCGGCGAAGATCCAGCGCGCGACGGCGAGCACGGCCTCGCCGATGTAGCCGTGCCCGCGGGCCCACGGCGCGGTCATGTAGCCGACCTCCGTGGTACGCATCCGCCAGTCGGTGTCCTTGAGGTCGACGCCGCCGACGTACCGCCCGCTCTCGCGCTCCTCGACCGTCCACGCGACGCCCGCGCCGTCGGCGCGCGCCTGCTCGACGTGACGCAGGAAGCCGCGCGCGTCCGCCTCGGTGTAGCCGCGCGGCACGGTGGTGAAGGCCTGCGTCCGCTCGTCGGCGCCGGTCGCGGCCAGTCCGGGAATGTCCCGCTCGTCCGGCCGCCGCAGCCGCAGCCGCGCCGTGAGCAGCTCACGGTGCGGGAAGACATTTTTGGGGGAACGGCTGTCGCCGCGCAGCAGCCCGAACATGGCCAGATCGTGCGGCCCGTCGTCCTCCAGGACCGCGGCCCGCAGCACGCCTTCCCTGGTGAAGCCGGCTTTCTCGGCGACCCGGAGCGAGGCGGTGTTGTCAAGGTTGGCGGTCAGGTCGATGCGCCGCAGGTCGGTGTGCGCGAAGACGTGATCGGCCAGTCCGGTGACCGCCTCAGGCGCGAAGCCGCGCCCCCGGTAGAGCGGGTGGACGCCGTAGCCGACCTCGGTGGTTCCCGCGGTCCACGAGGTCTTGAACAGGCTGATCGCGCCCACGACCAGCCCGTCGGCGTCGGTCATGGCCAGGTGCGCGCCGGTGCCCGAGCGCTGGAGTTCGTGCACGCCCGCGGTGAGCCACGGGGTGATCCCGGCGACGTGCGCGGGCGCGCCGGGCGGCAGGAAGATCGCCCCGGACTCGACGATGGCGCGGATCCGGTCGGCGTCCTGGTGGCCGAACGGGCGCAGGACCAGGCGTTCCGTCGTGACGGTGAGCTGTGCGTCGAACACGTGCGAAGGCTACCCAGTCAGGTGCTGATGATCACTTCCAGGGTCCTGGGACCGTGCACGCCCTCGACGCGGTTGAGCTCGATGTCGCTGGTGGCCGACGGCCCGCTGATCCAGGTGAGCGGCCTGGACGGGTCGAGCCTGGCGATCGCGTCGGGGACGCCGCCGACGATCTGGCCGGCGCGCACCAGGCACAGGTGGTAGTCGGGCAGCAGCGTCTGGGCCCGCTCGCCCTGGCGGGAGTCCAGGACGATGGTGCCGGTCTCGGCGATGGCGATCGCGCAGCCGGTGACGACGCCGTCGGCCGCCGCCAGCTCTTCCCGTGACCACGCGCGTTCGCCGGGCACGACCATCCGCTTGCCCTCGGTCAGCTCGGCCACCTTGGCGTCCACGTCGGCGGCGGGCACCACGTGCACGATGGCCCGGTAGTCGTCCAGCCGCTCGGCGAACAGCCCGACCGGGTCGGCCACGGGGATGCTCGTGCGGTAGTCGCGCGGGATCTCCACCTCGGGGGCGCCCTTCACGGCCTTCCTGATCCGGCCCAGGATCTCCTCACGCGCGCCCATCACGATCCCACCAATCTCTGAACGACTCTTCTGGAATGTCCGGCAGGTCGCGGGTGTCGGTCCAGGCCGACAGGGGGCCGGGCAGGCGCTTGGGCACCAGTTTGCGGAAGCGCGTGGCGAGGCGCTGGGCCTTGGCCAGCCGTACCTTGTCGTTGAGCACCCAGCCCGCGACCTTCATGCCCGCGCGCTCGGCCCGGCCGTGCGGGACCTTGGCGCGCAGGTCGACCAGCACCTCCGGGATGTCGATCGCGACCGGGCAGGCGTCGAAGCAGGCGCCGCACAACGACGAGGCGTAGGGCAGCGAGGCGTCCAGTTCGGTGTCGAAGCCGCGCAGCAGCGGGGTGAGGATGGCGCCGATCGGGCCCGGGTAGACCGAGCCGTAGGCGTGGCCACCGGCGCGTTCGTAGACGGGGCAGACGTTGAGGCAGGCCGAGCAGCGGATGCAGCGCAGCGCCTGCCGGCCGACCTCGTCGGCGAGCACGCCGGTGCGGCCGTTGTCGAGGAGTACCAGGTGGAAGTCCTGGCCTTCCGCGGAGCCCGTCCAGGTGCTGGTGTAGGGGTTCATGCGCTCGGCGGTGGAGCTGCGCGGCAGCAGTTGGAGGAAGACCTCCAGGTCGCGCCAGGCGGGCAGCAGCTTCTCGATGCCGACCACGCTGATCAGCGTCTCGGGCAGGGTCAGGCACATGCGGCCGTTGCCCTCGGACTCCAGGACGACCAGCGTGCCGGTCTCGGCGATCATGAAGTTGCCGCCGGAGACGGCGACCTTGCTGGCCAGGAAGCGTTCGCGCAGGTGGAGCCGGGCGGCGTCGGCGAGCGCGGGCGGGTCGTCGGTCAGTCCGGGCGGCGCGGGGCGGCCCCACTCGGCCATCTTGTCGAGGAAGATCTCGCGGATCTCCGAGCGGTTGCGGTGGATCGCCGGGACCAGGAAGTGCGAGGGGAAGTCCTCGCCGAGCTGCACGATCAGCTCGGCCAGGTCGGTCTCGTACGCGGTGATGCCCTCGCCGGCCAGATGCTCGTTGAGCCCGATCTCCTGGGTGGCCATCGACTTGACCTTGACCACCTCGCGCTCGCCGGTGGCCTTGACCAGGTCGGTGACGATGCGGTTGGCCTCGGCGGCGTCGCGCGCCCAGTGGACGGTGCCGCCGTTGCGGGTGACCGCCTCCTCCATCTGCAGCAGGTAGCGGTCGAGGTGGCGCAGGGTGTGGTCCTTGATGGCCTTCCCCGCCGCGCGCAGCTCCATCCAGTCGGGCAGCTCGTCGACGGCCTTGACGCGCTTGCCGCGGATGGTGTGCGTGGCCTTGCGCAGGTTGTAGCGAAGCTGACTGTCCTGTACGGCCGCCGCCGCGTTGGCCGGAAAGGCGCCGGGCATGCCGAGGAAGGTGCCGCTCATCGTTCCTCCGTCGCGGCCAGGATCTCGGCCAGGTGCATGATCCGCACCCCGGTCCGCTGGCGTTTCATCGTGCCGCCGATGTGCATCAGGCAGGAGTTGTCGGCGGCGCAGAGCACTTCGGCGCCGGTGTCGAGCACGTTGCGTACCTTGTCGGCGCACATGGCGGCGGAGATGGCCGGGTTCTTGACCGCGAACGTGCCGCCGAAGCCGCAGCACTCGTCGGCGCCGCCCAGGGGGATCAGTTCGAGGCCGCGCACGTTCCGCAGGAGGCGGGTGGGGCGATCGCCCAGGTGGAGGCCGCGGAGCGAGTGACACGTCGGGTGATATGTCACCCGGTGCGGGAAATATGCGCCTACGTCGTCGACTTTGAGAACGTCGATGAGGAACTCCGACAGGTCGTGCACCTTCGGGGCCACCTCCGCCACGGCCACGGCTCCCCTGCTACCGGGCCGTACCAGCTTGGGGTACTGCTCGCGCACCATCGCCGCACAGGAGCCCGACGGCGCGACGACCGCGTCGTACCCGGCGAAGACCTCGGTGAAGTGGCGCGCCAGCCGTACCCCCTCATCGCGATAGCCGGTGTTGACGTGCATCTGCCCGCAGCAGGTCTGGGCGGCGGGAAAGTCGACCTCGCAGCCCAGCCGGCGCAGCAGCGACACCACCGCCTTGCCGGTGCCGGGGAAGAGCGTGTCGTTGACGCACGTGATGAACAGGGCGACCCGCACGGCACTCCTTCCTCTCTATGGTCTGACCACTGTATGGTCAGACCATACAACGCGACAAGAGGGGTGCCCGTGACCGACACCGGATGGCGGCCCGTGAAGCGGACCCGCGCGTTCGAGGACGTGCTGGCCCAGATCGAGCACCGCATCGTCGAGGACGGGCTGACCGTCGGCGACCGGCTGCCCGGCGAACGCCAGCTCGCCGAGCAGCTCCGGGTCGGACGCTCGTCGGTACGCGAGGCGCTGCGCGTGCTGGAGACGCTGGGCGTGATCTCCTCGCAGGCCGGGCGGGGCCCGGACGCCGGAGCCGTGCTCACCTCCCGGCCCGACAGCGCGCTGACCGACCTGCTCAGGCTCCACCTCGGCCTGGCCAGCCTGGAGCTGCGCGAGGTGATCGACACCCGGCTCATGATCGAACGCTGGGCCGCCGCCGGCGCCGCCGCCGCCCGCGCCGACACCACCGGCCTCGTCGCCGCGCTGGAGGGGATGGAGCGGGCCCGGACGGCGGAGGAGTTCGTCGAGCACGACACGGCCTTCCACTGCGCCATCGCCGACGCCTCGGGGAACCGGCTGATCGCCGCGATCATGCGCTCGCTGCGGGAGTCGGTACGGCGGTACGCGATCGAGGCGGTCGAGCAGCTCGGCGACACCCGCGTGCTGCAGGCCGATCATCGGCGCATCCTGGCCGCGATCGCCGCCGGATCACCCGAGGAGGCGGCGCGGGCGGTCACCGACCACCTGGCGCACGCCTACCCCGCCCTCTTCCCGGAGTCCTAGCCGCCTTCCCGGAGCCTTAGCCGCCTTCCCGGAGTCTTAGCCGCCGAAGGCGGCCTTGTTGTCCCTGGCCCACGACTCGAAGGAGCGCGCCGGGCGGCCCAGAACGTCCCGGACCGCCGTGGTCACCACCGCGTTGCCGCCCGCCGCGATGAACGCCCAGCCCTTGGCCGCCGCCTTCGCATAGGCCGGGTCGGCGATCTGGGCGACGGCCCGCTCGATCGGCACGTCGACCGTCTCCACGCGCCGCCCGATCGCCCGCCCGATCAGTTCGGCCTGGTCGTGGGTGGTGAGCAGGTCGGGTCCCGTGACCTCGTAGACCCGGCCGTGGTGCTCGGAGCCCGTGAGCGCGGCCACGGCCACCGCCGCGATGTCGCGCGGGTCGACGATGCCTTGGCGGCCGTCGCCGGTCATGTTGGGGATCGGCTGCCCGGCCTTGACCATCTCGGCCCAGCCCAGGGCGTTCGTGGCGAACATCGAGGGCCGGACGATCGTCCACTCGACCCCGGAGCCGGTGAGGGCGCGCTCGCCGGCCGCGTGCATGCCGGCGACGTCCTCGGGGTCCTCGCTGTCGCCCGCCCCGATGGCCGAGATCTTCACGATCCTCTTCACGCCCGCTCCGGCCGCCACGTCCACGAACGCGCGGTCGCGCGCGGCGATCTCCGGCCCGAACGGCGTCAGCAGCAGCGCCGCCGACACCCCCGTCACGGCCGCCTCCAGCGACCGCACGTCCCCGAAATCCCCCTGTACGGCAGGCCCCGCCACCTTGCCGGGATCGCGCGTCATCGCCCTGGCCGGGACACCCGCCTCGGCCAGGAGCCTGGTCACTTCACTGCCGATGGTGCCCGTGGCACCGGTGATCAGAATCATGCCGTCCACGCTGCCAGCGGCGCCCCGGCGGCCTATAGGAAGAATCGGCACGGCGTCGGGGTTGCCCACGGTCATGAGAACCCTGGAGGCCGAGGTACTGACCCGGCGGGCGCACACCGATCACGAGGTGCACGTGCGCGCCCCGGACACCGCCGCCGTGCTCGCCTTCCGCAGCGGAAGGGACGGGACCGGACTGGTGGTGCTCGGGCCCAGAACCCGGGCGTCCTATTTCGCCCCGGGCGACGCCCCGCGCTGCGTGACGATCCGGCTGCGCCCAGGGCCGGCCGGCGCGGCGCTCGGGGTGACGATGCGCGAGCTGGTGGACCGGGTGGTGCTGCTCAGAGACCTGTGGGGAGCCGCCGCCGACACCCTCCTGGACCGGCTGGCCGCCCGCGACGACGCCGAGGTGGCCCACGGCCTGGCCGGAGCGCTGGAGGAGCGGCTCCGGGCCGGCTCGGCCGCCGACGCCGCCCGCGCCGATCTGGTGGACGCCGCCGCCGGACTCCTCACCGGCGCCGGCCGGGTGCCCGAGGTGGCCCGCGAGCTGGGCGTCTCGGAACGGCACCTGCGCAACCTCTTCCACGACGCCGCCGGCCTGTCCCCCAAGCGCTACGCCCGTATCCACCGGGTCCGCAGCGTCCTGGCCGGGGCCCGCGAGGAGCCATGGGCGGAGCTGGCCGCCGAAACCGGCTTCTACGACCAGTCGCACCTGTCGGCCGACTTCCGAGCGGTCATGGGCGTCCCGCCGGGCGCCTTCCGCGCCGGCCGGCTGCCCGCCCCGGTCCCGTGCGCCTGGTCACGCCTATAAACCTGGTCACGCCTATAAAGCCTGGTCACTCCTGTAGGTCGGCGATGCGGCACGAGGCTCCGACACAGCCGCGCATGGCCGTCAGCCGCGCCTGCAACGCCAGCACCAGCCCGAGCGGCGCGGTCCCGGCGAGGTTGTTCAGCTGGTCGGGGTCCTGGTTGAGGTCGTAGAGCTGGGTCTCGCCGGTCTGGTACTGGACGTAGGTGTAGTCCTTGGTACGCAGCGCCGCGTAGTCGGGCACCGGCGTCTGCTTGGCCGACATCTGGTTGAGCGGCCGGTTGAACTCGACGAGCACGTTCTTCCGCCACGGCCGCGGCTCCTGCCCGCGCAGGAACGGCAGCAGCGACCGCCCCTCCGCGAAGTCGGGCGTGACGACCCCGCCGAGCTGGGCGAAGGTGGGCGCCAGATCCACGGTCGCGGTCAGGTCCCGGACGGTCGCCCCCACCGGCACCCCGGGCCCGCGCACCACGAGCGGCACCCGGATCGCCTCCTCGAACGGCGTGGTCTTGCCCTGTTTGAGGCGGTGGGTGCCGAGGTGGAATCCGTTGTCGGAGGCGAAGAAGATGTAGGTGTCGGCGAGCTTGCCGTTCTCCTGCAGCGTGGCCATGAGCGAGCCGACCAGGTCGTCGACGCCGAGCATGGCGCGCAGCCTGGCCCGGTAGCGCTCGTCGACGCGGTCGATGGCCCGCTGGCCGAGTTTCGGCAGCGAGCGGAGCCAGACCGGCTCGTTGCCCACGTCCTCGCGGTTGAAGTTCTTGGTCCTGGGGGCCTGGGCGTCGGGGAAGGCTCCGGCGTGCCGTACCGCGGGGTTGGCGGGGTTGTGGGGGGCGACCGGGGCCAGGTAGAGGAAGAACGGCTGCCGGCCCGAGGACTGGACGAAGTCGCGCACCTTGGTGGCGAGCACGTCGGAGAGGTAGTCGTCCTCGGCCCAGCCGTAGTCGACGAGGGTGCCGTTCTCGTTGAGGCGGTAGCCGTACTCCTCGTAGAGGTTGCGGACGGGCACGCGCCAGTCGTCCCAGCCGGGCGGCACGTAGGTGGGCGCGGCGGACTCGCCCGGGTAGTGGTTGAGGAACTTGCCCATGAGGGCGGTGCGATATCCGGCGGAACGCATCCAGGTGCCGATCGTGGAACGTTCCAGACCGGAGCGGTAGAACTTGTCGAATCCGCCTTCCGGCGCGGTGTTGGTCAGCACGCCGTGACTGTGGACGTACTGGGATCTCAGGATGGAGCTGCGCGAGGGGCAGCACCAGGAGTTGGTCACGAAGAAGCGGTCGAACGAGGTGCCCTGGCTCACCAGCTGGCGGGTGATGTTCGGGAAGTACTGCAGCGTGCCGGACTCCAGGTCGTCGACCAGGACGAGCACGATGTTCGGCTTGGGCGCCCCCACCGCTCCCGTGGCGAGCGTTGTCCCCATCGCCGCAGGTAGGAGCAGCAACAGGAAGGCGAGTCGACAGAAACCCTTAACCACAGAACAGACTTCCCCGAAAGATGGTGCATTGACACCCAACGGCGTGCGCAGCACTAATAGAACTTAATTCGGAGGTGTCACATGAAGCTCGGGCTGAACCTCGGCTACTGGCAGCGCAACGCCGACGACGCGACCGACGCGGTCCTCGCGGCCGAGCGGCTCGGCTACGACTCGGTGTGGACGGCGGAGGCCTACGGCAGCGACGCCTTCACCCCCTTGGCCTGGTACGGCGCCCGCACGAGCCGCATCAAGCTGGGCACCTCCGTGGTCCAGCTGTCGGCCAGGACGCCCGTGGCCACGGCGATGACCGCGATGACCCTGGACCACCTGACGGGCGGCCGCCTGCTGCTGGGCGTCGGCGCCTCCGGCCCGCAGGTCGTGGAGGGCTGGTACGGCCGGCCGTTCGCCAAACCCCTGGCCAGAACCCGCGAGTACGTGGACATCATGCGCCAGGTCTGGCGGCGCGAGGCCCCCGTCACCAGCGACGGCCCGCACTACCCCCTCCCCCTGCCCGGCGAGCTCGGCAAGCCGCTCAAGCTCATCACCCACCCCCTGCGCCCCGACATCCCCGTCTATCTCGGCGCGGAGGGCCCCAAGAACGTCGCCCTGGCCGCCGAGATCGGGCAGGGCTGGCTCCCGCTGTTCGCCTTCCCCTCCAAGATCGAGGAGATGTACGGCGGCGCCCTGGCCGGCCGGAGCCCCGACTTCGAGATCGCCGCCATGGTGATGGTCGTCATCTCCGACGACGTGCGCTCCGCGCTGGACGGCGTGAAGATGATGCTCACCCTGTACATCGGCGGCATGGGCGCCAAACACCGCAACTTCCACGCCGACATCATCGGCCGCATGGGCTACGCGGAGGCCGCCGAGCACATCCAGGCGCTGTACCTCGCGGGCCGCAGGGACGAGGCGTTCAAGGCGATCCCCGACGAGCTGGCCGACGGCATCTCGCTGGTCGGGCCGCCCGGCCGGATCAAGGAGCGGCTGGAGCTGTGGCACAAGTCCCCCGTGACCAGCCTGCTGGTGATGGGCCCGCGCGACGAGGACTCCCTGCGCACGATCCGCGACCTGGTCCTTTCCTGACCTTCCTGGCGTCAGGTCAGGAAGGCGCGGAGCACGGTGATCAGGTCGGCCGGGTTGTCCTCCTGGACGAGATGGCCCGCGTCGGGCACGACGGCGAGCTCCCAGTTCGGGAGGCGAGCGGCCAGCTGTTCGGCGACGGCCTGGGTGAGCACCCTGCTGCGGCCGCCGCGCACCAGCAGCACCGGCACCCCGACGAGCTGGGCGGGCAGCTCTTCGACGGCCGCGAGGATGGCGGGGAAGTCGGGGGGACGCAGGTCGCCCTTCGGCACCCAGCCGCCGCCGGGCCCGCGGCGGAACAGGGTGCCCATCCGGTGGGCGACGCCGGCGCGGCCGGCGCGCGGATTGACGCGCAGCGCGGCCTCCACGACCGTCTCCAGATCCGCCACCGGGCCCAGCCCGAACATGAAGGCCCGTACCTCCCTGGTGCTCTCGAAGTCCACGCCGGGCGCGACGTCGACGAGCGCCAGCCGGTCCACCAGATCGGGCCGCGACTCGGCCAGGCGGGCCCCCACCACGCCGCCGAGTGACATGCCGGCCAGCCGTACCCGGTCGAGGCCGAGGTGCTCGGCCGCGGCGGCGACGTCGGCGGCGTGGGTGCCGACGCGGTAGTCGTCCGACCAGTCGCTGTCGCCGTGCCCGCGCAGGTCCAGCGCGATCAGCCGGGCCTCGCCGCGCAGGCCGAGACAGACGAAGTCCCAGGTACGCGCGGTGAGCCCGCCGCCGTGCAGCAGGAACACCGGGGTTCCCGTGCCGCCCCAGTCGAGCCCGCGCAACCGGCAGCCCGCGCGGGTGAAGCGGATCTCGCGAGGCGGCGCCGGATCGTGGATCGCGACTCCGAGCGCCGCCGCCAGCTCGATCGTGGTTCGCACGACGCCTCCTTACCTTGGGCCTTCAAGGTAAGAGAATTACCTTGGCCAGTCAAGGTAGAGTGGGCACGTGACCGGCCGAGTACGACGCAAACCCGATGAAGCCAAGCGGATGATCCTTGAGGCGGCGAGCAGGCTGCTCTCGGCCGGCGGACCCGCCGCCGTGCAGGTACGCGCCGTCGCCGCCGAGGTCGGGATGACCGACGCCGCGATCAACCACCACTTCGGCACCCGCGAACAACTCCTGGAGTCCCTGCTGCGGTTCGGCGGGTCCAAGCTGAAAGCCGAACTGCGCACCGTCCTGGGCGCGTGGGCCGACGGCCCGGTCGACCCCGCCGCGCTGGTCCACACCCTCTACACGCTCTACGCCGGCGGTTACGCCGCACTCGCGATCGCGCTGCACCAGTCCGGCTGGCGCGACCCCGGCAGCGGGCTGCTCGACGAGGTGGTGGACCGCCTGCACGCCCAGGCCCGCCTGCACTGCGCGAGCACCGGAAGAACGCCGCCGTCACGCGAGGCGATCCAGCTCACGATGGCCGGGCTGCACCAGGCCGTCGCTCTGGAGCCGCTGTTCGGCGGCGAGTTCCGCAGAAGCGTCGGACTGGACACGGCCGCCCGGGACCGCACGCTCGACTGGTGGATCGCCCTCCTGCGCACGACCCTCACCGGGCAGAGCGGGCCGAGGTGATCCGGGCCGCCGGGGTCAGCCGAGTACCCGCCGGGCAGCCGCGAGCTGCCTTACCTTGACCGCTCTCAGCTCCCGGAACTTCCCGGGGTGGGCGCGGATGGCGGCGTTCTGGACGCGGGTCTCGGCCGCGGCCCAGATGGACACGACGCCGGTCTTCTCCTTGCACAGCACGTCCCTCTGGGCGGTGCGGATCTCCTGCGTGGTGGGCGCCTTCGTCGACCAGCGCCGGTCGGTGATCGCGGCGAGCGGGTCGGCGTAGCGGAAACCCTCCTCCGCCATGCAGGCGCTCCAGGAGCGGAAGGCGCGGGTGACCCGCCTGTCGCGCTGGGCGGCGTCGAACGTCGCGAAGATGACCTTGTTGAAGAACGCGGCGTCGGCCTTCTGGGCACCGCCGTACATGCTGGCGCGCGCTTGCTTGAGGCACGCCTTCGCCGCCTCGCGTACGCCCGGCGGAGCCCCGGTGACGCGGGCGAGCGCCTTGACCCCGCGAGCGGCCACGGCCGGCCGGTACGGCGGCGCGTGATAGCCGAACACGTCGGCTACCCGCGACTCGATGACACCGTAGCGACGGCGATGCGGCGGCTCGATCTCGCTCTCGCCGGGACCGGGCAGCGCCTGCCAGGCCAGGCCGCGAGCGTTCATGCAGTCGCGGACGACGACGTCCTCGGCGACATCCAGGGTCATGTCCTCGGCGGGGCTGAAGTTGTAGGCGTCAAAAGGAATGGTGAGTTGCCGCACTTGCGGATCGGGTTCTGGAACGGCGATCTCCTGCGGCCTTTTCGACGGCGTTTCCGTTTCGGTCGGCGAGCAGCCGGATGCCGCTCCGACGAGGAGCACAAGGGCCATGCCCCATCGCCGGATCGGCATGCTCATCTCCTGGATGCGAATTATTGCCGCTGAATTACAACGGCTATCTCAGCGAATCCGTCTTGTTGTCGAAGCCGTTGTTCGTGAGGTCCTTGTCCTCACTCTCGGCCAGGGCCTTGTAGCCGGACGAGCCGGAACAGTTTGTCTTGGCGTAGAACTTGATGGTCCGGTTGTATTCGTTCTGCTGGGAGCTCGCCATGTTCCTGTACTCGGGTGGGAGGTTCCCGCAGACCCCGGGCGAGGGCATGATGATCCGGAGCGCGAGACCGCGGAAATCGTCGTGTTCGTACAGGCACAGGCGGTTGTTGGCACAGCGGCCTGCGGCGTCGGCGCGACTGTCGATGACTTCGACGGTCAGCTCGTTGGCAGTGGGTTCGATCGGGTCGTCAGTCGCCTGGGCGGCGGGACCCAATCCCGCGAACCCGACGACGCCGAGCGCCAGGGCGCTGATGACGAGAGCTGCTTTTCGCTTCATGTGCATTTCCCTTCCTTGACCTGTCGACAAGGGGGCAATCGCGATGAGGGCAGCGTGGTGCCACCCTCCAGATCAGCTTCTCTGGGCCCCCTTGAGAAGCTGACTGGAAAGTTATCCTGAATTCACAGGAATGGTCAATATCGACATTACGATGCTGCATTCACGCAGCGCCGTTATGCGTATGCGCAAACAGGAAATAGGTTATCTTCGGGCATGACGAAGGCGCCATTGTGAACACTGTAATCGCAAGAGTAATACGTGCGCAAGATGTTTACTGTGTGCACATCAGTGCACAGCGTAAAAGCCCGAGGTGGTAGCCGCGCAGCGGCTAGGGAAGCGGGCGGGCGCCGCGGAGAAACTGCTCGACCGCGGTCTCCACGAGTCCGTCGAGCAGTTCCGGGTCGACGAGGTTGCCGTTGATGAGCGCGGCGATGCCCTGAAGGGTCGCGAACAGGACGATCCCGATCCGGGCCGTGTCGCCCGCCTGGAGCATGCCCTGCGCCTGCCCTTGCAGGATCAGTTCGATCATCAGCCCGAACGGCGCCTCGGCCGCCTCGGCGATCTGCTTCGCGTCCGGCCGGTGCTTGCTCGTGTACATCAGCTCAAGCAGCGCCGCGTTGTCGGTGGCGAAGCGGGTGTACGCCATCATCGCGGCCCGCACCCGGGACGGGAAGTCGTCGCCCGCGCCCGCCATCGCGGTGCGCAGCGTGGTGTCCAGGCGGGCGAATCCGGCCACGGCGAGCGCGTCGAGCAGCGCCTGGCGGTTGGGGAAGTGCCGGCGCGGGGCGGCGTGGCTGACGCCGATCTCCCTGGCCAGATCGCGCAGCGCCAGCTGGTCCGCGCCACTCTCGCGCAGGACGCGTTCGGCCGCGTCGAGCAGGGCGGCGCGGAGGTTTCCGTGGTGGTAGGGGCGCTCGTCGGTTGCTTCTGGCACAGGCAGAGGCTAGCACAATGTGCCTGTTGACAACATTGTTGTCGGTGCCTACTTTGTAGTCCATGACAACATTCTCTGCTTCCGACGTCCCGTCCATGGCCGGGCGTACCGTCGTCGTCACCGGCGCGAACAGCGGGATCGGCCGCGCCGCCGCCCGCGTGCTCGCCGCCAAGGACGCGCGGGTGGTGCTCGCCGTACGCGACCTCGCCAAGGGCCGGGCGGCCGCCGCCGGGATGACCGGCCGCGTCGAGGTCCGGCGGCTCGACCTCGCCGACCTCGCCTCGGTCCGCGCGTTCGCCGAGGACTTCACCGAGCCGGTCGACGTGCTGATCAACAACGCGGGCGTCATGATCCCGCCGTTCTCGCGTACGGTCGACGGGTTCGAGCTCCAGTTCGGGACCAACCACCTGGGGCACTTCGCCCTGACGAACCTGCTGCTGCCGCGGATCAGGGAACGGGTCGTCACCGTCTCGTCCGGCGGGCACCGGGTGGGCTCGATCGACTTCGACGACCTCGGCTGGGAGCGCAAGCCGTACCGGGCGATGGGGGCTTATGCGCAGTCCAAGCTCGCCAACCTGCTGTTCACCTCGGAGCTCCAGCGACGGCTCAGCGAGGCCGGCTCAACGGTGATCGCGACCGCCGCGCACCCCGGGGCGTCGGCCACGAACCTGCTGCGGTTCGACGGCCGGAGCCGCGTGCGGTACCTCGTGATGAAGGCGGCGGCCGGCCTGCTCGCGCAGAGCGACGACGACGGCGCCCTCCCGACGCTGTACGCGGCCGTGGCGGACATCCCGGGCAACAGCTACGCGGGCCCGCGCGGTTTCCTGGAGACACGCGGCGCACCGAAGCTGGTCGGCCGCTCGGCGAAGGCACGCGACGCCGAAGCGGCGCGGCGCCTGTGGGAGGTCTCCGAAGAGCTGACGGAGGTCACCTTTCCCCGGCGCTCTCTCCAAGCGGCCTGAGCGGTCCCCGCTTCTTGAGTTTGGTCGCGACCAGGGCCGGGCCAGGAGCCTTGACCGATACCTTCTTGCCCCGGAAGCGCACCCCCGCACCGGGCTCCATCGGACACCGGCGGGGTCCTTGGCGGGGAGAGCGCCGGCGGCCGCGAGCATCTTCTTCACGTGGACGGAGCCCAATCAACAGGAGATCACTCGCGTAAGGTCAGAACGTGGACAGTTCTCTCTTCGTCCTCGTCGAGGACCTGCGCGGCGAAGGCGTCGGCAAGGTGCTCGACCGGGTGCTGGGGTACGGCGTGGCCGGGGTCACCGTCGGGGCCGTCCACCACGGTTCCCGCGACGTCACCCCGCACGGGCCGTCCAAGCTGACCTTGCGGCACGACGGCGCCCACTTCGCCGTGCCGGACGACCTGTTCGCCGGGCTGCGCCTGGTGCCGCCGGCCGGCTACACGGACGCCTTCGACGGTCTGCTCGCGGCCTGCCGTACACGGGGGCTGAAGTTGCACGGACGGGTGGTGTTCCTGCGCAACGGCACGCTCGGCGCCCGGCACCCCGACGTGACCGTGCGCAACTGCTTCGGCGACCGCGGCTACCTGACCGACCTGTGCCCGGCCCACCCCGACGTGCGGCAGTACGCGGTGGCGCTGGCCAGGGCCGTCGCCAGGCTCGGAGTGGACAGCGTCGTCGCCGAGGGGCTGCACTACCGGCCGTTGCGGGCCGAGCGATCGTTCGTGCCGCTGGGGCCGATGGACGCGTACCTGATGGCCCTGTGCTTCTGCGACCACTGCGTGGCACGGGCGTCCGCCCTCGGCATCGACGCTCACGCGGCGCGCGAGGAGTGCGCGCGGATCGTCGGCGGCGTCCTCGACGGCGACCCGCCCGCCGAGGGCGAGGTGACCCGCGCCGCCCTGAGCGCCTACGCGGGCCCCGACGTCGTCGCCTACGCCCGCGCCCGCGCGGAGACCGTCACCTCGCTGGTCGCCGAGGTAGCGGAGGCGGTGACCTGCGAACTGGTCTTCATCGACCCGACCGGCGCCGTGAAGGGCTACCGCGACGGCCTCCCGTCACCGGCCCTGGCCGCGCACGACGCCTGGCTGCTCGGCGTCGACCCGGCCGCGCTGGCCGACCTCGTCTCCTCCTTCGCCGTCCTGGCCTACGCCCGCGACGCCGCCAGGGTGGCCGACGACGTGCGCGCCTACCTGCGCTCGGTCGGCAAGCATCGCGAGGTAC
The DNA here is from genome assembly GCF_042740095.1 of Nonomuraea sp. NPDC059023. Taxonomy (NCBI): domain Bacteria; kingdom Bacillati; phylum Actinomycetota; class Actinomycetes; order Streptosporangiales; family Streptosporangiaceae; genus Nonomuraea; species Nonomuraea sp. NPDC059023. Next base: position 58,830 of record NZ_JBHYIO010000017.1, on the reverse strand, counting down.
GCGTGGTGCTGCGCCCGGGTTACCCCGACAACGACTCGGCCGACCGCCTGACCGCCAAGGTGCGCGGCGCCCGCGCGGCCGGCGCCCACGCCGTCGACTTCTACGCCTACGGCCTGGCCAGCCACCGGGTACTCGACCGCATCCCCCACGCGCTGTGTCCTCCTGCGCCGCCACCAGTCCGGTGAGCAGTATGTCGAGGGCCGCCTCGAAGTCCTTCTCCCGGCCGGTGTCCGGCACGGCGGCCGGCAGGCGGCTGAAGTGGGGCGGCCGGGCCGGGTCCGACGCGCTCGCCTTCTGGTTCGGCCTGACCACTATCGTCGTGCCGTGCACAGACAAGGAGACCGTATGACCACCGCGCTCATCGTCGGCGATCTGCAAGCGGGCATCGTGGACAACTACCCCTTCGCCGCCGGTGTGCTTCCCGTCGTGGAAAAGGTGATTCCCGCGGCCAGAACCGCCGGAATCCCGGTGATCTTCATCCGGTTCGGGCTGCGGGCCTCAGGTCTCGACGTGTCGGCGGGGAACCAGGTGATCAGCGGCCTGCACGGCGCGGGGACGCTGTTCCACGCGGAGTCCCCCGAGACGCTCGTGCACCCGCGCATCCAGCCGTTGCCCGGCGAGGCCGTCGTACTCAAGCACCGCGCCAGCGCGTTCGCGGCGACCGACCTCGACCTGATCCTGCACGCCCAGGGCATCGACTCGCTCGTGCTGACCGGCGTGGCGACCGGGGCGATGGTCGCCGCCACGTTCTACGACGCCGCCGACCGCGACTACCGCCTCACCGTGCTCGGCGACTGCTGCGCCGACGGGGAACCGGACGTGCACGACTTCCTGGTCAACCGCCTCTTCCCGGCCAGGGGCGCCGACGTGCTCACGGGCGAGGAGTGGATCGCCCGCCTGTGACCATGCTCCGGCTCCCCGGGATGGCCTGACCTTGAGAGGAAACGCAGTGCGGATCGCGACAGAGCACGGCCGGATCTTCCGCGAAGCTTGGATCGCCGGGGTTCACCGGCACTTCCCGGGTGAGCCGAAGCCCGGCTACGTCACCCCGTGGGAAGACACACCGGAGTGGGAGCGCCAGGCAGCCGCCGCGGTTTTCGGGCAGGTGCGGGACTTCATCGAGGTCAGCGGCGGCATGGCGGCACGCCTGACCCGTGCGCAGAAGGGCCGCTTCGTCGCCCTGTGCTGGATCGCCCAGATCCACAAGCACATTGACGAGCCCAAGCCGTCCTACGTGGCCGACTGGGAAGAACTGCCCGCGTGGCAGCGGGAAACCGACGCCGACATCTTCGAACGCATCGAGCAGGAGCGCTAGGGCCTCTTCAGGTGCCCAGTCGCCTCACCCGGGCTTGCGCGCCCGAGCGGAGCGAGGACCATTGTGGGGGGCGCTGAGGCCCCCCACGTGTCACAGTCCGGAGCCTCACCCAGCGCGAAGCGCCCCTCTGAGAGGAGCGGAGGCCCGAGCTAGTCGGGGCGGGGGGCCGGGTCGGCCGTTACCGAGCGGAGTAGGGGTCTGCTCAACGCTCCTGCTCCGATCACTCCCCCGAAGCCCAAGCCCACACACAGCACCAGCGTGATCAGGCCGTTCACGCTCACCGCGCCCAGCATGAACGGCATCGCGCAGAACGCGCCCACCGCGATCGCGCCACCACCCATCACCGTCAGCGGGATCAACGTCTCCGCCCGCCTTGCCTTGTCCAGGACCGACAGCGGGGTGCCCGCCAGGCGCAGCAACGCGTACGTCTGCCGGCGGTCCAGCACCGACGACGCGGCCGTGATGCCCGAGCTGGCGATCGCCACCAGGAACGACACCGACAGCACCACCACCGTCCCGGCTCCCACGTCGGCGAGCATCTGCATGCCGAACCGCTGGTCGTCGGCCTCGGTGGTCGGTGTCCTGCCGGGGGTCAGGCCGTCGAGGGCCGTCCTGGCCCGGTCCACTACCGCGGCGTCCGCGGTGGAGCCCAGGGCGGCTACGACGACCTTCTTCTCGGCCTTCACCGTTGCGGTCACCCCCGCTTTCGACAGCCGTTCCTTCGCCTGTGTCACCGCGTCCTGCGGCGAACCCGACAACACCGCGACACGCAACTGCGCGGGCCCCGGATCCGACGAGAAGGCCGACGGGCTCAGCAACCCCAGGAAGCCTGCCACGAACCCGGTCAGCGCCACCCCGCTGACCGTGCGCCAGGCCGAGCGCGGGTCGTCCACGAGCCGCCGCCCGGCCAGCAGTCGTGCGGGACGGCGGGCCGAGCCGGCCGTGATCCGGCCGATCAGGGCCACCACCCATGGCCCGACCAGGTTGATGCACAGGAACGCCAGCCCGATCACCACCGCGATCACGCTCACGCTCGTGCTCCTGCTCAGCAGGGGAACGACCGCCAGCACCGCGACCAACGCCAGCACACGGAAGAACCGCAGCCCCGGCGGGGTCTCCCGCTTGGCCACCCCCAGCGGGCTGACCACGACCCGGCGCAGTCCCACCACCGCCGACAGGCCGACGAGCAGCGGCACCGCCACGAGCGTCGCGGCCAGGACGAGAGGGCTGGGCCACAGGTCGGACAGGTACCAGACGCCGCCGCCGATCTGAATGCGCGACAGCAGGGGTACGGCCACGCCGTACAGGATGGCGCCCGTCAGTGCGCCGGCGAAGGCGACGATGATCGCCTCGGCAACGGTCATGGCGGCGACCTGCCCGGGGGTGGCGCCGATGAGCCGGAGCGAGGCGAGGCGCTGGTCCCGGCGGGCGACCGTGAGACGGGCCGCCGCGCCCCCGAACACGAGCAGCGGCACGATCATGAGCACGGTCGCGATCAGCGCCAGGACCTGGTAAGCCTCGGCCTCCTCCGACGCCGCCCCCGCGAAAGAAGCGATCTTGGTGGGTGGCGAGCCCACGATCCAGTCGTCGCTGCGCGGCGCGGTCATGGCGGCGGCGTCGGGACGGTGCCCGATGACGGCGACCAGCTCACCGGGATGGACGAGCCCTTCGTCGCCGATCTGACCGGCGACCTTGGGATAGCGGCCGGCCAACTGGTCGGCGGGCAGTTCCTTGACCAGAGCGGCCAGCGCGGGCGACAGCCACGCCTCCCCGGGCGCGGGAAAACGCGGCAAACCAGGCGGTGCAGGCACCACCCCAGCGGACGCCACCCCAGCGGACGCCACCCCAGCCGGCACCGCCCCAGCGGGTGCCACCCCAGCCGGCACCGTCCCGGCGGGCGCCACTCCGGCTGCCGCCTTCTCGGGGGGCAGCGCGGCCAGGTCGACGACGGTGATCTGCCGGTCGCGGACGAAGTCGTGGCGCTGGGCCTCGATCGCCACCGCCCCGGCCTGGGCGGCGACGGGGTTGCGCCAGGCGCCGCGGTCGGCGCGGGCGTCGAAGGCGAAGTTGGCGGAGACCGCGAACAGCAGCAGCGCGGTGGAGATGGCCACGGCGCCGAAGGTCAGCCAGGTGCCGAGCATGCCGCGCCGGCCCCCGCCACGCAGCAGCCGCCAGCTGAGCGCGAGTGTGGTCTTCATCCGTGCGCTCCCCGGAGTGCCAGGATGTGGCCGTCGCGGACCTCGACCGTGCGGTCGCAGGCGGCGGCCACGTTGGGGTCGTGGGTGACGACGATGAGCGAGGCGTCGTTGTGCTTGGTGGCCTGGACGAGCAGGCGCATGGTGTCGTGGCCGGTGTTCTGGTCGAGCGCGCCGGTGGGCTCGTCGGCGAAGACGACGGCCGGCTTGGTGACCAGCGCGCGGGCGATCGCGACGCGTTGCGCCTGGCCACCGGACAGTTCGCCGGGCCGCCGGGTCTCCATGCCCTGCAGGCCGAGGGGGGCGAACCATTCGCGGGCCTGCCGTACGGCCTGGAGGCGGGTGACGCCGCCCAGCATGAGCGGGAGCGCGACGTTCTCCTCGGCCGGCAGTTCGGGCAGAAGCTGCCCGAACTGGAAGACGAACCCGAAGCGGGTACGGCGCAGCGCGCTCCGCTGTCGTTCGCCCATGGCGTCGATGCGCTGGCCGAGCAGGTGCACCTCGCCGGAGTCCGGTTTCATGATCCCGGCCAGGCAGTGGAGCAGGGTCGACTTGCCGGAGCCGCTCGGCCCCATGATCGCCACAGCCTCGCCGGCCCGTACCGCTATGTCCACGCCGCCCAGCGCGACCGTCTGGCCGAATCGTTTGGCCAGCGCCCTTCCTGCAAGCACCTCGTTCATGGGGAAAAGCTTCTCGATCAACCGGGGGGCGGCGGATCGGCCGAGCGTCCGGTTGCCCCTCGGCCGAACGGCTGATTCTAGAGTTGGGGCCGTGACTATTCGCGTACTCATCGCCGATGACCAGGAACTCGTGCGCACGGGCTTCAAGATGATCCTCGACGCCCAGCCGGACATGGACGTGGTGGCGGCGGTGGCCGACGGGGCCGACGCGGTCGCCGAGGCCAGGCGGCTGCGTCCCGACGTGTGCCTGCTCGACATCCGCATGCCGAAGCTGGACGGGCTGGAGGTGACCAGGGCGCTGGCGGGCCCCGGGGTGGAGAACCCGATGCGCGTGGTGATCGTCACCACGTTCGACCTGGACGAGTACGTCTACGGCGCGCTGCGCGCGGGCGCGACGGGTTTCCTGCTGAAGGACAGCGGCCCGACGCTGCTCATCGAGGCCATCAGGGCGGCGGCGACGGGCGACGCCCTGGTGTCGCCTTCGGTGACGGTCCGGCTGCTGCAGCACCTGGCCCAGCCCAAGCGGAGCGCCGCGCAGCCCGACGAGGCGCTGACCGAGCGCGAACTCGACGTGGTACGCCTGGTGGCCAGGGGCAGGACGAACCAGGAGGTGGCCGGTGAGCTGTTCGTCTCGCTGTCCACGGTAAAGACGCATCTCGGGAGCATCCAGTCGAAACTCGGTGCCCGGAACCGGGTGGAGATCGCCGCATGGGCGTGGGAATCCGGTGTGGTGAGCTGATTAATTCCGGGGCCCGCGGGATACAAGTTAGGGGAGAACCCAGCGCATGGCCCGGGGGGAGAACTACGTGCGGGCTGTCCAGACACCACCCACAGGGGCTGCCTCCGCCGTCTACCTGACGCTCGTCATCCAGGTCCTTTCCCTCGGGGCCCTGGTCGTCTTCGAGCAGGTCCGCGGCCGCAGCCTCGCCGGGCAGATCGCCGCGCTCGGCGGCGAGGCCAGAGGCTCGCAGGCCGTGGTCGGCGCGGTCACCGTCTTCGCCGTCCTGATGATGTTGCTGGTCGGCACCACCGTCGCCGCCGCCATCGCCTACCTGACCTGGCTGATCCGCGCCAGGCAGGTCAACGTCCCCACCGCCCCGGCGGCTCCCGTGCTGGCCGCGTGGCTGGTGCCCGGCGTCAACCTGGTCGCCCCGTTCGTCCTGGCCGACGAGGTGTGGCGGAGCGCCCGCCCGCCCTTCGACCGGCGCGGGCGCTGGCTGGGGCTGCTGACGGCCTGGTGGGTGTCGTGCCTGGCCGCGGTGTTCCTGGTGGCCGCCCGCCTGCTGGACACCAGCGTGGGCGAGCTGACCGGGCTGGGGCTGACGGAGCTCGCCGTGACGCTGCTGGCCGCGGTGCTGTGCGCGTGGACCGTGCGCGACGTCACCGCCATCCAGCGTTCCCTGCACGACAGCCCGCAGGTACGCCGCCTGCCGCTGGCACGTCCCCGCCCCGCCCGCCACGCCGCCTCCGACGTGGCCTCCTGAAAGACGTGGCCTCCTGAAAGCGGGTCAGACGGCGATCTGGGTCGGGCCCGAGCTGCCCTGGCTGGCGTGCCAGAGCTTGCGGGGCGGGTTGGCGGTGATGGCCGGGCCCAGGTCGGAGTAGGGCGACAGGAGGAAGCCGTTGGCGTACTCGATCCGCCGGCCGCCCACGTTCTCGCGTTCCTCCGGCGTCTGGGCCAGCAGCGCCCTGACCGCGTCGACGCCCTGGGCGCGCCACAGGCGGTCCAGGTCGACGAGGTCCCAGCAGTCCACGGCCCGCATCGAGATCGCCCGCGGCCCGGTGCGCCTGATCACGCCGCGGGCCACCATCAGCCAGGACCCGAACACCGTCGCCGCGCACCGCCCCTGCACCGACTCGAAGAACGTCAGGTCCACCGGCCCGGTCGAGTCGTCGAGCGTGGCGAAGATGACCCGCTGGCCGGAGCGTACGGCCGGCGTCTGGGTGGCCACCTTGACCCCCGCCACCAGCACCTCGGCGCCGTTGCGCTGGTCGAGCAGGTCCTGGGAGCGCACCACGCCGATCAGGTCGAGCAGTTCGTCGTGGAAGCGGATCACGTGCCTGCTCACGTCGATGCCGAGGATCTCCAGTTCAGCCTCGACCATCTCGCTCTCGGTCATCTCGGGCAGTTCGCCGGGCGCGATGTGCTCGGTGAACCCCAGCGGCAACTGCACGGCGCTTCCGGCTTCCGGCTGGTCCGGAGGCGCGGAATCAGGTATGCCGGAAGGCAGGCCCCCCGGCAGACGATGGCCGCCCGGTGAACCCGGTGGGGTCGCGGCGCCGTTCTGCCGGGGGGCTGTTCTGGGGGTGTAGCCGCGCCGCCGGCGCGGCGCGGTGGTCGCGCCGGACGACGAGGCGCGCTCCAGCACGCCGGTCTGGGCGATCAGATCGCGCCTGGTCAGCTCGCCCGCGCGCCAGCGCTCGCCGCCGGGGTGCAGGTCGTGCAGGGCGTCGAGGCCGCCCACCTGCACGATCCGCTCCATGGTCGGCCGCGCGGGCCGCGCCCGGTCCCAGAAATCGGCCATCGAGGTGTACGGCTGGCCCGCCACCATCCGCTCCACCTCGGCCTCGCTCACCCCCTTGACGGCGGAGAACGGCACGCGCAGCGCGTACCCCTTGCCGATCTCGGAGATCTTGAACTCACGCCGCCGGTAGTCGCCCAGGTCGGCCGGTTTGACCCGGACCTTCAGGCGTTCGACCTGCCAGTCCTTGCCGGACTTGTTGATGTCGAGCGGCAGGATGGCCACCCCGCACTGGCGGGCCTCGTCGATGATGACCCGCTGCGGGTACATGCCGGGCTCGTGGGTGAGCACCCCGGCGAAGAAGGCGGCCGCGTGGTGCCGCTTGAGCCAGGCCGACTGGTAGGTGGGCAGCGCGAAGGCGGCGGCGTGCGCCTTGCAGAAGCCGAAGGCGCCGAACGCGTCGAGCACCTTCCACGCCTTCTCCACCTCCTCGTCGGAGAAGCCCCGCGACTTGGCCAGCGGGACGAAGTGGCCGTGCACCTTCAACCGTCCCGCCTCGGTGGCGAGCGTGCGCCGCATGCTCTCGGCGAAGTGCAGGTCCTTCCCCGTCATCACCGAGATGATCTTGAGTACCTGCTCGTGGAAGACGACCACGCCGTGCGTCTCCTTGAGCGCCTCCCGCAGTTTTTCGTGCGGATAGTACGGCTGCCGCCACCCGTGCCTGGCCTCCAGGTACGGCGTGACCATGTCGGAGTTGACCGGCCCCGGCCGGAACAGCGAGATGTCCACGATCAGGTCGTGCATCGTGCGCGGCTCCAGCTTGGCCACGAGCTCGCGCTGCCCCGGCGACTCGATCTGGAAGCACCCCAGGGTACGGCTCGCGCAGATCATGTCGTAGGTGGCCGCGTCGTCGTGGGGCACGGAGTCCAGGTCGACGTCGGCGTCGTCCACCCGCTTGATCTCGCCGAGCGTGTAGGCCATGGCCGACTGCATGCGTACGCCGAGGACGTCGAGCTTGAGCAGCCCCGCCTCCTCGACGTCGTCCTTGTCGAACTGCGACATGGGGAAGTCCAGGAAGCTGCGCTCGACCGGCGTCACGTCCTTGAGCCCGGCGTTGCCGATCAGCACGCCGCAGGGGTGCAGCGCGATGTGCCTGGGCAGGCCGTCGAGCTTCTCGGCCAGCCGGAAGACCCGGTCGAGCCCGGCCTCGCCGAGGCGGCTGTCGCGCAGTTCCGGCAGGTCGCTGAGTGAGGCGGTGATCTGGCGGGCGCGGATGTGCGGGAAGGCCTTGGCGATGGCGTCGATCTCGTGGGGCGGCAGGCCCATGGCCGCGGCCACGTCGCGGATGGCGCTGCGGGCCCGGTAGGTCTCCATCATCGACACGCAGGCGACGCGGGCCTCGCCGTACTCATCGAAGATGGCCTTGTAGCAGTCGAGGCGGCGGGCGGACTCGACGTCGATGTCGATGTCGGGCAGCCCGATGCGGCCGTGGGACAGGAAGCGTTCCATGAGCAGGCCGTGTTCGAGCGGGTTCACCTCGCCGATGCCGATGAGGTAGTTGACCAGGCTGCCCGCTCCGGAGCCCCGGATGGCACACCTGATATCCATTTTTCGGATCATGTCGGTGATGCCGACCACTGCCACGAAATATCCGGACAGGCGCTTGCTTTCGATGATCGCCAGTTCCTCGTCCAGCCGCTCCCTGGCGTCGCGCGAGCCCTCCAGCCCGCGCGCGTGCAGGCCGTCCTCCACCCGGTGGCGCAGCAGCGGCACCGGGTCGCCGCCGATCTCCGGCAGGTGCAGGTTCGGCGGCTCGCTCCGCAGCGCCAGCATCGAGACCGGGTCCACCGCGCAGGCCTCGGCGAGCTGCCGCGTGGTCAGCAGCAGCCGCCCGGCCCGCTCGCGGTCGGCGCCGGTGACCTTCAGCGCCACCTGCCACATCTCCTTGGTGCTCTTGAGATAGGCGTGCGAGGTGGGCCTGTCCAGGTGCCGGGGGTGCAGCGGGACGAGCTGCCTGGCCGCGTCGAGCACGTCGCCGACCTGGTGGTCGGCGGGGTCGAGGTAGCGCACCGCGTTGGTCAGCACCGCGGGTACGCCGAGCGACTCGGCCAGGGCCAGCATGCGCACGGCGGTGCCGGAGTCGCGGTAGCCGTACTGGTCGACCAGCTCGATCGCGATCCCGGAGACCATGGAGCGCCACAGGTTGAGCAGCACCCTGGCGTACTCGTCACGGCGCTCGGCGACCGCCCTGCCCACGTCGGAACGCGGGCCGAGCAGCACGACGAGCCGGTCGTCGGCGCCGAGTTCCGCCAGCAGTTCGCGGGTGATCCACGGGTCGCCGCGCTCGCCCATGTGGTGGGCGGCGGTGACCAGCCTGGCCAGCCTCGGCCAGCCGCCCTTGCGGGCCAGCACGGTGACGCGGTCCTCCGCCATCGGCCCGGTCTTCGGCCGCCCACCCGAAAAGCCACCACCCGAAAGGCCGCCACCGGAATGGCCACCGCCGGGGAAGCCGCCACCCCTGGAGCCGCCTCGGGAGCCGCCTCGGGAGCCGCCTCGTGAAGAGCCGTCTGAAGAGCCGCCGCCGGCAGAACCGGAGAGATCAGCGCCTGCGGAGCCCGGGGGCGCGTCCCAGAAGGACAGATCGGGACCCGGCGCGCCCGCGTAGATGTCGGGCCGCAGCGCCAGGTTCACCCCGAACACCGCGCGCAGCCCGGCGTCGGCGCAGGCCTGGGCGTGCTTGACCGCGCCGTAGAGACCGTCGCGGTCGGTCAGGGCGAGGACGTCCATCCCGTGTTCGGCCGCGCGGGCGGCAAGCTGCCGCGGGAAGGCGGTGCCGTAACGCATCGAGTAGGCGGAGCTGACGCTGAGGTGCGGGAACGGGCGCGCCATCAATCCCACGCCCGCAGCAGCAGCCAGCCACCGCTGGCGGTGTCGAAACGGAGCTCGTAGGAGCCGGTCTCGCGGCCGGGGCTGGCCTCGACCCGCCAGAACTGCCGTTCGCCCGGATCCCCCTCGCTGGTCTTCCACCACTCCCGGGCCACGACCCAGTGGTCGAGGACGCGCCGGACGAGGTAGAGGCGGTCACGCCAGACGAATTGGGTGGGTTGCCCGTCGCGGGTCCACACCTCGATCGGATCGCCATAGAGTCTGCTCAAGACGCTTCTTCTCCCCGCGGCTCTGGTCCTTCGGTGAGCCACCCGGGGGAAGACGGGCGCTGCTAATACTCGAACATACGTTCTCACACCCCGAAGTGCAAGTCGCCCGCCTGCCGTATGAGGGGGTTCGCGCCGATCGAGTTGCGGATGCTGAACGTCACGCTGCCGGCCCGGTAGCGGTCGTCCGAGCTCTCCACCGGCCGGCCCTCCTGCGTGGTGGTGATCCGGCGCTGGCGCAGGAGGGGGCTGCCGCGCCGTACACCCAGGAGGCGGGCGTCCTGCGCGCCCGCGGCCACGGCGTCGATGAGGTGCTCGCCATAGGCGAAGACCAGCCCGGTGGAGTCGTAGAGCGCCTGCGTGATCGAGCCGCAGTCGCGCGGGATGGCCTCGACGGCGGCGGCGATCCAGCCCGCGTAGACGGTGCGCTCGACGAGGACGGGCTCGGTCTCGAGCGTACGCAGGCGCAGGACCTCCAGGACCTCCTCGGAGCCCAGCCTGGCCGCCTCCGCCGGACCCGCGGCCCGGCGGCGCTGCTGGAGCACCTGCCCGCCGAAGCTGTAGCCGTTGGATTTGGCCCACTGGGCAAAGCTGTGCAATTCCGCGAAACTCTGACTACGCGAGTTGCCGAGGACAATGCGGCGGGCCCCCTGACGGCTGCCGACCAGCCCTTCCGCCACCAGTACGGCCAGCGCCTGCCGTACCGTGCCACGGGCTGCGGAGTAGCGCGCAGCCAGCTCGGCATCGGTCGGCAACGTGGACCCCACGGAGTGCACACCCCGAAGAATGTCATCGCGCAGCTCAGCGGCGATTCGTTCATAGCGCGCGACCATTCTCGACCCTTCCCGTTCACGAAAGAGCAATCTTTATCCGACTTACTAGGGCTGGCCTTGTTTGTACAAGTTCCCCTAAGTTCGTTCTACACCCCCAGAGTGGAGGCGACGTGTTCACTCCTCGCGCCAGCGTGGCAGGCGTCATAGCAGCCCTAACCGTAGCCACCGCCGCCTGCGGCGCGGCACCCGGCACGCAGACCGCCGAACCGTCGAAGGGCGGGGTGGACGCCAAGACGGCCACCTCCGCCGCCGACTTCGGTGGTTTCGACAAGCTTGTGGAGGCGGCCAAGAAGGAGGGCAACCTCCACGTGATCGCGCTTCCCCCGGACTGGGCCAACTACGGCGAGATCATCAAGACTTTCGAGGCCAAGTACGGCATCAAGATCGAGAGTGAGGACCCGGACGCGGCCAGCGCCGACGAGATCAACGCCGTCAAGACCCGCAAGGGCCAGGACCGCGCCCCCGACGTGCTCGACCTCGGCCAGTCCTTCGCCATCAGCGGCGCCAAGGAGGGGCTGTTCGCGCCCTACAAGGTGCAGTCCTTCGACAAGATCCCCGAAGGCCAGAAGGAGGCCACCGGCCTCTGGACCAACGACTACGGCGGCTACGTCTCCATCGGCTGCGACGCCAAGAAGATCCCGAACTGCCCCACGAGCTTCAAGGACCTGCTCAAGCCCGAGTACAAGGGCAAGGTCGCGATGAACGGCAACCCGACCAAGTCCGGTTCCGCCTTCGCCGGCGTCTACGCCGCGGCCATCTCCAACGGCGGCTCCTTCGACGACATCCAGCCCGGCATCGAGTTCTTCAAGCAGCTCAAGGCCGCCGGCAACTACAACCCGGTCGAGACCACGCCGGCGACCATCGAGAAGGGCGAGACCCAGATCAGCATCGACTGGGACTACAACAACGCCGCCTACGCGCCGCAGCTGGCCGCCAAGGGCCTCGACTGGAAGGTCAACGTGCCGAGCGACGGCAAGTACTTCCAGATGTACGCCCAGGCCATCAACAAGGACGCCCCGCACCCGGCCGCCGCGCGCCTGTGGCAGGAGTACCTCTACAGCGCCGAAGGCCAGAACCTCTACCTCAAGGGCTTCGCCCGCCCGGTCCTGCTGCCCGTCATGACCACCGACGGCAGCGTCGACAAGGCCGCCGCCGAGAAGCTGCCGCAGGTCGACGGCACGCCCACGTTCCCCACCCCCGAGCAGGTGGACGCGGCCAAGGCGAAGCTCGCCGAAGGCTGGGACGCCGCGATCTCCGGATGAGGAAGTCCCGGGGCTGGCTGGGCGCGCTGCCGCTGTTCGCCGTCTACGCGCTCGTCTTCGGCGTCCCGGCCGTCGCCCTGCTGGCCGGGGCGTTCACCTCGCGGGGTGAGCCCACGCTCGACAACATGCGGCTGAGCCTGCAGGGCGGCAACCTGACCGCGATCGCCGGCAGCGTCCAGGTGTCGGCGGTCGTGGCGGTGGCCGGGGCCGTGCTGGGCACGTTCCTGGCCTACGCCGTCGTCACCTCCGGGTCGGGCGCGCTGCGCTCGGCCGTGCTGACGGCCTCCGGCGTGCTGGCCAACTTCGGCGGGGTGCCGCTGGCGTTCTTCTGGGTGGCCACGCTCGGCAACTCGGGGATCGTCAGCGGCCTGTTCGGGCTGCCTTCCGGCGTGCTGTTCACGTTCTGGGGGCTGGTCATCGTCTACCTGTACTTCTCGGTGCCGATGATGGTGCTCGTGATGGCGCCCGCGCTGGACGGGCTGAAGCCCCAGTGGCGGGAAGCGGCCGCCAACAACGGCGCCACCTCCTGGCACTACTGGCGCTACGTCGCCCTGCCCGTGCTCACCCCGGCCCTGCTCGGCGGCGTCGTGCTGCTGTTCGGCATGGCGTTCTCCGCCTACGCCACGGCCGCGGCCATGGGCGCGGGAACCGTCGTCCCGCTGGTCACCCTCAAAATCGCCAACGCGCTGACCAGCGACGTGCTGATCGGCCAGGAGAACGTGGCGCTCGCGCTCAGCCTCGACATGATCGTGGTGGCCGGGCTCGTGATGGCGGTCTACCTGCCGCTGCAGAAGAGGAGCACCCGATGGCTGCAGTGACGGGCCTGGAGAAGGTCCGCGCCGTGCAGCGGGGAGGCCGCTGGCGGTGGGCCGTGTTCCTGCCGGCCGCCCTGTACTTCCTGGTGCCGCTCGGCGCCTCGCTCTGGTACACGGTCTACAACGCGAACACCGGCTTCTCCCTCGCGCCCTACGCCGAACTGCTGACCGCCGAGGGCTTCGCCCAGTCGCTGCTGCTGTCGCTGAGCCTGGCCGTCGCGACGATCGTGCTGGTCCTGCTGCTCACGCTGCCGGCGATGCTGGCCGTACGGCTGGCCGCCCCGCGCCTGCGCCCCGTGATGGAAGTGCTGTGCACGCTGCCCCTCGTCGTGCCCCCGATCACGTTCGTCGTCGGGATCGGCAAGTCGCTGGCGGTGGGCGGCGAGGTGCTCGCCCCCACCCCGTTCTGGGCCACGCTCATCGCGATCCAGAACCCGGGCTTCCCCATGGTGCTCGTGCTCGCGTACGTGGTGCTGGTGCTGCCGTTCGTCTACCGCTCACTCGACGCCGGCCTGCGCACCATGGACGTGCGCACACTGGTCGAGGCGGCGCGCAACCTCGGCGCCTCGTGGCCGTACGTGATGTTCCGGGTGATCATCCCCAATCTGCGCTCGGCCATAGCCAGCGCCTCGTTCCTGACGCTGGCCCTGGTGCTGGGCGAGTTCACCGTGGCCAGGCTGCTCGGCTACCAGCCGTTCGCGGTCTGGATCGTGACGATCTCCGGCTCCAGGGGCCAGATGTCGGTCGCGGTCTCGATCCTCAGCCTGCTGCTCATCTGGCTGCTGCTGCTCGTGGTCTCCAGCGTCTTCGGTAAGGAGAAGAAGCAATGACCGAACGGAGTGAGGGCATCGTCAAACACAGCGACCTTGTCGCGAGACCGACGAAGGAGGGCTCGTGACAGCCCAGGTGGAGTTTCGGGCTCTTCGCAGGGTGTTCGGCAAGACGGTCGCGCTCGACGGCCTGGACCTGACCATCGAGCCGGGTGAGCTCGTCGCCCTGCTCGGCCCGTCGGGCTGCGGCAAGACGACGGCGCTGCGCTGCGTGGCCGGGTTCGAGCGTCCCGACTCCGGTGCCGTGCTCGTGGACGGCAAGGACATCACCGCCGTCCCCGCCAACAAGCGGGACGCGGGCATGGTCTTCCAGTCCTACTCGCTCTTCCCGAACCTCAACGCCGCCGACAACGTCTCCTTCGGCCTGCGGGTGCGCAAGGCCCCGGCCGCGCAGCGCCGGACCAAGGCGCTGGAACTGCTGGAGCTGGTCGGCCTGCCCTCCCACGCCGACCGCTACCCGCACCAGCTCTCCGGCGGCCAGCAGCAGCGGGTGGCGCTCGCCCGCGCCCTGGCCCTGGAGCCGCGCGTGCTGCTGCTCGACGAGCCGCTGTCGGCGCTCGACGCCAAGGTCCGCGTCAACCTGCGCGAGGAGATCCGCCGCCTGCAGCTCGATCTCGGCATCACCACCATCTTCGTCACCCACGACCAGGAGGAGGCGCTGTCGATCGCCGACCGGGTCGCGGTGCTGCGGGACGGCCGCCTGGAGCAGTGCGGCGCGCCCGCCGAGGTCTACGACCGGCCCGCCACCCCGTTCGTGGCCGAGTTCGTCGGCACCATGAACCACCTGGCCGGGCGGGTGTCCGGTGACCAGGTGACGGTGCTCGGCCAGCTCCTGCCCGTGGACGGCCAGGTGCCCGAGGACCCGTCCGTGGACGTGCTCATCCGCCCGGAGGCCGTCCAGGTCACCCCCGCGGCGGACGGCAGGGCCGAGATCCTGGCCGCCTCCTTCCGCGGCGCCTCGGTCCGGCTCAGGGTGGCCCTGGAAGGGGGCGAGGTGCTCGCCGACGTACCAGGTCACGAGGCGGTACGGCTCGCGGCCGGCACTAAGGTGACCGTACGCCTGGTCGAACGACCGGTCCTGGTGGCCGCCCGCACGGTCACGGTCCCCGCCCCCGTCACGGAAACAGCAGATGCCGTCTGATCTCCCCGCCGCCGTCCTGTTCGACATGGACGGCACCCTGGTCGACACCGAGGGCCTGTGGTGGCAGGCCACCGCCGCCGTCGCCGAGTCGCTCGGCCACGGCGGACTCGGCCCCGATGACGTCCCCCACGTCCTCGGCCGCTCGGTCGAGGACACCGCCGCCCACCTGGCGCCCGCCGACGCGGGGGCGGTGGCGGTCCGCCTCACCGACGCCTTCGCCGAGCGCATCGCCGGTGGCATCGACCTCATCCCCGGCGCCCTTGACCTGCTGCGCGAGCTGACGGCCGCCGGGGTGCCCACGGCGCTGGTGACCGCCTCGCCGCGGAGCATCGTCGAGCGGGTGCTGCCCAACCTCGACGGGCACCGCTTCGATCTGGTGATCACGGCGGAGGACAGTTCGCGGGGCAAGCCGTACCCGGATCCCTATCTGAAGGCGGCGCGGCTGCTGGGGCTGCGGCCGCAGGAGTGCGTCGCCGTGGAGGACAGTCCGGCCGGCATCGCCGCGGCCACGTCGGCCGGATGCCGGGTCGTGGTGGTCGATCCTGCGCACGGCCTGCCCGAACTGCATGCCATGTCGGTAAGCTAACCCGCCGTGAGCGGTGAAACCTCCCACATCGGGCGCTACAAACTGATCAGTGTGCTGGGCCGCGGCGGGATGGGCACGGTTCACCTGGCCGAGGACCCCGCAGGCGTGCGGGTCGCGGTCAAGGTGATCAACCCCGAGTTCAGCCAGCACGAGCAGTTTCGCATGCGCTTTCGCCGGGAGGCGGACGCGGCGCAGCGGGTGCGGCGGTTCTGCACGGCGGCGGTGCTGGACGCCGCGCTCGACGGCAACCAGCTCTACGTCGTCACCGAGTACGTGCCGGGGCCGAACCTGGAGGAGGCGGTCAAGCAGTCGGGACCGCTGACCGGCTCCAGCCTCGACGCGCTGGCGGTCAGTGTGGCCACCGCGCTCACCGCCATCCACGGCGCCGGGGTCGTGCACCGCGACCTCAAGCCGTCGAACGTGCTGCTGTCGCCGGTCGGCCCGCGGGTGATCGACTTCGGCATCGCGCGGGCGCTTGACGAGCTGGGCGGCGTGACCGGCACTGGCGAGATCATCGGCACGCCCCGCTACATGGCGCCCGAGGTGCTGCGGGGCGAGCCGGTCTCGCCCGCCTGTGACGTGTTCTCCTGGGGCTGCCTGATCGCCTTCGCGGCCAGCGGGCGGGCGCCGTTCGGCGGCGACTCGCTGCCCTCGATGATCTATTCGGTGCTCAGCACCGAGCCCGATCTCGGCGGTGTGGAGCCGGGGCTGCGCCCGCTGGTCGTGGCGGCGCTGCAGAAGGACCCGGCGCTGCGCCCGACCGCGCAGCAACTGCTCGACCATCTGGTGGGCAGGCAGGCCGCGCCCGAGCAGGCCGCGCACACCGTGCAGGTGGCCTGGCAGCGGGCGACCACCCCGATCACCACGGCGCAGCCCGCTCCGCCGGGAGGCGGCGCACGGCGCGTCAAGCTGATCGCGGGCCTCACGGCCGGGGCGGTGCTGGTCGCGGGCGGCGCCGTGGCGGCGCTGATGCTGTCGCAGGGCTCGCCGCCGACCCACCTGGGCCGCCTCTACCAGGAGGACTTCACGACCTCCTCCGGCGGCTGGGACGGCACCTACGACGCCGACGACGAGGCCAGCTTCGGCTACAAGACCGACGGCACCTACGGCCTCGACGTCGAGCCGAGCTACGAGCAGCGCTGGGCCAAGGCTCCGGCGCCCTTCGCCAACGCCTCCCCCACGCCCTCCCCCAGCGCCACCCCGACCCCGCTCATGCCCGACTCCGTGCTGATCAGCGTGACGGCGCAGGCCAGGAAGGTCTCCGGCGACGGCGAGTACGGCGTCTACTGCCACAACACCGCGGACGGCACCTTCTACGAGTTCGGCCTCGACACCACGGGCAACGCCCGGATCAGGAAGATCATCGACGGCGCCGGCGGCACGCTCGCGCAGCAGGCGGAGCTCGAGATCAAACCGCAGGCCAAGGTCCGGCTCGAGGCCTTCTGCGAGCAGTCGGGCTCAACGGTGAAGCTGACCATGTGGGTGGACGGCAAGCAGATACTGCGGGCCGAGGACCCCAACGGCATCAAGACCGGCCATGTCGGGTTGTTCGCCCGGGTGCCGAAAGACGAGAAGTCGATCATGAAGACCGTCTTCGACGACTTCGAACTGCGCGGCCAGCGCTCGGAGCAGCCCTGACTCACCCGGCGCCCGGCATGTCCGCGCGGCTGGAAGCAATACACGCGCGCCTGGGTTAGACAGGACTATGCGCGCAGTCGTCATCGCCGCCCAGGGCGGCCCAGAGGTCCTCGAATACGCCGAGCACCCCGATCCTGTCGCGGGACCCGGAGAGGTGGTCGTCGACGTCGCCGCGAGCGGCGTCAACTTCATCGACATCTACCAGCGCTCCGGCGTCTACCCGCTGCAACTCCCGAGCCCCATCGGCGGTGAGGGCGCCGGCACCGTCTCGGCCGTCGGCCCCGGCGTCACCGGCTTCGCCGTCGGCGACACCGTCGGCTGGGCGAACGTCCTGGGCAGCTACGCCGAGAAGGCCGTCGTGCCCGCCGACCGCCTCGTGCCCGTGCCCGACGGCGTCACCGCCGACCTGGCCGCCGCCGCCCTCCTGCAGGGCATGACCGCCCACTTCCTCACACGCTCCACGCACGAGGTCAAGGAGGGCGACCGGATCCTCATCCACGCCGGCGCCGGCGGCATGGGCCAGCTGCTCATCCAGCTCGCCAAGCTCTACGGCGCCACCGTCCACACCACCGTCTCCACCGACGAGAAGGCCAAGCTGGCCCGCGCCGCCGGCGCCGACGAGGTCCACTCCTACGACGACTTCGCGCAGGCGCTCGAGAACAGCATCGACGTGGTCTACGACGGCGTCGGCGCCACCACCTTCGACGGCGGCCTGGCCGCCCTGCGCCCGCGCGGCCTCATGGCCCTGTACGGCGCGGCCAGCGGCCCCGTGCCGCCCATGGACCCGCAGATGCTCAACCGGTCGGGCTCGTTGTTCCTGACCCGGCCCACGCTCGTGCACCACGTCGCCGAGCGGGAGGAACTGCTGTGGCGGGCCCGCGAGGTCTTCGGGTGGATCGCCGCCGGGCAGTTGCGCATCGACGTCTCCCACCGGTACCCGCTGGCCGAGGCGGCGCGGGCGCATGAGGACCTGGCGGCGCGCCGTACGACGGGAAAGCTGCTTCTGATCCCCTGAGACCTCAGCCCCGAGGACGGCTCGCCGTCCTCGGGGCTCGGGCTCACACGTGGGAGCCGCCGTCGACGCGCAGCTCCACGCCGGTGAGGTAGGCGCCGTCGGCCGAGGCGGCGTAGGCGATGGTGCCCGCGATCGCCTCCGGCTCGCCGAAGCCGACCTGCGGCATGATCCGCCCGTAGAAGGAGGCGTCCACGTCGTCGGGGAAGCTCACCGAGCTCATCAGCGGCGTCACCACGCCGCCCGGCGAGACCGCCACGACCCGCACGCCCTGCGGCGCCACCTCCGCCGCCAGGCTCAGCGAGAACGCCAGGACGCCGCCCTTGGAGGCCGCGTACCCGGTCATGTAGGGGTGCGCGTGCGTGGCCGAGGTGGAGGCCGTGTTGACCACGACGCCCTTGCCCTCCACCAGGTACGGCATGGCCTCCCGGCAGAACAGGAACGTGCCGAGCAGGTTGACGTCAAGGAGCCTGCGGAAGTCGGCGAGCGAGAGCGTGGCCAGCGGCGTCGTCTTGTGGATGCCGGCGACGTTGATCAACGTGTCGATCCCGCCGAACTCCTTGGCCGCCAGGGCCACGGCTTCCTTGACCTGCCCCTCGTCGGCCACGTCGGCGACATGCGGGGTGATGGCCGGATGGCGGGGAATCTCCGGGTTGAGGTCGACGGCGAAGACCCGCGCCCCTTCCTCCGCCAGCCGCAGGGCCGTCGCCCGCCCGATCCCGGTGGCCGCGCCGGTCAGCAGGACCTTCTTGCCCGCGAAACGCTCCATGAATCCTCCACGTCTCACTACGAGACAACTATGTCTCGTCTAGGATATGTCCTGATGAGCACCTCCGACTCCATGGCGAGAACCCGGGACGCGATCCTCCGCGCCGCCGCCACGGCGCTGCGCACCCACGAGCGAGCCGGCATGGCCGACATCGCCGCCGCGGCCGGCGTCGGCCGCGCCACCCTCTACCGCCACTTCGCCACCCGCGACGACCTGCTGGTCGAGCTCGGCCGCTTCGCCGCGGAGGAGTCCATCCGGGTGATCGACGCGGCCGGCATCGACGGCGTCGCGACCGAGACCGCCCTGACCCGCCTGACCAGGGCCCTGCTGACGGCCGGGCGCGAGTTCTGGGTGGTCAGCACCCACCGGCCGCAGCTGTGGCCGGAGGAGGAAGAGGTCGGCGAGCGGCTGCGCATCCTGGCCGAGCGGGGTCAGCGCGAGGGCGTGCTGCGCGCCGACGTCCCCGCCGAACTCCTGGCCGCCGCCCACGGCGCGCTCATCCTGGGCGCGCTGACGCTCGCGCCGCTGTCGGAGCTGGGCGTGGAGGACGCCACGGACACCATCGTCAGGCTCTACCTCCAGGGCGCCCGGCTCACACCCACGGAAGCGACGCCTCCACCCTGAACCCGCCCTGCGGCGACGGCGCGGCCCGCGAGACGCCGCCGAACAGCGCGGCCCGCTCGGCGATGTTGACCAGGCCGTGCCCGGACCTGCGCGGCGGCGCGGGCGGCCGGCCGGCGCCGTCGTCGATGACCGTGATGTCCAGCGCCTGCTCGCCGTAGCGCAGCACCACGTCCGCCTCGGCGTCCTTGCCCGCGTGCTTCAGCGCGTTGGTCAGCGCCTCCTGAACGATCCGGTAGGCGGCCAGCCCCAGCCCCGCGGGCACCGCCCTGACCCGCCCCTCGACCCGTAACCGCACCTCCAGCGGATGCCGCTCCACCAGCGCGTCGATCGCCTCGATGCCGGGCTGCCGCTCCCCCGGCTCCTCGCGCAGCCCGCCCAGCAGCAGCCGCAGCTCCGTCAGCGCCGCCTGCCCCGACTCTCTGATCGACTCCAGCGAGGTCCGCGCCGGCCCGTGGTCCTCCGCCGCCAGCGCCGACACCGCGACGTGCGACTGGATCACCATCGCGCTGACGTTGTGCGCCACGATGTCGTGCAGTTCGCGGGCGATCCGCACCCGCTCCTCCGCCACCATGGCCCGCGCGCGCCCCTCCTCGGCGCCGGCCGCCGCGACGACCCACCGCCGCCGCGCCACCCCCGCGCCCCACGGCAGCGCGCACACCAGCGCCGACATCACCCCCGCCGGCACCAGCACCCCCAAAAGCAGCAGTCCGTGGTACGGCGAAGCCCGCCACCTGCCCACCGTGTAAAAGGCGACCTGCAGAGCGGTGGACGCCCCCAGCTCGGCCCACGAGGCGTTGACCTCGGCCCAGACGTCCCAGCGCCCCACCGCCAGCCACAACACCCAGACCGCCGCCAGCACCCCGAGCGGCCACCGCCGCCGCAGGGCCAGGAGGGCGAAGGCCGCCAAATCCCCCCAGAACGTCAGCGGAACGCTCCCGATCTCGGCCAGCGTAGCCTCGGTGTAGGGAACCTCGATCAGCAGATACGCACACGCGATCCCGGCCAGCGACGCGTCGGCGGCCAGCGGGTGCCCCTCCAGCCACGCCACCAGCCTCCGGACCCGGTCCCGCAGCTCAGCCCGCACGGCCGACCGGCCCGGCCGCTCCGGTCACGATCCTGACCGCCGGGTCATCGGCGGGTTGGGGCGCTGACGCGGCCGGCGGGGCGAACAGGAGCACCGTCAAGAAGGCACTGCGCGGAGAGCGCCGTTCAAGGATCGACGTGGCCCGGCCGAGCAGACTATCGATCATAGACGGGAGTATCGCAGCACTCCCCGTCAATCCTGTACGGCCAGCCGTACCCCGAAGCCGATGATCACCACGCCCGTGAGGCGGTCGAGCAGGCGGCGGACCCTGGGCGTGCGCAGGACGCCGCCCATGAACGTGGCGAAGGCGACCAGCAGGGCGCTCCACACCAGCCCCTCGCCCACGTGTACGCCGGCCAGCGCCAGCCCCATCAGCGCGGGCGGCACGTCGTCCGGGATGAACTGGGGCAACATCGCCACGTAGAACGCGCCGACCTTGGGGTTGAGCAGGTTGGTCAGCAGGCCGCGCCGGAACGCGCGCGCGAACGTCTGGTCGGTGACCGGGGCGGCCTCCGGCCGGGCGGGGTGGCGGGCGTCCCAGAGCATGCGGGCGCCCATGTACACGAGGTAGGCGACCCCGGCCCAGCGCAGGATCTCGTAGGCCAGGTGCGAGGCCGCCAGCAGGGCGGACAGCCCCGCGGCGGTCGCCAGGCCCCAGACCAGGGTGCCGGCCTGGATGCCGAGGACGACGCCCCACGCCGGACGCCGGCCCGACAGCAGCGACGTGCGCAGGATCAAGGCCGTGTCCAGGCCGGGGGTCAGCGTCAGCAGGGCGACGACCGCGGCGAACGAGGCGATTGATGCTGCTATGTCCATGGAGGTCAGCGTAGCGAGGCGGCGATGTGCAGGGCGGCGGCGTAGCCGAACGTCATCGCCGGGCCCAGCGTGGCGCCCGGCCCCGGGTAGGTCTCGCCCATGACGGCGGCCGCGACGTTGCCCGCCGCGTACAGGCCGGCGATCGGCGAGCCGTCCCCGCGCAGCACGCGGGCGTCCACGTCGGTGACCACGCCGCCCTTCGTGCCGATGTCGCCGGGTACCAGGGGGATCGCGTAGAAGGGGCCCTTCTCGATGGGCAGCAGGTTCGGGTTGGGCAGGGTCGGATCGCCGTAGTAGTGGTCGTAGGCGCTGTCGCCGCGGTGGAAGTCGGCGTCGGAGCCGGCGCGGGCGAAGCCGTTGAAGCGGTCCACGGTGGCGCGCAGCTTGCGCGGGCCGAGTCCCATGCGGGCGCCCAGTTCCTCGACGGTCGCGGCCTTCTTGACGAAGCCGTTCTTGAGCCACGCGGCCTTGAACGGCTGACCGGGGAAGTGGCCGAGCATGATGTGCCGGTTCTTGGTGCGCTGGTCGATGACCATCCAGGAACGCACGGCGTCGCGCGCGTACATGGTGTCGACGAACAGGTGGTACGGCGCCGCCTCGTTGACGAAGCGCTCGCCCCGCCCGTCCACGACGATCATCCCGGGCACGCCGCGGTCGGTGACGAGGAACGTCGGCGGCTCGCCCGGCGGCACCGCGGCCGGCATGCCCCAGACCCGCTCCATGAGGTCGAGTTCGGCGCCGAGCGCGAGGGCGGCGGCGATCGTGTCGCCGGTCTGGGCCGGGGCCGCCGAGCTCCAGCGGGCGTCGGTGGGCAGCGGCAGGTACTTCTCCCGCATTTCCTGGCTGTGCGAGAACCCGCCCGCCGCCAGGACCACCCCGCCCCGCGCCTCGATCGTCCTGCCGCCCGCGCGTACGCCGGTGACCCGGTCGCCGGAGACGACGAACTCCTCGAACGGCGTGTTCACCCAGATCTTGCCGCCCGCCTCGGCCAGCGACAGGCTCAGCCGGCCGACCAGCGCCTCGCCCAGCGCGGCGTAGCGGGCGCCGGTGAGCAGCCCCTTGACCGCGCGCAGCCCGATCTTGGCCGCCATCAGCTTGCCGCGCGTGGTGCGCGTCATCATGTTGACCTCGTGGAACTCCGAGGACTTCATGACCATCCCGTACGTCGCCAGCTCGGAGCGCCGCATGATCCGGCGTAGCGCGCCGAGCCGGCGCAGGTCGAACACGGGCGGCTCCACCGAGCGGCCCATCGCCTTGCCGCCGGGGAGCTCGGGGAAGTAGTCGGGGTAGCCGCGGGCGTACTCGAAGCGGACGTGGCGGGTCCGCTCGTGCAGGAAGCGCACCTTCTCCGGCCCCTTGTCCAGGTACGCCGCCCGGCGCTCCTGCGGCACCCGGTCGCCGACCGTCGCCTTGAGGTAGGCCCCGGCCTCCTCCTTGCCGTCCTTCAGGCCGGTGCCGTCGAGGTAGAGGTTGCCGGGCACCCAGATGGCGCCGCCGGACAGCGCGCTCGACCCGCCGTACTTGTCCGTCTTCTCGATGACCACCGCGGTGAGCCCGCGCAACCGCGCGGTCAGCGCCGCGGTGAGCCCCGCGGCGCCCGATCCGACCACGACGACGTCGAAGCTGTGATCCCAGCGCACGACCAACCTCCCTTGTCTCATGGCGAGACATACATGTCTCAGTCACGATAACGCGTCCGATGACGTGATTAGTCCGGCGCTGAACTTCTTGACAGGCGACAGTCAGAGTGATCAGCTCGTGGTCACGGGAGGCCCCCATGAGACCCGTGATCCCCATGGTGGCGGCCATGCTGACCGTCGCCGCCTGTTCCTCGATCCAGCCCGCCCAGCCCCAGAGCCCCGCCCATTCCACCGGCCCCGTGCGCGCGGGCGGCACGCTCACCTTCGCGCTCAACGCCGACCCCGACCACCTGGATCCCACGCTCAGCCGTTCGCTGGTCAGTCGCCAGATCTTCCACGCCATGTGCGAGAAGCTCTACGACGTCGACGAGAAGGTCCAGGTCGTCCCCCAACTGGCCGCCGCCCTGCCGAGCATCAGCCCCGACGGCAGGACCTACACGATTCCCCTGCGCGCCGGGGTGAAGTTCGCCGACGGCACGCCGTTCGACGCCGAGGCGGTCAAGCGCAGCCTCGACCGGCACCTCACGCTGGAGACCTCCTCGCGCCGCAGCGAGCTCGGGCCGATCACGGCCGTGCGCGCCACCGATCCGCGGACCGTCACCATCACGCTCGAACGCCCCACCGCCCCGCTCACCGCCGCCCTGGCCGACCGGGCGGGCATGGTGATGTCGCCCAAGGCGCTCCAGGGGAACTTCGCCGCCGCCCCGGTCTGCGTCGGGCCGTTCAAGTTCGCCTCGCGGGTCCCGCAGAGCAGCATCGAGCTGGTCAAGGACCCCAACTACTACGACGCGGCCAAGGTGAAGCTGGACAAGCTCGTCTACCGGATCATCACCGACGGCAGCATCAGGGCGGCCAACCTGCGCTCGGGCGACGCCCAGGTGGCCGACACGATCTCGCCGGAGGACGTGCCCCAGCTCAGCGCCGACACGAACCTGCGGGTGCTGCAGTCCGACTCGCTCGGCTACCAGTCGCTCACCGTCAACGTCGGCAACACCGACGGGCTGGGCAAACCGCCCAAGACGCTCGGCACCCCGATCGCCAAGGACCCGCGCGTCAGGATCGCGCTGGAGCACGCGATCGACCGCGACGCCCTGGTCAAGACCGTCTTCCGCGGGCTCTACCGGACGGCCTGCTCGCCCGTCTCGCCCAACTCGCCCTATACGAGCGAGCGGGCCCAGCGGTGCCGGCCGCACGATCCGGCCAAGGCCCGGCAGTTGCTGGCCGAGGCGGGGGCGGCGGTGCCGTACAAGATCAAGATGTCCGTCACGAACACGCCGCTGAACCTGCGCCTGGCCCAGACGCTCCAGGCCATGGTGAAGGACGGCGGGTTCGAGATGGAGATCCAGGCGGCGGAGTTCGCCTCGCTGCTCGACCTGCAGGACGCCGGTGACTACGAGACGCTGCAGATCGGCTGGTCGGGGCGGGTGGACGCGGACGCCAACATCACGCCGTTCGTGCGCACCCAGGCGGCGCAGAACGTCGCCGGCTACAGCGACGAGCAGGTCGACGCGCTTCTGGACAAGGCGCGCGAACAGCTCCAGCCCGCCGAGCGCGCGCAGACCTACGCGCAGGTGATCGAACTCCTCCAGCGCGACAACCCGCTCATCTACCTCTACCGGCAGCGCAACATCACCGGCGTCAGCGCCCGGCTCACGGGCGTGCAGGGGTTCGCGGACGGCCTGGTCCGCGTGGCCTTCGCCGGTTTCGTGTCGTGACATGCGGCGCTACCTGCTCCGGCGGCTGGCCGAGTCGGCGGTGACGTTTCTGCTGGCGACCGTGGTGGTCTTCGCGGGCGTGCGGGCGCTGCCGGGCGATCCGGCGCGCGCGCTGGCCGGTGAGGACGCCACGCCCGAACTGCTCGCCGCCATCCGCGAGCAGTACGGGCTGGACCAGCCGCTTCTCGTCCAGTACACCCGCTACGTCACCACCAGCCTCACCGGCGACCTGGGCACGAGCCTGCGCACCGGCCTGCCGGTGCGCGACATGCTGGCCCAGGCGCTGCCGGTCACGGTGGAGCTGGCCCTGCTCTCGCTCGCGATCGCGGTCCTCATCGGCGTGCTCGCCGGCGTCGTCGCCGCGGTACGGCGCGGCCGCCCCGCCGAGTGGGTCGCCAACGGCTTCGCCCTGCTCGGCCTGTCGATCCCGAACTTCTGGCTGGGCCTGATGGGCATCCTGTGGTTGTCGGTGGCGCTCGGCCTGTTCCCGGCCTCCGGTTATGTCCCATTCTTCACCGACCCGCTGGGCAACCTGCACCGCATGGTCATACCCGCGGTCGTGCTGGGCACCGGCCTGGCCGCGGTGATCATGCGGCAGACCAGGGCGTCGATGCTGGAGGCGCTGTCGGCCGACTACGTGCGGAC
Organism: Nonomuraea sp. NPDC059023; assembly: GCF_042740095.1. Taxonomy (NCBI): domain Bacteria; kingdom Bacillati; phylum Actinomycetota; class Actinomycetes; order Streptosporangiales; family Streptosporangiaceae; genus Nonomuraea; species Nonomuraea sp. NPDC059023. Next base: position 33,616 of record NZ_JBHYIO010000017.1, on the reverse strand, counting down.
GGCGCGGGCCAAGGGGCTGGCCGAACGCCAGGTGATCGGCGTGCACGCGCTGCGCAACAGCCTGATCGTGGTGGTCACGATCGCCGGGCTGCAACTGGGCGTGCTGATCTCGGGCGCGGTGGTGACCGAGCGGATCTTCGCGATCCCGGGATTCGGCAAGCTGACGGTCGACGCGGTCTTCCAGCGCGACTACCCGATCATCCAGGGTGTGGTGCTGGTCACCGCCACCGCGTACATCGTCATCAACCTCCTGGTCGATCTGCTCTACTCGGTCATCGACCCGCGGATCAGGGTCGCATGAGGGCCGTGCGCAGGCTCCTGCGCAACCCCCTGACCGTCGGCGGGCTGCTCGTCCTCGTGATCGGCGTGGGGGCGGCGCTGCTGGCGCCGTGGCTCGCGCCGCACGCCTTCGACCGCGCCGACTTCGGCGGCCTGTTCCGCCCGCCCGGCTCGCCGGGACACGTCCTCGGCACCGACGACCTCGGCCGCGACATCCTCTCCCGCATCATGTACGGCATGCGGGCCTCCTTGCAGGTGGGGGTGTTGTCCGTGCTGCTGGCCGTGGGCATAGGCGTCCCCCTAGGCCTCATAGCCGGATATTTCAGGACCTTCGATGGCCTGGTCTCCCGCCTGACCGACCTGGTCCTGGCCTTCCCGTTCCTCATCCTGGCCGTCGGCTTCGCCGCGATCCGCGGGCCGTCGCTCACCAACGCCGCCCTGGCCATCGGCATCACCCAGATCCCCGGCATGATCAGGGTCACCCGCTCGGAGACCCTGCGGATCAAGGCGCTCGACTACGTGGACGCCGCCGTGGCGGCCGGCGCCCGCGACGGCTGGATCGTCACCCGGCACGTCTTCCCGAACGCCGTCTCCGCGATCATCGTGCAGGCCACGGTGGCCGTCCCGATCGCGATCATCGGTGAGTCCGTGCTCTCCTTCCTCGGCCTGGGCGTGCAGCCGCCGGTGCCTAGCCTCGGCACGATGCTCTCCGACGCCCAGTCCTACAGCTCGACCGCGCCCTGGACCGCGGTCGTGCCCGGCATCACGATCCTGCTGGTCGCCTTCGCCTTCAACCTGGTCGGCGACGGGCTGCGCGACGCCCTCGACCCGAAGGAGAGCCGCCGATGATCGAGGTGTCCGATCTGTCGGTCGGCTTCCGCACCGAGGACGGTCCGGTGCGGGCCGTGGACGGCGTCTCGTTCGACGTGCGGCCCGGCGAGGTGCTCGCGGTGGTGGGCGAGTCGGGCTGCGGCAAGAGCGTCATGGCGATGGCGCTGACCGGCCTGCTGCCGCCGACCGCGGCCGTGTCCGGCTCGGTCCGCTTCGAGGGCACGGAGCTGGTCGGCGCCCCCGCCCACCTGCTGCGCTCGGTGCGCGGCAAGGACATCGCCTACGTCTTCCAGGAGCCCGCCACCTCGCTCAACCCGGTCTTCACCATCGGCAGGCAGATCGTCGAGGCGGTCCGCGCGCACACCTCCTTCTCCAGGCGGGCCGCCGCCTACCGGGCCGCGGAACTGCTCGACCTGGTCGGCATCCCGCGTCCGCTCGAACGCCTCGGCCACTACCCCCACCAGCTCTCCGGCGGCATGCGCCAGCGCGTGATGATCGCGATGGCGGTCGCCTGCGGCCCCAAGCTGATCGTGGCCGACGAGCCGACCACGGCGCTCGACGTGACGATCCAGGCGGCCATCCTCGACCTGCTGCGCGACCTGCGCTCCAGGCTCGGCACGGCGGTCCTGCTGATCACCCACGACCTGGGCGTGGTGGCCGACTCCGCCGACCGCGTCGTGGTCATGTACGCGGGCCGCGTCGCCGAGTCGGGCACCGCCCGCGCCATCTTCACCCGTCCCCTGCACCCGTACACCAGAGGCCTGCTGGGCGCGGTGCCCGCGGGAGCCGGCCGGCGGCTGACCGAGATCCCCGGCATGGTGCCCGTGCTGGCGGATTCGCCCGACGCGTGCACGTTCGCCAACCGGTGCCCGCTGGCCGTACCCGGCTGCCTGGCGGGCCGCCCTCCGCTCCGTGGCGGCGAAGGCCACGAAGTCGCCTGCATAAGGGCCGAAATATGAGTGCGTTGTGTGAAGTAGAGGATCTGGTGCTGCATTTCGGCCGGGTACGCGCGGTCGACGGGGTGAACCTGCGCGTCGACCGCGGCCAGGTGGTCGCGCTCGTCGGCGAGAGCGGCTCGGGCAAGTCCACCGTGGGCCGCTGCGTCGTACGGCTCCTGCAGCCCACCTCCGGCCGGATCCTGCTCGGCGGCGTGGACGTGACCACCCTGAACAGGCGGCGCCTGCGCCCCCACCGCCACAAGGTGTCGATCATCTTCCAGGACCCGGCGGGCTCGCTCGACCCCAGGTTCCGGGTGGGCGACATCGTCGCCGAGCCGCTGCGCGTCGGCAGCGAGCGCGTGCCGGGACGGCAGCGGTCGGCCCGCGCGCACGAGATGCTGGAGAAGGTCGGCCTGCCCGCCCGCATCGCCGCCCGCTTCCCGCACGAGCTGTCCGGCGGCCAGCGCCAGCGCGTCGGCATCGCCCGCGCCCTGGTCTCGGGGCCCGACCTGCTCATCGCCGACGAGCCCACCAGCGCGCTGGACGTCTCCGTGCAGGCCGCCGTGCTCAACCTGCTCGCCGACCTGCAGCGCGACCTGGGTTTCGGCTGCCTGTTCATCACCCACGACCTGTCAGCCGTGGAGTACCTGGCCGACACCGTGGCCGTCATGTACCTGGGCCGGATCGTGGAGAGCGGCCGGGTGCTCGCCGCGCCCCGCCATCCTTACACGCAGGCGCTGCTGTCGGCCTCGCCCTGGCCCGATCCCGACGCGCAGCGGGCCAGGACGCGGGTGGTGCTCTCCGGGGAACTGCCCTCGCCCGCCGATCCGCCTTCCGGGTGCCGGTTCCATACGCGGTGCCCGGTGGCGGAGGCGCGCTGCCGTACCGAGGAGCCGGTGTTGCGGCGGGTGGAGGGCGGGTCGGTGGCCTGCCACCTGGTCGGCGAGGACGGATCGGGGCCCCAGCTGATCACGCCGGCGGCCAGTCGAGCAGCCGCGCCCCCAGCACCGCCGTCTCCAGCGTGAACCGCTGCGTCGGCTCGTCCGGCGAGAAGCCCGTCAGGCGGCGGATGCGCTCCAGCCGGTAGGTGACGGTTCTGGTGCTGACGCCGAGCCGGCGCGCGGCCGCCGCCTGGTTGCCGTGCACCGCGAAGACGGCCGCCAGCGTCTCCAGCAGCGGCTCGTGGCCGCCGCGCGCGCCGAGCAGCGGGCTGAGGACGCTGTTGACCAGGTCCTCGATGGCGGCCCTGTCGCGCAGGAGCACCGGGAAGACCAGCAGGTCGGCGGCCTTGACCACCGGGGCGGCCAGGCCGAGGCGGCCCGCCAGCTCCAGCGCCCGCTCGGCCTCCCTGAAGGAGGTGACGACGCCGCCGGGACCGCGCTGTGCCCGCCCGACCGCGACCCGCCAGCCGGGCGCGAACCTGGCCCGCACGTGGTGGGTGAACTCCCCCACCGCGGCCGGGAGCGTCGCCGGTGACACGCACACCAGCAGGGACTCACGCGCGGCCACGAGGATGTTGTGCGAGCCGAACCTGGCGACCAGGTCGCGTTCGATCCGGTCCTGGTCGCCGTCCTTCATGCCGCTGGCCACGGCCACCACGTACGACTCGGCCAGGCGCAGCCCGAAGTGCTCGGCCCGCTCGGCCAGGCGCTCCGCGCGGCCCTGGAGCAGGTCGTCCACGAACTCCTTGCGGGCCGTTTCCTCGCTGCGCAGCGCGGCGTGCTGGGCCGCCTCGTAGCCCTCCATCAGCGCGGCCACCAGCCGGCGCAGCGCGGGCGGCGCCGTACCGTCGGCAGCGGCCAGCGCGTCGTCCACCAGCACGCGCAGCGGGACGCCGCGCACGGCGGCGCTCTCGCCGATCGCGCGGCACTCCTCGACGGCCGCGCGGCCCGGCAGCCGCCCCGCGGCGGCGTGCTCGGCCACGAGGCGCCGCAGCGGCTCGTCCATCTGCCCGTCAGACTCCTACGTCGCGCCGGTCGAAGGCGAGGACCGCGGTGAGCGCCAGCACGACCGCCGCCCCCGCCAGCACAACGTAGTCCCATGCGGGCAGCCCCTGGTAGACGGGCCGGCCCTCGGCGTAGTAGTGGAACGGCGAGAGCCACTTGAGCCAGGAGATCGCCTCGACGTTCCTGCCGACGGTCACGACCATGTAGCCGGCGACCGCCCAGACGCCGACGGCGGCCATGGCCGGGGCCTTGCGGCCGGTCACCGCGCCCACGGTCACCGTGACCGTGCCGAAGAACACGGCGAGCAGGAAGACTCCGGTGTGGGCGGCGAGGATGCGGTCCACGCCGACGCCCAGGTCGATCGACTGGGCGACGGCCACCAGGACCGCGAAGGTGATCGCGGCGATCACGAAGAGCGCCGCGATCATCGCGGCGTAGCGCTCCAGCAGCAGCCGTTTGCGGTCGACGGGCAGCGTGATCGTCAGCTCCAGCGTGCCGGACTCCTCGGGCTGGGCGAGGGCCCGGTTGCCGAGGACCATCGCGCACACGATGAACATGATCGGGACGAGCAACTGGTAGACGACGGTCTGGAGGTAGCCGGAGGCGGAGGCGATGTCCTCCATGCCGCCCATGATGTCGCGCAGCGCGCCGGGCGACTTGGCCAGCGCCTGCCTGCTGAGGATCTCGGGGTCCTCGCGCATGCCGGCGTAGACGCTGACGTACATGGTCAGGAACAGGCTGATGCCCACCGACCAGCCGATGAGCGACCTGCGGTACTCGCCCAGGGCGTTGGCGATCATGATGCCTCGCTGTAGTAGGTCAGGAAGATCTCTTCGAGGTCGGGTTCCGAGCTGACGAGGTGCACGACGGTGAAGCGCGCGGCGGCCTTGATCAGCGCGTCGGGGCGGCCGTCGATCGTGCAGGCCACCGCGGCGCCGCGGATGCTGAGCTCCCGCACACCCGGCAGGCCGGCGAACGCCTCGGGCGGCACCGGCGCGTCGAAGTGCAGCTCCACCCGGCGTACCGCCTTCTCCCGCAGCGCCGAGACGTCTTCCACCGCGACCAGGCGGCCCTCCCGTACGATGCCGACCCGGTCGGAGACCTGCTCCACCTCGGCCAGCACGTGCGAGGACATGAGCACGGTCCGCCCCGACACGCGCACCTCGCGCACCATCGACAGGAACTCCCGCTGCAGCAGCGGGTCGAGGCCGCTGGTCGGCTCGTCCAGGATCAGGAACTCCGGTTCGTGCATGAACGCCTGGATGAGCCCGACCTTCTGCTTGTTGCCCTTGGAGAGCTTGCGCATCGGCACCGACAGGTCCGCGTCGAGCCGCTCGGCCAGTTCCTCGATCCGCTTGGGCGGTACGCCGCCGCGGACCCTGCCCAGGAAGCGCAGGTAGTCGCGGGCCTTCTCGCGGCCCTCCAGGACCAGTTCGCCGGGCAGGTAGCCGATCCTGGCGCGGGCGGCGGGCTCGCGGGTGCCGTGCCCGAGGACCCGGACCGTGCCCCTGGTCGGCCGGATCACGTCGAGGAGCAGGCGGAGGGTGGTCGTCTTCCCTGCTCCGTTCGGGCCCAGGTAGCCGAAGACCTCGCCGGGACGGATCTCCAGCGTCAGGTCCTCCAGGCCGCGGCGCGCCCGGTAGTACTTCGTCAGCCCTTCGGCCTCCACGACTGCTGTCATGTCCCGGATGCTCCTCCGCCACCGGCCCGTCGTCATCACACGAGTCCGGCAGTCGCGGAGTCTGCTTGGTTTCCGTATTCCGGCAATAATGTTGCCTTCGTGGAGACGGCATTCGTGCTCGGCGGCGGCGGGCTGCTCGGCGCTCACGAGGTGGGCATGCTCAGGGCGCTCGACGAGGCGGGCGTGCGCCCCGACGTGGTGCTCGGCACCTCGATCGGCGCGATCAACGGCGCGGTGCTGGCCGCCGACCCCGACCGCGCGGTCGAACGGCTGACCACCCTGTGGTCGTCCGACGTGGTCCGTACGGCTTTCGCAGGCTCATGGGTCTCGCGGCTGTCCACCCTGGCCAGGACCGGCACCCACCTGCATCCGGCCGGGCCGCTGCGGCGGATGCTGGCGGCCACGCTCGGGGTGGAGCGGATCGAGGAGCTGGCGGTGCCGTTCCAGTGCGTGGCGGCCTCGGTGGAGCGGGCGGCGGCGCACTGGTTCACCGGCGGGCCGCTGGTGGACGCGGTGCTCGCCTCGTGCTCCGTGCCCGGATTGCTGCCGCCGGTGGACGTGGGCGGTGAGCACTTCTTCGACGGGGGGCTCGTGCACAGCATTCCGGTCGGGCGGGCCGTACATCTGGGGGCCAGCCGGGTTTTCGTGCTTCATGTCGGACGGATCGAGCGCCCGCTCAGCGCGCCGACGCGGCCGTGGGAGGTGGGGATGGTGGCCTTCGAGATCGCGCGCCGGCACCGGTTCGCCGAGGAGATGGCGAACCTGCCGCCGGGCGTGGAGGTGCACGTGCTGCCGGCGGGCGCGCCGGAGCCGGTCTCTCCGCTCCGCTATCGGGACGCTTCGCTGATTTCTGCTTATGTCGAGCGCGCTTACAAGGCTTCTTCCCGATATTTGGCTTCAAGGGGAGGATGAGGACGTGCCCCCACGCATTCTGCGGCGCCTCATCCTCGCACCCCTGGTCATCGTGCTGACCGTCGTGGTGGTCGTCACGCTGCCGTTCTGGCTGGTGGTGGTGGCGGTGGCCTCGCTGCGCCTGCCGCCGCCGCAGCGGCGCGGGGTGCGGCTCATCTGGTTCGCGGCGGCGTGGCTGGTGCTGGAGTGCGGCGCGCTGCTGGCCTGCTTCGCGCTGTGGGTCGCCGCGGGCTTCGGCGGGCGGCTGCGCAGGGACGAGTTCCAGACACGCCACTACGCCCTGATCAAATGGTTCCTCGCCCGCGTGTACGGCACCGCCGAACGTGTCTTCCGCCTGACCGTCACCATCGCCGAACCCCCGCTGACCGAACAGGAACAGGCCGCCCGGCTGACCCGCCCGGTCATCGTGCTCTCGCGCCACGCGGGCCCCGGCGACAGCTTCCTGCTGGTCCACCACCTACTGGCGCTGTACCGGCGCAAGCCGCGCATCGTCATGAAGGCGGCCCTGCAGTACGACCCCTCGCTGGACGTCCTCGTCAACCGCCTGCCCAACGCCTTCGTCCCGCGCCGGGTGACCGAGAGCGGCATCCTGGACGAGATCACCCGCCTGTCCTCGACGATGGAGGACCACGACGCCCTGGTCATCTTCCCCGAAGGCGGCAACTTCACCCCGCGCCGCCGGCGCCTGGCCATCCGCCGCCTGGAGGAGAAGGGCCTGGCGGCCGAGGCCGAGCGGGCGCGCGGCCTCGACCACCTGCTGCCGCCCCGGCCGGGCGGGGCGATCGCCGCCATCGAGGCCTGCCCGTCGGCCGACGTCATCTTCGTCGCCCACACCGGCCTCGACGACCTCGTCACCGTCGGCGACATCTGGCGCCGGCTCCCCCTGGAGGCGAAGATCACCGCCCAGTGGTGGCGGGTACCGGCCGCGGAGATCCCGCGCGAACGCGAGGAACGTATCCGCTGGCTCTATGACCAATGGGAGAGCATCGACGACTGGATCGCCGCCCAGAAGGTGGCCGGCTAGGACCTGCGGGCCCGGTTGTTCGCGATCAGCTCGTGGTGGCGCACGACTTCGGCGATGATGAAATTAAGAAAGCGCTCCGCGAATACCGGGTCGAGTTTCGATTGTTCCGCCAGGCTGCGCAGCCGGGTAATCTGCCGCTTCTCGCGCTCGGGATCGGCGGGCGGCAGGCTGTATTCCGCCTTCAGTTTCCCGACTTCCTGCGTGCATTTGAACCGCTCCGCGAGCAGGTGCACCAGGGCGGCGTCGAGATTGTCGATACTGTCACGGAGCCGCTGCAGCTCCTTTTGCACGAATTCCCGGTCACCGTCCATCAACAATTCCTCATTCCCTGCTGGTGAAATCCCAATTCAGGGAGCTTACTACCATGTCCGTATGAGCACGCACGGCTTCACCCTCGCCGCCGAGGGCCCCTTCGACTTCGCCGAGTCCCTGCGCTTCGTCGAGGACTGGCCCGCCACCAGCACGCTCGCGCCCAGCGACGGCACGGCCCTGCGCTTCGCCTACAACGCGGAGTCCGACTGGCGGCCCATCGGCGTGAGCGTGCGCGCGGCGCCCGGCGGCGTCTCCGTGCGGACCAGCCGCCCGGCCGGCCCGGCGATCCGCGCCGAGATCGCCCGCATCCTCTCCCTCGACGTCGACGGCACCGGCTTCGCCGCGCTGGCCGCCGCCGACCCGGTACTCGGCGACGTCCTGCGCCTGCGCCCCGGACTGCGGCCGTTGTGCTTCTGGAGCCCCTGGGAGGCGGCGTGCTGGGCGGTGATCGTGCAGCGCTCCTCGATGCACATCGCCGCGCGCGTCAAACAGCGCATCGCCGAACGGTACGGCGCCACGCTCGACGTCGACGGCCACCCCTTCGTGGCCTTCCCTCCCCCGATCTCCCTGGTGGAGGCGGGCGGGCTCGGCCTGCCCGCACGCAAGGAGGAGTGGATCCACGACCTGGCCAGGGCCGCGCTCGACGGCGTCCTCACCACCGAGCACCTGCGCGGCCTGCCGCCGTCCGAGGCGCTCGCGGAACTGCGGGCGCTGCCCGGCGTCGGACCGTTCACGGCCGGGCTCATCCTGATCCGCGGCGCGGGCGCACCGGACGCCTTCCCGGGTGACGAGCCCCGGTTGTTCGCGATCCTGCGCGAGGCGTACGGCCTGCCGGAGGACGCCCCGCCCGCCGCCTACCGGAAGATCGCCGACTCGTGGCGCCCCTACCGTTCGTGGGCCTCCTTCCACTTCCGCGCCACCGGATATCAGATGCGCCGGCCGTAGGAGGACTCGTACGCTGACGCCCCATGGACCATCTCCTTAACGTTGTGGACGTCGAGGCGACCTGCTGGCCCGGCTCCCCGCCGCCGGGCATGGTCAGCGAGATCATCGAGATCGGCCTGACCGTCGTGGACCTGGCGGCCGGCGAGCGCGTGAGCAGGCACGGCATCGTGGTGAAGCCCGCCCGCTCCACCGTCAGCCCGTTCTGCACGGAACTGACCGGCCTGACCGAGGACGAGGTCGGGCGGGGCGTGCCGTTCGCCGAGGCCTGCCGTGTCCTGGCCGCCGACCACCGGGCGGGCTCGCGTCCCTGGGCGAGCTGGGGCGACTACGACCGCAAGCAGTTCACCCGTCAGTGCGCCGCCACCGGCGCCCGCTACCCCTTCTCCCGCAACCACACCAACGCCAAGCTGCCCTTCACCGCCGCCCACGGGCTGCGCAAACGCCCCGGCATGGCCCAGGCGCTGACCATCGCGGGGCTCCCGCTCGAAGGCCGGCACCACCGGGGCGAGGACGACGCCTGGAACATCGCCGCCCTCATCCTCCACCTGGCGTCGCGGGACGCCTGGCACCTCCCGGAGGCAGAAGCGGAGCGTCGATCGGACCGTGCTCGATGAGGCGCATCATCGCGCCGACGTCCAGATGTTGTTCGACCAGGTCGCCCAGCGCGTCCAGGCGCTCCTCGCGCAGCGCGGCGAAGCTGACGCCGGGGTCCGGGGCGAAGGCCCGCCCGGCGCGCGCGGCCACGTCCGCGAGGAAGGCGCGGCGGAAGCCGTCGTTCTCCAGGGCGCCGTGCCAGGTGGTACCCCAGACGTCGCCGACGCGGCAGCCGTCCAGGAAGGGCTCACCGCCCTCGACGGCGGCCACGCCGTGATGGATCTCGTAGGCGCGCACGGGCTGGCCATAAGCCTGGCCGGTGGGGCGGGCGAGCGTCTTCTCCGGCCGGAACGTCACGGTCACCGGAAGTAGCCCGAGCCCCGGGACGTAGCCGGCGCCGGACTCCACGCCGTCGTGGATGTCGCGGGCGAGCATCTGGAAGCCGCCGCAGATGCCCAGCACCGGCCCCTTTCTCTCCTGTACGGCACGCGCCAGCCCGTTCTCCCGCAGCCAGGCGAGGTCGGAGACCGTGGCGCGGGAGCCGGGCAGCACCACGAGGTCGGCGTCGTCCAGTTCGGCGGGGTCGGTGACGAAGCGGACGACCACGCCGGGTTCGGCGGCCAGGGCGTCCAGGTCGGTGAAGTTGGAGATCCGGGGCAGCCGGACCACGGCCACGCGCAGGGTCTGCCTGCCGTACGGGCCGCGGGTGACGACGCGGCGGTTGTCCAGGGCCAGGGAGTCCTCGACGTCGAGCCAGAGCCCGTCGAGCCAGGGCAGCACGCCGTAGACGGGGCGTCCGGTCAGCGTGTGGAGGGTGTCCAGTCCGGGTTGCAGGAGTTCGACCGCTCCGCGGAACTTGTTGACGATAAATCCGGAAATATGGGCTTGGTCGGCGGCGTCCAGCAGCGCCACCGTCCCGTAGAAGGCGGCGAACACCCCGCCCCGGTCGATGTCGCCCACCACCACGACCGGCAGCCCCGCCGCCCTGGCCAGGCCCATGTTCGCGATGTCACCGGCCCGCAGGTTGATCTCGGCAGGGCTGCCCGCCCCTTCGCAGATCACCACGTCGTGGGCGGCGCGCAGCCGTTCCAGCGACTCCAGGGCCTTCTCCCGCAGCATGTCCTTGAGCGCCCCGTACTCCAGCGCGTCCACGTCCGTCAGGGGCCGGCCCATGAGGACCACCTGGCTGCGCCGGTCGCTGCCCGGCTTGAGCAGGATGGGGTTCATGTCCGCGACGGGCTCCAGCCGCGCCGCCCTCGCCTGAACCTCCTGCGCCCGCCCGATCTCGGCGCCCCCGGCGGTGACGAAGGAGTTCAGGGACATGTTCTGCGCCTTGAACGGCGCCACCTTCACACCCTGGCGGACCAGCCACCGGCAGATGCCGGCGGTCACCACGCTCTTGCCCGCGTCCGACGTCGTCCCCGCCACCAGCAACGCACCCTTCACCGCGGCATTTTTTCACACGTGCCCCATTTACAGCGCACTGCCCTTCTAGAACAATCTCCTAGAACGTCGCTCTAAGAGAGGTGCCGCATGGTCGGGACGTTCGGATCACCACGAACCGGTGTGATCAACGCACAGGACCGCGCGCCGTACGGCTGGACGCCGCTCGTCGTCCTGTTCATCGTCGGCCTGGTCGACCGCATCGAGTACAACCTGCTGTCCGGCGTCCTCCCTCTGGTCCAGGCGGAATGGGGCTTCTCCGACACCGCCGCCGGATCCATCCCCACGGCCGCCGCCCTCGCCGCCGCGGTGGTGGCCCTGCCCGCCGGGTACTTCGCCGACCGCTACAACCGCACCCGCATCCTCGCCATCGTCGTCTTCTGCTGGGCGATCGCCACCCTCGGCTCCGGCCTCGCGACCGGATTCGCCATGTTCTACCTGATGCGCGTCTTCCTGGCCGCCGCGGAGAACATCGACAACCCCGCCGCCGGCAGCCTGCTCGCCGACTGGTATCCGCCGCTCTCCCGCGCCAAGGCGTACGGGCTCACGCGCGTCACCACCTACCTCGGCGGCATCGGAACCCTGCTCGGCGGCATCCTCGGCCAGGCCATGGGCTGGCGCAACGCCTTCCTCGTCATGGTCATCCCGGGCGTGCTCACCGCGATCCTGTGCTGGATGCTGCGTGAGCCCAAACGCGGCGAACTGGACCGGCTGGTCGCGGGCGGAACCACCCCGGCTTCTCCGGCTTCTTCGGCTTCTCCGGCTTCTTCGGCTTCTTCGGCTAAGGCGCCAAAGCAGCCGTTCTGGCCGCAGTTCCGTCTCGTGCTGCGCAATCCGACGCTGATGTTCGTCTGCGTCGGCCTGGCCCTGCTCACGCTCGGCCTGGCCGGGATCTTCTTCTGGCTGCCCACGCTGATGGTGCGCGCGTTCGGCGCCACCCCGGCCACCGCCGGCTCCTACAGCGGCCTGATCACGGTCGCCGGCACGCTCGTCGGCACCCTGGTCGGCGCGTGGCTCGGGCGCAAGTGGCACGGCACCGTCAAGGGCGGGCGGCTGCTGGCCGGCGGCGGCGGGATCACGATCGGCGCCGCGGTGCTCGCCGCCGCCCTCTCCATGAACTCCCTGCTCGCCATGGCCGCGCTCACCCTGCTGTCCTGCTCGCTCATGTCGATCGCCATCCCGAACATGACCGCCTGCCTGGCCGACGTGGTCGGAGCGGGCTCGCGCGGGCTCGGCTTCGCCGTCCTTCAGGTGTTCACGACCGCGGGCGGCGCGTTCGGCTCGCTGATCGTGGGCATCTTCTCCGACCGGCTCGGCTCCCTGGTCGGCGGCATGTACGTGCTGATCGTGCCCATGGTCCTCGGCGGGCTGATCACGCTGGGCGCGCGGGCGTCCTTCGAGCGGGACGCCAAGAAGGTCCTCGACGAGGCCAGGGACGCATAGCCGCCAGCACCGCCAGCCCGGCGGCCGTGAAGCTCACCGCCCTGGTCAGCCGGACCGCGCGCCCGATGTCCCCGACCTCGGGCGCGCGGCCGTCGCCCATGGTCGGACGGTGTTCCGTCCGCCCGCCGTACACGTTGGTGCCGCCGAGCGTCACCCCGAGCGCGCCGGCGAAGGCCGCCTCACACCGTCCCGCGTTCGGGCTCGGGTGCCGATGCCCATCCTTCTTCAGTACGGCCAGCGCCCCCGCCCGATCCGGCCCCACCGCCACGGTGATCAGCCCGGTCACCCGCGCCGGAACGTAGTTGGCCACGTCATCCAGCCGCGCCGCCGCCCAGCCGAACCGCTCGTACCTGGGCGAACGATGCCCGATCATCGCATCCAAGGTGTTGATCGCCCGATAGGCCAGCAATCCGGGAATCCCCGCCACCGCACCCCAGAACAACGGCGCCACCACGGCGTCCGAGGTGTTCTCGGCCAGCGACTCCACCGTCGCCCTGGCCAGTTCCGGCTCCTCCAGCTCCGACGGGTCGCGCCCGCACAGGTGCGGCAGGCGGCGCCTGGCCCGCTCGACGTCCTTGTCCTCCAGGGCGCCGGCCATGTGGGCGCCTTCGCGGGCCAGCGTCGTACCGCCGAGCACCGCCCAGGTCGCCGCCGCGGTGAGCGCGGTGCGGGCCAGCGGGTGGCGTACGCGTTCGGCCAGGATGCCGACCCCGGCCGCCGCGCCCACGCACAGGGCGACGTGGGCGACGCCGTTCGGGCGGGCGTCGCCGTACAGGCGCTTCTCCAGAGCGGCGGCCGCCCGGCCGAACAACGCGACGGGATGTCCGCGGCGCGGATCCGCGAACACGGCGTCAAGCGCGACACCGAGCGCGATACCGGCGGACCTAGACCAGATGTGCATGAAGTTCATCTTCGTGCACATCGAGCCAGGCGGCCGCCCGGCGGATGCGCTCACCGGCGCCGCCGGCCCACATCGCCGCCCAGGCGCCGCCCTGGTCCGCCCGCTTCCGCATCACGTCGTAGCTGCGGTGGAAGCGGAGCCTGGCCAGGTCGAGCAGGCGGCGCCGGTCTCGGGGCGGCAGGCCGTACGCGTCGCAGAAAAGACGCAGCCGAGCACCCACGTCCACGCCCCGCAGGAGCGGATGGCGGTCGAGCGGATCGGCGATGGGCGCCCAGTGGCGCAGCGTGGTGACCACGTCGAACAGCCGCGTCGTGGGCCTGGCCTGGTCGAAGTCGATCAGCGCGACGGCGCTGCCACGATGAAAAATCGTGTTCTCCGGCCGTAAGTCACAGTGTCCGATGACTTCCGGCGCCCTGTCATCATTGGACCCCTCGACCCACCCCTGGGCGGAGAACCCTTCGGTGGCGTCATGAAACCCCCGCAACAGCTCCGCGAGACTCCGCAACCCATCCTCGGCCACGTTGTGCACGGTAAGCCCGCAACTACCCGGAATGAAGGTGATGACCTCGCGATCGAACTCATCGAACCCCACCACCCGAGGCGCCCCGGCGAACCCCGAGGCCTCAAGGTGCCGCAAAAGGGCGTGCACGGCGGGCGTGGACGAGCTTTTCGGACGGCGGACCGTATCCCCGACCCGAACCACCCCGTCCGTCACGTCCCCGCCCCGCAGCGGTGTCTCATGCAGGAGCGTCGCGACCATGCAACGGCATCTTAGACCCCTTTAGACCGATCCCGCCTGGCTTTTTGTGTCGGACCACCGCCCCGGCGCCGCCTGCCCATAACGTGGCCCGTATGCCGATCCTGCTGTCCGTAGTGGCGTTCCTGATGACGCTCCTGGGCGGCCTGGTCGCACACCGCGTCCGCGAACGCCGCAACCTCGTCCTGGGCGCCGCCGCCGGCGTCATGCTCGGCGTCGTCGCCTTCGACCTCCTACCAGAGGCCCTCGCCCTGGACACCATGACCCTGCACGGCGTCCCCCTGCCCATGCTCACCTTCGCCGCCGGCTTCCTGGCCGTCCACATCGTGGAACGCGCCGTGGCCATGCACGACACGCAAGAAGGCGACTACGCAGCCCACCGCCATGCCCACGCCGGCATGGGCCTGGCAGCAGGCAGCGCCTTGGTCATCCACAGCTTCCTGGACGGCGCCGCGATAGGCGCCGCCTTCCAAACCGACACCGCCCTCGCCGTAGCGGTCGCCATAGGCGTCATCGCACACGACTTCACCGACGGCTTCAACACCTACACACTCACCACCCTGTACGGCAACGCCCGCCGCCGCGCCATCATCCTCCTCACCCTGGACGCCATAGCCCCCATAGCCGGCGCCACCCTGACCACCCTCCTCACCATCCCCCAAGGCCTGCTGGGCGCGTACCTGGGCCTGTTCGCCGGCTTCCTCCTGTACCTGGCCACCTCCCACATCCTCCCCGAAGCCCACACCCCCCGCCGATCCACCGGCCTGACCCTGACGGCTACGCTGGCGGGCACGCTGTTCATGTGGGCGGTGATCGGACTGACCGAGTGACACGGTCAAATCGAGTGCGTGACAACTCGCCGGATCATGCACAATAAGGCGGGAGCGCCCTTAGCTCAGCTGGATAGAGCATCGGACTTCTAATCCGACGGTCGCAGGTTCGAATCCTGCAGGGCGCGCTTAGATCATGCCGTTGACCTGCTGAAACATGCGCTTGGCCGTCTGGGCGGAACATAGTTCTAGCCGTTCCGTGCTCCAACCGTGCTCGCCCGTACCAACCCCGTACACACCATGATCACCATGCCGTCCGACACCGCACTCACCGGTTCCCGCGATACGGCGGACGGCCCCGTCCGCCGCGTTTCCGGCGGGACGAAGCCGTCCTGTGACCCTGTCAGGCACTCTTGGCTATGCGCGCAGATGCCGCAGTGTGCCGTACTCCTCGTCGTCGCCCAGCAACAGCGCTGCGGTCTTCTCCGCCGCCGCCATCGCTACCTGGGGAAAGACCGAGGTGTAGGTGTCGGCGGTGAACGCGCTGGAGGTATGCCCCAAAGTTTCCTGGACCACCTTGATCTCCACACCCGCGGCCAGCATCAACGACGCAGCCCCATGCCGGAGGTCATGGAGCCGGATCGGTGGTAGTCCCGCCAGGTAGGCCAGCCACAGGAACTGGTCGGACACATGCTGCGGATGCAGCCGATCCCCATCGGACTGGGTGAACACGAACCCGGTCCCCCTCCATGTCTCCCCTGCTGCGAGTTGTTGTTCGCGTTGACGCCGCTGGTGCGCGCGCAGGATCGTGATCGTTTCGGCGTCCAGGGCGATGGTGCGCATGGAGGCGTCGGTCTTGGGCTTGCCCTCGTGGATGCGCCCGGCCAGCTGCACCAGCTGCCAGGAGATGCTCGCGGCTCCGGTATCCAGGTCGATGTCTTTCCAGCGCAGCCCGCATGCCTCGCCCCGCCGCAGCCCGCGAAGCGTGATCAGCCGATACAAGGCGAACAACGGATGCCGACCGGCCTCTTCCAGAAACAGCCGGGTCTGCTCCGGTGTCCATACCATCACCGCCGATGGGCGCGGCACCCGGATGTAGGCGTCGATCGGATCCACTCGCCGCCCTCCCCGGCGCGCTTTCTCCGCGCTGCGGTAGGCGCGGAAGTCCTGATGCCATTCCTCGACCCGCTCCCGGGTCCACACCAGTGGCCTGGGCCGGGTCTTGGCCGGCATCTCCAGCACCGCCGCGGGGTTGAAGTCGATCAGCCGGTCCTGGCGGATGGCCACGTTCAGCGCATGCCGGAGTGTCGCCCGGATGCTGTGCATGGTGGCCATGCTGACCGCCCGCCGATACTTGACGCTGGCCCGCACCTCACGGTCAGCGCTGGCGCGGCGCTCGGCGATGACGTCGTTGAACTCCTCGATCTGCTCGAACATCCCCGCCACGTCCCCGACCCTGAGCTGATCCAGCCGGATATGACCCAGGTAGGGGGTCAGATACAGCCGGATGTGGCCCTCGTAGGAGCGCCGGGTCGTTTCTTCGATCTTCCGCTTGCGCTTGAGGAACTCCTCCAGCCACTGCTCGACCGTCACCTCCTGGGTCAGGTCCTGGCGGGTGCGCACCTTGCGGCGCACCACCTCGACGCTGGGCAGAGCTTCGGTCTCGGCCAGCGTCCTCTTGATCAGATCAGCGATCTGATTACGGGTCACAACCTCGCCCGGATCGGCCAGCGCCAGCAACTCGCGCACCTTCCCCAACTGGTCGCCAGCGGCGTCCTGCGAGGCGAAGCCGCTACGACGCAGCGGACCCCGGCGCTTCCCCTCCACCGTGGCCGGAAGCTCGATCTGGTAACTCCAGATGCCGTGCCGGTTACTCCAGCCCCCACCGGGACGCCGTAGCTTGGGGCATTTCTGTCCCAGCGCCTTGCCGTCGGCTCCCGTGCAGGAGCACCGCTTGTACGTGGTGCCGTCAGCCATCACTTTCTCCCCTCATCCTGCGATGCGATGTCTTCTCCCGCCCGCGAGCCCGGCAGCGCGCAGTCACACTCCGGATGCCGGTCAGGCGAGCACGCCCCGCGACCAACACCGGGAATACGGCATGGCCATGTCGGGCGGGGATGTATCGACGCCCACCTGCACGGCATCGGTCAAGCCCAATCCGACCCCCGTTCCGGAATCCAACGACCACCACCCCCCCACCCGAAATTGACACACCCTTGCCGGCCCCGACGATCAACGGAAAATCTCCCGTCACTAATCTAAATACCTGCCACCAGACCAGAAATCGGACAGCCCTCTCGGGCAAGGATCAGCAAATTCCGCCACCTCCGGCCCATATAGAAGGACCCGGCGGGCATCCGGGCGAGGCGACACAAAGCAATAGCCTGCGGCAGAACCTGACAGAGATGGCGATGGCGAGACCGTCACGAGGACGGGCGATTAGGCGCACACACGGGGCAACGCAGCTGTGGACTTTAAACCGTAGGTTCTGGGTTCGAGCCCCGGGCGCCCTACCACCAAAGACCGCGTCTGACTTGGGGTTTTTCGATTCTCGTGGCCTCCTGCGAGGGCCGAGATCGGCCGTTGGTTGTCCGGCGGTTGCTCTTCGGCACCGGTCCGGCATATGTGCAGTTCCGGTAGATGGTGGACACATCGGTTCCGGTTCCTGTGTGACAGTTCCAGGACGCGGTTCCGGTAGCCGGGCGACATAGTCCCGGCTGCTGTGCGACAGGGATTCCGGTAGGTGAGCGACACCTGGCGGTGACTTGTCGGTGGTGGTGGTTCGGTTCTTGGCTGTGGCCTTCAAAGGGTTGCGGGGAGGGAACCGAGGGCCATGCTGATGGAGCTGGGTGTGGTGGAGCAGCGGTATCGGGCGGTGCTGGAGGTGCTGGAAGGCGCCTCGGTGACCGAGGTCGCGCGCCGTTTCGGGGTGGTGCGGCAGACGGTGCATCGGTGGCTGCGCCGGTATGCCGATGATGGCGGGATCGCCAATCTGGCTGATCGCTCGTCGCGACCGGAGCGGTGTCCGCATCAGATGAGCGCGGTGGTCGAGGCGCGGATCGTGCGGTTGCGGACCGGCCATCCGGGGTGGGGGCCGACCCGGATCGTGCATGAGCTGGAGCGGGAGGCGGTCGCGCCGGTGCCGGGCCG
This sequence comes from Nonomuraea sp. NPDC059023, assembly GCF_042740095.1. Taxonomy (NCBI): domain Bacteria; kingdom Bacillati; phylum Actinomycetota; class Actinomycetes; order Streptosporangiales; family Streptosporangiaceae; genus Nonomuraea; species Nonomuraea sp. NPDC059023. Next base: position 15,690 of record NZ_JBHYIO010000017.1, on the reverse strand, counting down.
CTCGAGTGTGTATCGGGCGCTGGTGCGTCATGGGCTGATCCAGCCCGGGCGGCGGGTGCGTAGGCGCGGCGACTACAAGCGCTGGGAACGCGGCCGGGCGATGGAGCTGTGGCAGATGGATGTGATGGGCGGCGTGCACCTGGCCGATGGCCGTGAGTGCAAGGTGGTGACCGGGATCGATGATCATTCGCGGTTCGTGGTGTGTGCCGCCATCGTGGCGCGGGCCACCTCCGGGCCGGTGTGTGCGGCGCTGCGGGCGGCACTGGCCGCGCACGGGGTGCCCGAGCAGATCCTCACCGACAACGGCAAGGTGTTCACCGCCCGGTTCGGTCCCGGTCCCGGTCCGGTGGCCTTCGATCGGATCTGCACCGACAACGGGATCAAGCACCTGCTCACCGCGCCGTACTCGCCGACCACCACCGGGAAGGTGGAGCGACTGCACAAGACCATGCGGCGCGAGCACTTCACCGAGTGTGATCGCCGGTATGCCACCGTGGCCCAGGCTCAGGCGGCGCTGGATGCCTGGGTGCAGATCTACAACACCACCCGGCCGCACCAGGCGCTGGGCGGCGGCTCGCCGATCGAGCGGTTCCGCCTGGCCGCCCAGCAGGCGGCACCGGTGCAGGCCGGCGAGCAGGCGGCCGAGCCGATCCAGGCGGCGGGGTCGCTGCCAGACCCTGGCGGCGCATCTTCGCGAGGGCAGGGGCGGCGCACCGCCCGGCCGCCGGGCATCACCCGCTGGGTCGACCAGCACGGGCGGATCTCGCTGGCCGGCGCCACATACCGGGTCGGCCCGGTCTTCGCCGGGGAATTGGTGGAGGTGGTGGCCGGCGATGGGCTGGTGGAGGTGCTGCACCGCGGTGTGCTGGTGGCCACCCACGTGCAGCGGGCCAGGTCCGGCGGCAAGGGCACCCGGGCCCAACCGGTGCACCGGGCGCGGGCGCCCAGCACCGGCCCGGTGGTGACCCGGGTCGCCGACCGCGACGGCGGCGTGTCGTTCGCCGGCACCATGTACCAGGCGGGCCGGGCCTGGGCCCGGCGCAGCATCCAGGTGTCGATCGTGGCCGGGTCGGTGCAGCTGTCCGTCGATGAGGTGGTGATCCGGGTGCATCCGATCCGGCACGACCGGGCCAAGGAACACGGCGCGTTCGCCACCCCGGGCGGCCGCCCGCGCAAGCCCAAGCCCAAGCCCAAGGACCTGGCCTCCGCCCGGATCCCCTCGACCGGACCTTAACCTGGCCCCAGGCCCGCCCCGGGCTGCCCCGCCGGGTCAGAATGCAGGCTCTCGGGCCCACGGTCAAGGGCGCCTACGGCGTCGCTGCGCGATGGGCTACGCCCACCCTGGACAGCGGGCCCGTTCCCCCGCCCGGCAGGCGGCTAGCGGGGAGCCAGGGAAACGTCTTGGCACTCCTCATCTCTGCCTGTCGCACAGCTACCGGAACTCCACCGTCGCGCGGGTACCGGAACTTGACACACCGGTCCGGCATATGCCCGGCCCCCCGGCCCCTGACGATCACGGCATACCCCATGGGAAGCCCAGCAGAGCACCAAGCCGGAGGAGGCGGCGGGCGGTCGGGTGTGTCCAGTTAACGGTTCTGATCCACTTGGTGTGAACTGATCGCACGCAGTACGGTTCTCACCGTCGGCATCGCCCTGTCCAACGGCCGGATCTTGGTCCTCCACCAGCGGCCGTGAGGGTGAGTCTGCTGAACGATGCCGCCTGTGTCGCGACTCGAACAACGCCGAGTCCTGAACATGGCCTTTCTCAGGGAAGAGCAGCTCGATTACGACTGCGACGGCCGCGATAATTGCCGCTGCCGACGCGACGCGCTGGTTCGGAAACAGAAGGCCAACGACTATGGCGGTCGCCAGGGCCGCAATGATGCGACACCGCCGAGTCGCGACCAGCCGTAAGACACGCTGGATGACGGTCTGGATGAAGCGCATGTGGTGTGCTCACTTTCGGTTGACATCTGTCTGGGTCTGCTGCTGGAGGTCGCGAGCCGTGGCAGCTGTCCGAACAGGCGTCCGAGCTGTTCGGGACACTGACTTCATTCTTAAGCTAGCGAATGCCCTGGTGGGAGCGCGTTCTGAACATCGAGCAAATAAGGTGACAACAGGGTGAAATCAATCGGGTGAGGTGACGATGCCGAAAAAGCCTCTCGGCGAGCCGAAGGCCCCCTACGGTCCCCAGTACGACTTCTTCGACCTACTCCAGCGCACGATCCGTCGGCATGACGACCCCTCGCTAAGAGAGCTGGGCTTGACGGTTCACCGCAGCAGGGCAGTGATCCACCGATACGTGCTCGGGCCGAAGCTCCCCAGCCGTGATCTGCTTGATCGGCTTCTGCGTGCTCTCTCCTGCACTGAAGAGGAAACGGAAGCCGTCAACGCCGGATACGCCGCGGCTTACGAAGACCAGATTCGGCGGCGGCGTGCCGCACCGCGGGATCCACTCATCATGGACCAAGACAGGATAGGCAGGTCGCATCACGCTGGTTCGATCAACTTTGGCACCGACTACACCAGCGACGAAGATGCAGCAGCCGAGACACCGGTTAGTCCAGCCGAGGCAAGGGCTGGTACGAGTCAAATCCATGACCGATTCGCAAATCGCCCGGCCTTGGCCGTGTGGTCACGTGAGCTGCTGGCTCTCAAGACATCTGCCGGAGCTCCGCCCTACCGGGCGATGCAGCGCTGGATGAAAAGACTAGGGAGCGATTCCTCAGTGACTGCGCTGCACGCCTGGTTCTCCGGCATCAGCCTGCCCCGCCATTGGCATGAGATCCAGCCTCTCATTGAGATGCTTATCAGCCAAGCAGAGGCCAGTTACAACGGTCGTGTTGAGAATTTCGCCGCGATCTTTGATCGTGCCCGGATAGAGCGTGACGCAAGGAGGCGCAACTGGGTCTGGGACGAAGTACCTGGTTGACGGTGGCCATGAAGAGCTTTCCATGGCCACCGTCAGCCGGCCAAGCTGAAGACAATCCGACCTGGCCCTCGGGCAGGTGCAGGGGTGCTAGGGCCTGCCCAGGCGCCTGCGCCGGTTGCCGGTCGGAGTGTCAGAAGTCGAACTCGCCTCTTTTGGCGCCGTCGATGAACGCCGCCCATACCGATGCTGAAACGACGTAGGGGGCCTGGTCAGGGGCTTCGGTGTCACGGATACCGACCCTGCCTCCGGACAGGGGCGCCACTTCCAGGCAGTTGCCGTTGTCGCCAGAGCGGGTTGCCTTGCGCCAGATGGCGCGGTCCAGTTCCTCGTTGGTCACTTCCATCGCTGGGCTTTCTCCTCGATCAATTGGAGTGAAGCCCTTCGAGGAAGGGCCTCACCGTGCAACATCTCATACCTCGACTTGATGTCCAGAACCCTGCTCGGGTCAGCTGTGATCTGGCTCAGCGTGATGGACTCGAGGTAGGCCGTGTCTGGCATTGCCGGTCCACCGGCCAGCATGAAGGCACCTTGCAGCCCGGTCGTCAGCCACGCGTTATGAGGGAGGATGCGAAGGTGAACCCGCGGATGATCGTCCATACCGGCGAGATGCGCGAGTTGCTCCGCCATGATCTCCTCGCTCCCGATAGGCCGGGTGAGGACTCCTTCGTCCAGCACTACCCATAGCTTAGGTCCCTTCTCCCGTTCCAGGATGCGCTGGCGATCTAGCCGTGCTGCCACGCTTTGCTCGACGACGTCGGGGGTGATCTCCGGCCTGCCCCGGAAGATGGCGCGGGCGTACTGCTCGGTCTGGAGCATGCCAGGGACGATCAACGGCTCCCAAGCACGGAGCATGTCCGCCCGCTGCTCGATCTCGACCAGTTGCGCGAGCCAGATAGAGAATCGACCGGCTTGCCCGACGGTCTCACGCCAACGTGTCAGGAGGCCACCACCTGCTCCCAGCGCGGTGTCGGCGGCGCGGGCGAAGTCCTCGTCGGCCCGGCGTTCTCCGCGCTCGATCATGCTGATCTTCGAGACTGACCAGCCGAGCATGACAGCGAGCTGCTTTTGTCGCCTCCCTGCCATGATGCGGTATTCACGAAGATGGGTGCCGAACTTCACGCTCGGGGTTTTTAGTGCAGGCTCCGGCTCGGCGTTTTCCATGGTGAAACGCCTCCTCTCTGATAACACACCTCAAAGCACGGGCATGTGTTGTAGCACACCTGGTAAGTGCCCGGGAAGTGCTTTGCCTTTGGCCCCGCATGCAGGGGTTTTCTGAGATGGTCTCTTCAGGCCGGGTTGAACCACACAGCCAGGCACACGAATAGAACGCAGGTAGGTAGATGTTGCTCGCATTCTTCGCATATTGGAAGCGACTGGTGATCAGAAAATAGCGAGGCGAATCCGGTGATATACCACGTACCCCCACCGACAAAGCTCGAGGAACTCGGCATCATCCAGCTGGCGTGTGACGCGCGGGCGCCACATCTGGCCCGGCAGGCGATCACCACGTGGCTGGGCGGCGCTCATGCCGCAACCGAGATTGTCGTGTTGGTGACCTCCGAGCTGGTCACCAACGCCGTCAAGTACGCCGATGCCTCCGGTATCGGTGACGGTTCTGGTCACATCGCGGTCAGGCTGTCGCAGAACGCGGTCCTTATCAGGGTGGGGGTGACCGATCCGGGGTCGCACTGCTCAACCCCCGCCTGCATCCCGTTGCAGGTGCCGAACCTGCACTCCGAGCACGGTCGGGGGCTGGCGATCGTGGCGAACCTGTCACGTGGCCGGTGGGGCACCTACCGGATGCCCGGCACCGGGTACCGGCACGTGTGGTGTCACCTGGACCGCTATCCGACCGAGGCGCAGTTAGGGCAGTTGTACTGCGCTCCGGTCGCCGGCTGACCTCGTCTGCTCCCTCTTCCTTCTTCATACAGCTCGTTTACGCCTGTGTTTGGCCTGCCCGGAATCGGAGAAGCATTGTGCGCCGCCATCATCTGCTCATGCTCGTCCCGGTGCTGGTCACGGCCGCGTTCGTCGCTGGATCACCGCCGCGCCCGGGAGCGTCCCGATGCCGGTGAAGGTGGCGGTGCTCGCAGGCGGGCCGGGCCTGTTCGCAGGGGTCGTGCTCGGGCGCCGGTGGCGGTTGCGGCGTAAGGCGCTCAACGGCCGTTCGCTGTTCGGCCCCCTGAATCACACCCCATCCGGCTCCGTGCCTTCCCTCGTTCGTTTTGTGAACTGGAGTTCGTCGTGTTGCGTCGTCATCTGATCAATGGGCTGCTGGTGGTGTTCACCGCTGCGTTCGCGGTCTTCTCCGTGGTGGCTCCGGCCGGGGTGGTCCGGCCGGTGGCGCTGGCGGTGCTTGGCCTGATCGTGGTCGGGGTGGTCGGGGTGGTGGTGTGGGCTGGTTACGTGGTGTGGCGGCGTCGCAAGCAGAACCAGCCGTCCGCCTGAAGATCGCCCTCCCCGCTACAGCAGCTGTACGCGGCTACCTAAACCCCCTCCTCTTCCTCTTCCCCTGACTATCCCCCGGAGTCGACCATGTCTGATCCCGTCCCCTCGGCGATAGCCGAGCAGGCCGCCCTCTACCTGACTGACCTGCAGCGGGTGCTGCAGGCGCGGGGCTTACTCGCGCGGGTGCTGACCGATGCGGGGCGGCTGCCGCGCTTGCGGGTGATCAACCCGGGGCCACCACGCTGGCCGAGGTTGTTTCGGCCTTGCCGCGGGAGGGTGAGTGGATGTTCTGGTGGTCGTGGGCAGCGCCGATCGTCGAGGTCACCCACCCGGACCGGGCGGCCGAATGTGTCGGCCGGGTGCTGGCCGTAGCGTCCCCGCACACCGTCTGACCGGCACGCGACCACGCCGACCGGGCACGGATGCTGTCCGCCCGTTGGCGGCCCGTGTCGCGGCCCTGTCGTGGCTGTCAGCGGCCGGGGATCGGCGGCCATCAGCCCTGTCACCACGATTGCCGCCCGTTCGGCGGGGCCGTGGATGGCAGCGTCCTCACCCGCTCCCTTCCGGTCGGGGTGTCTGGCGGTGGCATCCCGGCCGGGGGCCGGGGCGGGTGAGGGCCACCCTGTCAGTGCTTCTCGGATGGGTGCCGGGTGGTGGGCGACCGTGGCCGGTGTCCTGTTCGAGTCCGAGGTGGCCGCGTGGTGTGCAGCGCGTGGTCACCGGTGGTGGCTGGCCGGATGTCCTTGCCGGTCAAGTCACCGCCTGGGTGGCGTGTCGCGTGGGTCCCCCGCTCGCGTCGATCGCCGCCTGGGGCGGTCCCTCACCTGGGAGGAAACCATCGCGCACGCCGACGCCGCGATGGGAGGGACCGCCCCCCTTCCCCAGGAGGAGACAAGCGAGATTTCAAGGCTTCTCGGGAGCGATGCGGCCGGGCGGACGCGCAGGCCCACCCGCCGCACTCCCGAGAATCGGGTGACCGCGAGCGCCTCAGGCAACCACGGGCGCGGTCACCCCTTGGGGCGGCTGGCCGGATACCCGAGGAGGTCCGGTCAGCCACTCCCCGGGAAAGGCCGGGTGGTTCCCCTTCCGCCCGGTCAACCGGTGGGCGGCCCTCTTTGCGCTGGTGCGGAGCGCGGCTGCACAGGCCGCGAGGCGTGAAAGGGGGCCGCCCGCCCTTTGAGAACTTCATGAACGTCCGGTAGCGGCACGCTCCCAGTCATCGCGGGTGCCGCTACCGGGCCCGGACCCCTCTGGCGGGCGGGTTGCGCGCAGGCGACCGTGCCCGCCAAGGGGGAGGGGAGGTGGCTGCTCGGGCCTCCGCTGTGCGGAGAGAGCAGCCACCCCCTTGGCTGACCGTCCTGGAAGCCCGGTCGGCCAACGCTGATGGCCTTGGTGCAGCCGCTGACTCACCAGGCCGTGGGCGGGCGGCTCCAGCAGCGTCACACGAGTGTGGGATCCGGGGCCCGCACACGAACGCTGGAGCCGCCACCCCGGGACTCTATGAAAACGTCCGGCAGCGGTGGCGCTACCTCCCTCGTGCCCTGCTGCCGGACCCTCCCGGGGCCTTCGGGACGTAGCGCAAAGCGGGGAGTCACCCTCCCCCCCATGGGCCGCTCATCCCGTCCCGAACCCTCTCCGCTCCCGCTGCGGGGGAAGGAGACAAGGGAAAGAGGGAGGTAGGTCAGCGTGCGGCTGACCTACCTCCCCCTTCTGCTACCTGATCGCGATTCTTAGCTGGTGGGCAGGTGGATCACCGTCCCACTCGTGCCCTCGCCTCCGACCGCCGCGTCCTGTGCACTCCGTCCAGAGCGGGTGGTGCGCCGAGAGGGCGGTAGTGGCCGGGGTGTGGGTGCGGGGGGTTCCGGTCAGCAACGCGGCGGTGGCCTCGGCTCCTGCGGCAGCCGCTTCGGGGTAGACACTGATGTAGGTGTCGCGGGTGAACGATGCCGTGCGGTGCCCGAGCGCTTTCTGTACTAGGACGGCATCCGCTCCTGCCGCGAGCATCGCTGTGGCTGCCAGGTGGCGCAGGTCATGGAGGCGGATCGGTGGCAGTCCGGCCTGGTAGCAGATCGCGTAGAAGCGATCCGTCACATACTGCGGATGCAGAGGCCGACCGATCTCGTCGGTGAAGACGAACCCGGACTCCACCCAGTCCGGCCCCGCGGCCAGCCGCTCCCGCGCCTGCCGCCGTTCATGCTGCTTCAGCCAGGTCATCGACTCGGCGTCGACGGCGATCTCGCGGTCGCTGGCATCGGTTTTCGGGGTGCCCTGGATGGGGTTCCAGCCGAGCTGGGTGATCTGCCAGTGAATCCCGATCCAGTTTGCGGATATCGAGCCCTCCCAAATCACGAAAGAGACCCTCAAGGAGGGGCCTCGACGAACGGGCACGGACCGGCATGACGCGATCTTTGCTTGACGGCCTGTCCGAACGCGGCCTTCGCGGCGTTCCAAGCCGCTGGTCTGGACCGAGGAGCGGGTCGCCCAGTGGCGCCTCGACCACGCGGAACATCTGGACCTGCTCAAGCGGGCACGCGAGGGCAGGCGAGTCGACCCCGTAGTCGCCTACACTGGTGCGCCGCGTCCCTCGCCGGTGATGGTGTGGACCCCGTAGCAGACCCAGCGATTCCTCACCTACGCCCGAAGAGATCGCCTGTTCGCCCTCTACCGGCTGTATGCGATCAACGGCCTGCGCCGACGGGAGGCGGTAGCGAGTTCGACGACGGCGGCGGGGTTGAAGGCCAGCAACCTGTCCTGCTTGATGGCGATGTTCAGCGCGTGGCGCAGGGTGGCGCGGATGCGGTGCATGGTGGTGGGGCCGACCGGACGCCGGTAGCGCACCGCCCGCACGCGGGCGGGGTCGCCGCTGGCGCGTTCGGTGACGATGATGTCGTTGAACTCCTCGATCGCGTCGAACATGCCCGCGACGTCCGACACGCGGAGCCGGTCCAGCCGGATCTCCCCCAGGTACGGCTTGAGGTAGAGCCGGATGTGCGACTCATACGAGCGCCGGGTGGTCGGCTCGATGGCGCGCTTGCGCTTGAGGAACTCCTCCAGCCACTCGCCGACGGTGACATGCCGGTTCAGGTCCTGGTGCGTGCGGACGTTACGCCGTACCTCCTCGGTGTCGGGAAGCTGCTGGGTGGCTTTGGTCACCGACAGCATCAGCGCGGTGATCTGCCTGCGGACGGCCGGGTCGGGGTCCAGGGCGAGCAGGCCGCGGGCGTGATCCAGCTCCGCTTCAGCATCCTCCAAGGTGAGGAAGCCGCGCCGCCGCAGCGGGGTGCGGCGCTTACCGTCAGCGGGGGCGGGGAGTTCGAGCTGGTAGGCCCAGGTGCCGTGCGTCGAACTCCACCGTTTCCGCCGTTGGCGTGCGTGGTGCGCAGCTTCGGGCAGGTCTTGCCGATGTTCTTGCCGGTGTCGGGATCGATGCAGGCGCAGATCTTGTGGGTGGTGCCCTTGGCGACGGGCCGCTCCCTGCCCGCCGCCTTCGTCGTGCTTGGGTTGCTGGCCATCGTGGTCATCCCTTCTCTCGTGTCTGACGGTCATCGCCGCCCTGTTCTTCTGGCTGGTCGAGGAGCACCCGCAGCCCGCGCACCGGTACGGCGTACCTGCCACCGATGCGCAGCGAGGTATTCGGATAAGTGACAGGGATCAGTGACCCGATGCTCGGGCCACACCCGGTCCAGCGCCTCGCTCCATCGCCGCCCAGCCGTCAGCACCTGCCCGAACCCGAACTGTTTTCGCAGGCCACAGCGTTTTCGGGCAAGTTCCGGGCAGCGCCTGGCGGGGGCGGCATACGCTGAGACCGAGCCCCTGCAGTGCGTGAGGCCACGGAGATGGGCGAGTTGCCGAACCGCAGGGATGAGCTGGCCGAACGTCGCTTGGCCAAGCTGGATCTCGTGAAGGCGATGATGGCCGCCAACCTGAAGCCGGACTACGGCGGCTTCTACGGCCAGCTCCAGCTCGCCTCTGACGCGGTCGCGGAGCTGGGCGAACTGGCCGAGGTCCGCAAAGCCGCCCGTGCCGCTGGTCACCAGCTCGGCTGGAAGGTCCGCACCCACGTCAGCGAGGACGGGACCCTGCTGGTGATGGACGAGCGCGACGCCCCCGAGGAGATCCAGATGCTAGCCGCCCGCCGCGCGGCCGAGGCCACCGCCGCCCTCCTCACCAGCGCCCAGAACGAAGCCCACATGTGCCACACCAGCCAGCCCACCTTCCCCGGCCAGCCGAAAGACCCCGGCCAGGACCTCTGAACGCCTGACCAGCGGCCATTGAACGCCCACGGGTCTTGTGGCGGCAGGACGGCCCGGGGCCCGGGGGGGTAGGGCGCGGAACGCCGTACCGGCCGCCGTACGGCCCTGACGGGCCCGCCCACAGCCGCCCGGCCCATGATGCCTACCCGCCCGACGCCGTGACGGCGTCAGGTGACGCCACGGGGTCCGGCATTGCATCGGTTCCAAAATCCGCAGGTTCATCGTCGCAGATCCGGGGGTGCATCGTCGTAAATCCGCAGGTGAGCGACTTGCTACTGCTGGAAACTTGTGGTCACGCAGAGCGATGTAGCCGATACTGGCCGGGACATCTCCAGCAGATCCACGTGGAGGAGCCCCCCGTGTCCGCTGTACGGCTCGTCGTGTTCCCGCTCGTCGTCACCCTCTCCGAGTACCCCGATGAGCTGATCAAGATCCGGGCCAAGCACAAGGTCGCCGGCACGCTCCTGCTCTACCGCCACCAGGTCAAGAGCCTCGACCAAGCTGGAACGTGCCCGGCGCCTACATCCTGCTCGACCGCCCCGACAGCGAGGGCCGGTGGGGCGCCTACGTCGGCAAAGCCACCAACCCCGGCCTCCGAAACCGCGTCCAACAGCAGTTCAAGAACCGTGACCACTGGTACCGGGTGCTGGTCATCCGCTATGAATCCAACGACGACGAGAAGCTGAACAGCACCGAGGCCGGGCGGTTGGAAGGGGAGATTTACTACTGCCTCGACAGCGCCGAGACGGTCGACCTGCACAACCGCAACCGGCCCCAAGACGCCACCTTGTCCATCGATGACGAGGCCAGCCTGCGCGACTACATGATCCCCATCGAGTCCACACTCCGCCTCATCGGCCACTCCCTCCAGCCGCAACGGTCCGAAGTTTCTCCCACGAGGCAGGTGTCGCCCACGTCGGTGCCCGTGCAGCAGCCCAGGCCGTACGTGAACGCATTCGGGGTGCAGGTCTGCCCCAAATCCGTATCTCCTGCAGAACCCCACCATCGAGGCAGTCATGGAGAGGATCGCGCAACTCGATACAAGATGGAAAGCTCGAGCTCAGAGGCCGAACGCGAGCAGGCCCGTCTGAGCCGGTGGTGCAGGAGGTATGCCCCGGCCAGCACACTGATACTGTGCTGGGCGGGGCATACCCCCTATGCCACCGGCTCAGGCGCTAGCTCAGGTGGCCCTGACCCTTCTCCCCGCCGTGCATCCGGCAGGCGAGTTCTTCCTCGGCCGTGAGGATCACCGCCGCCAGTTCGGGCACGCCGGTGTCGAGCGCCCTGTAGAGGCGGTGCCAGCCGTCGATGATCAGCATTCCGCTGTCGGGGACGGTGATCACGATCAGCGGTTCGGACATGTCCACGCGCGCGGCGTGGTCGGTGTCGAGGGCGATCAGGTGGAGCATGCCCGACCACTCGCGGGGGTTGATCCGGCCTTCTGCTTCCCGGCCTCGGGCGAGCTTCTTGGCGGCGGTGACGTTCCATCGCCAGGCCAGCATCTGGAAGAACTCCACGTGCGGGCGGCGGTCCGGGCTCGGCGCGGGCGTGTCCGGGGACGTCGCCGGGGCGTCGGGTGCGTGGGTGTTGTTGGTGTTGTGGTTGGTCATGCGGTCATCTCCTGCTCGGTCGGGTTGGCCGGAATCTGCTCCGCGGAGGCCGGCGCGAGTGCCTCGGCTTGAGCGATGAAGGTCCGGGCCGCGTCTCGCCGGATCAGGGCCATGGCCCGGTTGAGGTGAATGAGGGCGAATTCGTGCTCGACCTCCGGTCCGAGGACGCCGACGACCATGGCGACATCCGGTGTGGGGTCGTCGTGGTCGAGGTAGGAGCTGATCCAGGACGCGAATTTGGCCAGTGTCTGCTTCTGGGTCAGGCCCTGGCTGCGTCCCGCGTGGCGGATGTGCCGGTCGACCAGCAGCCACCAGGTGGCGAGGGTCTGGGCGCGCAGGGTGTCGTAGAGCTGCTCGGCGGAAAGGTGCTCCCCCCGGCCGAGCCTGCGGGCGATGTCGTCGCTGCTGCGCCGCCTCGTGATGCGGGCCTGCTCGATGATGGCCTCCATCGACAGCGTCTCGCCCGGCGCGGGCGCGGCGGCGGGGGTGGGGGTGGCGGCGGCTTCGTTTCGGGGTTTCGGGGTGTCGGGGTGCTGCGGGTGGTCGCTCATCGGGTTGTCCTTTCGTGGGGTGGTGACGTCAGCGCCGGGCGACGCTGACGGGGTCGGTTGGGGGTTCACGGCGTGTGCGCCGTTGTCGAGGGTTGCGCCGGGGACGTGGCCGGGTGGCCGGGGACGGGGTGGCCAACCGGCCCGCCCGGCCCCAGATGGTCGGCTCCGTCGCCGGGCTCGGTGGCCAGGTGCTGGGTGAGGAGTTCGCCGGTGTCGGTGAGGAAGTCGCGGGCGGCCATGCGGGCAGCGTGGGCGAGGGCGTGATCGAAGAGGGTTCCCGGCCGTCGGGCGGGGGCTTCGTTGGTCAGGAAGTGGCGGGCCATGGTACGCACGCGCCGCAACGCGTGGTCGCATGCCAGCCGCTTGAGGGTGATCTGTCCGTCGACCACGTCCCACCAGGCGCGGGTGGTCTGGGCGTAGGCGGCGGCGAACACCTGCTCGGCGGAGAGAAACTCCCCGTTCTGCAGGGCGGCGACGGCCTCGGCCGCCGCTGTGTAGTAGGCGTGCCGGGCTTCGGTGATCTTCTCGGCGGTGAGCTCATCGACTGAGCACCCTGCCTCCTCGGCCGGTTCGCCGTTGGTGAGGGTCGAGCCGGGTGCGGCGCGGCCGAGCGCGCCGTACGGGGGAAGAGGGCCGGGCTCGTAGAGGTCCGTTCATGGAAGTGTTCCTTTCGTCGGTGACATGGACGGTTGGTGACATGGACGAGCGAGAGGTGAGGGGTTTCTGGGTGGGGCTGTCCGGGGCGGCGGCGCGGGGCGGTCCCCGCGCTGCCGGGCGGACGGGATGTGAGGTCATGGCCGTATCCCGGCTGGGTTAGAAGACGGGGGGCTTGTTCCACGGGTCGGGCAGGGGTCCGGCGTGTCCGCCGTAGGTGTCATCCGGGTGGGTGGCCGGTGCGGCTGGTGCGGGTGGTGGGGTGAGGGCGTCGGCGATTCTCTGGGTTGCGGCGAGGAAGCCTTGGGCGGCGTTGCGGCGGGATTCGGCCATGGCCTGGGCGAACAGTCCGCCGTGCGGGGTGCGGGCGCTGATCAGGAACTCGCGGGCGTGTTGCCGCACGGTCAGAATCGCGGTCCCGCCGTCCACGGTGTTCTCGATGCCGTGGGTGAGGTCGGTGACCTGGTGCCACCAGCTCATCCGGTGGTAGGTGTGGGCGATGCGGGCCAGGGTGCCGTCGTCCAGGTTCCCCTCGTCATCGAGGGAGCAGACACGGTCGAGGGCTTCGCCCAGCGCGTGGCGGGCGTCGTGGGCGTGCTGGCTGGCGCGCTCTTCGAGTCGACCCATGATGATGATCTCCTTCACTGTCGGGTTGCTAGGGCGTGGTGCGTGGGTGTCCGGTACGAGGGCCGGGGCGTTGGTGCGGTATCCGGGGGTGGGTGTCCGGGGGTAGGTGCCGGGTCCGGTCAGGCCGCGCCGGGGCGTGTGGCGGGCCGTCCGCCCGTGTGATGCTGTGCCGTCCGGCGGCGTTCCGGTACGGCCCACGCGTTGGGGCCGTACCGGACGCCGGGGCGTGTTAGGCGGTGGCGAGCATCCGGAAGGCGCGGGCTTTGAGTTTGGCGTTGTCGTGGTCGTCGAGCAGGGCGCGCTCGGCGCGGACGGTGGCGACATCGCGGCTGCCGAACACCGGGGACTTGTGGTCCAGCCGCTCGGTCACCGCGTTGTAGGCCGCCCACCGCGTGTTGCGGATCGGCTCCTGGGTGGGGGCCTCGTTGAACAGGTACTCCAGCTCCCGCATGGTCAGGTCGTGGTTGCGCTTGGTCAGGTCTTTCGCGTCCGCCGGTAGCGGGTGCAGGCGGGTGGCGAACTGGCGGAATTCGTTGCGGTTCATCGGGATGGCGAGGAGTTTCTCGGCTTCGGCGGCGAACGCCTGACCGTGCTTCCAGGTGAGTTTGAGCGCCTCGCGGGCTTCGGCGATGCGCCCGGCGAGGTTGCCGGTATGGCGGACGGTGTAGCGGGAGGTGTGGTTGGCCAGCGCGGCGCGTTCGGTGTTCGCGCAGACGACCCGGACCGGGGTGGCGACGGTGACGAACGAACCCCACCCGTCGTGCCGGTTGAACGCGGCCAGGTAGAGGTCGATCTGGTCGAACCCGCCGACCATGAGCGGCTCGGGCAGCCGCATGGTGATGAACACCCGCCGCCCGTTGTTCAGCGAGCCGCCGGTGTCGAAGACTGCCCCCGACTCATCCACCAACGTCTGGAGGAAGTCACAGACCTCTTCGTTTTGCAGAGGCTGGTACTCGCGTCCGACCCGGCCGAGACGTTCGGGCTTGCGGGTGACCGGGTTGGTGCGCACCGTCAGGAAGTCCTCGTCCGTGACGACCGGCTGGCCGGTGACCGGGTCGGTCACCGGGCCGACCGGCACCTTGCGCACGTTCCACCCAGCCAACTGCGATCGCGACAGGAGCTCCTCGGCGGTCATCGGGCCGGGCGCGGTGTAGCCGAGCCCGTGCCAGCCGGGCTTCCCGGCGGCGGCGAACCCGGCCAAACCGTTGGCGAAGATCTCGATTTCGTGAGCCATGATGTGTTCCCTTCTGAGGTGCCGATGTGCGGCGTTGTGGTGTGCGGGCATGCGGAACAGACGCGATGCCGCGAGCGGTGTGGCGGGTGGATCGGACCCCCGGCCCGGTGCGGGCCGGTGGCCGGTGGACCGGTGATCAGCGCGGGCTACGGGTGCCCTTCCGGCGCGTGGCCGGGTTGGTTCGCTTTGCGGGGCGGGCGGGGCGATGTGTCCGGGCTACGGGGGTGCGGGCGGGGCTGTAGGGGTGTCCCGCCCGCTACCCGGGCCGGGGTGGGCGGGCCGGTCAGGGCGGCCCGCCCGCTCAGGCCCGGTCAGTCGCCGTTGATGTCGGTTGCCGCACCGTCCCCGGTGTCGGCCGCGTTGACCGGGGCGAGGCTGGCCAGGGTTGCGGCGGGGGCATTGACCGGGGCGGTGGGGGCGAGGGCGAAGCGGCGGGGCCGTTCCGTGGTCAGCACCGCGTCGCCGAGCTGAACCAGCCGGTCCAGGGCGTTGGCCACCGCGCCGGACGAACGGCCGCCCAACGCCTTGGCCATGTCATGCGGGCTGAACTCCTTGCCGGGGAACTCGATCAGGTGCGCGTGAACCAGGTCCCGCAACCCGCCCGGCCGCGTGCTGCCGCCGATGCCCGCACCACCTCCGCCCCCCGGTACGGCGCGCGCCGGGGTGGCGGTGCCGGTCAGCGCCGCCCGAACGGTGCGGTGCGCGGTGGCGACCTTCGTCATCGCCATTTCCAGGCACCCCAACGCCATCACGGTGTTCCCCTCGTCCTTCGCCGTGAGCACCCCGTTGAACAGGTCCGCCAGTTCCGACAGGTCGGCACGGGCCCGCGCCCACGCCGGGTCATCCGCCACCGGCTCAGACTCCGGCTCGTCGGCGTCGGCGTCGGCGTCGGCGTCGGGAATCGCGTCGAGGTCACCGTCCACCTCGCCCGGCCCCTGACCGGACGTCTCCTCGGTCGGGTCCGTCTCGTCATCGGTCGGCTCGTCCGCCGGGGCGGGGTCGGCCGAATCGGCGGCGGATGGGGGAACCTCCCTCTCCGAAGCAGGCACCCCGTCAGCGTCCGTGGCGTCCGTGGCGTCCGCGTCGGGTGCGGGGTCCGGTGTTTCGGGGGCCGGTGCGGGCACGTCGGCGATGTCGGTCGGCTCGGTCGGCGCGGCAGTGTCCGCCGGGGAGTCGGCGGGGTCCGTGGTGATCGGGTACCACCGGTCAGCCGCCCGCCCGCGCCCGCCGTCGTTCACACCCGGCTCACGCCGGGCGTGCCCGTCGGCTTCGAGCTGGTTCAGGATCTTCCCCGCGACCGCGCGGTTCAGGTCGGCCGCCGCCCCGATCATCGTGGCCGACCCGCCGGGCTCAGCCCTCAGCGCCGCCCACACCGCCCCCA
>NZ_JBHYIO010000016.1:0-246051 GCF_042740095.1 Nonomuraea sp. NPDC059023 | reverse complement strand
TTGGGGTGTGTGGGGGGGGGTGTGTTTTTGTATTGCGCGCGGGGGGGGGGGGGGGGGGGGGGCCCCCCCCCCCCCCCCCAACAACCCAGCCCGGAGCGAAGCGGAGGACGATGCCCTCAGAGCTTTTCGAGGGGTGCGTACGCCAGCAGCAGCGTCTTCTCTCCCCCACTCCCAAAGTCGATCTTGACCTTGGTCCGCTCGGCCACCCCGTCCACCGACACCACCGTGCCCAGGCCGAACGCGTCGTGCGTCACCCGGTCACCAGGCGTCAGGTTCGGAACCGCGCGGGAGCTCTTCTTGGCCGGAGCCGGGGTCGGGTCGCGGCGGACCGCGGCGGTCCTGGCCGACTTCTCCGGGTCGGTACGCCAGTCGAGCAGCGTCGCCGGCACCTCGTTGACGAAGCGGGAGGCGGGGTTGAAGGACGGGGCGCCCCATGAGCTGCGTACGGCCGCGCGCGTGATGTACAGGCGTTGCTGCGCCCGCGTGATGCCCACGTAGGCCAGGCGGCGCTCCTCCTCCAGTTCCTTGGGCTCGCCGAGCGACCGGATGTGCGGGAAGACGCCGTCCTCCATCGCCGTCAGGAACACCACCGGGAACTCCAGGCCCTTGGCGGTGTGCAGGGTCATCAGCGTGACCACGCCCTGGCCGCCGTCGGCTTCGGGGATCTGGTCGGCGTCGGCCACCAGCGACACCTGCTCCAGGAACTCCACCAGCGTGCCCTCCGGGTTGGCCTCCTCGAACTCCTGGGCCACCGAGATCAGCTCGTTGAGGTTTTCCAGCCGGGACTCGTCCTGCGGGTCCTCCGACGCCTCCAGTTCCGCGCGGTAGCCGGTGGCGACCAGGATCTCCTCGGCCAGCGCGGACGGCGGTACGCCCTCGGCCTTGGCGATCAGTTCTTCCAGCATGGCCACGAACTCGCGTACCGCGTTCAGGGAGCGGGTGGCCATGCCGTAGGCCTCCTCGGCGCGGCGCAGCGCGTCCCAGAAGGTGATGTTCTCCCGCGAGGAGAGCGCCTCGACCATCGCCTCCGCGCGGTCGCCGATGCCGCGCTTGGGAACGTTGAGAATGCGCCGCAACGACACCACGTCGGCCGGGTTGGCCAGCACGCGCAGGTACGCGAGCAGGTCCTTGACCTCTTTGCGCTCGTAGAAGCGCACACCCCCGACCACCTTGTACGGCAGGCCGGTCCTGATGAAGATCTCCTCGAACACCCGGGAGGCGGCGTTGGTCCGGTAGAAGACGGCCACGTCGCCGGGCTTGACGTCTTCCTCGTCGGACAGCCGGTCGACCTCCTGGGCGACGAACATGGCCTCGTCGTGCTCGTTGTCGGCGACGTACCCCACGATCTTGGGACCGTCGCCCTGGTCGGACCAGAGGTTCTTCGGCTTGCGGCCCTCGTTGCGGGAGATGACCGCGTTGGCGGCGGCCAGGATGTTCTGGGTGGAGCGGTAGTTCTGCTCCAGCAGGATC
This sequence comes from Nonomuraea sp. NPDC059023, assembly GCF_042740095.1. Lineage (NCBI taxonomy): Bacteria > Bacillati > Actinomycetota > Actinomycetes > Streptosporangiales > Streptosporangiaceae > Nonomuraea > Nonomuraea sp. NPDC059023. Next base: position 244,581 of record NZ_JBHYIO010000016.1, on the reverse strand, counting down.
GTGCGCGCGTCGGGATAGTCGCGCTCGAACTCCAGGATGTTGCGGATCGTCGCGCCGCGGAAGGCGTAGATCGACTGGTCGGCGTCACCGACCACGCACAGCTCCGACATGTCGGACCCGGAGCGGACCAGCTCGCCGTCGGCCGTCTTCAGCTCGGGGTGGCCGACCAGCTCCCTGATCAGGATGTACTGGGCGTGGTTGGTGTCCTGGTACTCGTCGACCATGACGTGCCGGAAACGCATCCGGTAGTGCTCGGCCACCTCGGGGAAGAGCTGGAAGAGCGTCACCGTGTTCATGATGATGTCGTCGAAGTCCATGGCGCCGGCCTCGGTCAGCTTGAGCTGGTAGGCCTTGTACGCCTGGGCGAGCGTCTTCTCCAGGTGGTTGTTCGCCCGGTCGATCGCGGTTTCGTAGTCGATGAGCTCGTTCTTGTAGTTGCTCACCTGGGCCGAGAAGCCGCGCGGCGGGTAGCGCTTCGGGTCGAGGTCCATCTCCCGGCAAACCATCGCCATCAGCCGCTGCGAGTCGGCCTGGTCGTAGATCGAGAAGCTCGACGGGAAGCCCAGCCGCTTGGCCTCCTTGCGCAGGATGCGCATGCAGGCGCTGTGGAAGGTCATCACCCACATGACCTTGGAGCGGGGGCCGATGAGCTTGTCGATGCGCTCCTTCATCTCTCGGGCGGCCTTGTTGGTGAAGGTGATCGCGAGGATCTCGCCCGGGTGGACCTTGCGCTCGGCAAGCAGGTAGGCGATGCGGTGCGTCAGCACCCTCGTCTTCCCCGATCCCGCGCCCGCGACGATGAGCAGCGGGCTGCCGTGATGGATCACGGCCTCGCGCTGCTGCGGGTTGAGGCCGTCGAGCAGTGGGTGGTCTAGAGAGACTTGGGTCGGCACGCCCCTAGGTTAGGACGCCCCACCGACAATCGTGACTCGGAATGCCGACTGGGGCCCTCTGGTTGTGCCCAAGGAGAGATCGGAAGGGGACGTCATGCTGGCGGATAACGAGGTCAACCGGGTTCTGGTGGTCACCGCACATCCGGACGACGCGGATTTCGGCGCGGCCGGAACGGTGGCGCTCATGGTCGATCGGGGCGTCGAGGTCACCTACCTGCTCGTCACCGACGGCGACGCGGGCGGCAACGAGCGCGCCCAGGACAACGCCGGCATGGCCGAACTGCGCCGCTCAGAGCAGATCGCCGCCGCCAAGGCGGTGGGCGTGACCGACGTGCGCTTCCTCGGCTACTCCGACGGCACCGTCGTGCCGTCCCTGGAACTGCGGCGCGACATCGCCCGGGTGATCCGGCAGGTACGCCCGGACCTGGTCATCACCCACCATCCCGACCGTAACTACCAGTTCGTGGCGCCGAGCCACCCGGACCACCGCGCCGTCGGCGGGGCCACGCTGGACGCCGTCTACCCCGACGCGCGCAACCCGTACGCCTTCCCCGAACTGCTGCGCGACGAGGGCCTGACGGAGTGGACGGTGCGCGAGGTGTGGCTCAACGGCGGCTCCACCCCGAACCACTGGATCGACATCACCGATGCCGTGGACCGCAAGGTGGCGGCGCTGCTGTCGCATGTGAGCCAGGTGTCGCACCGCGAGGGGTTCGAGGCTTTCGTCCGCGACCGCTTCCTCCAGAACGGCGCCACCGCCGGCCTCCCCGCCGGCCGCTCCGCCGAGCCCTTCCAAATCGTCTCCACTGCCTGAAACCTCCACTATCTTTTACGGCGCAGCCACCCCCACCCCCACCCACCCCACATGGCTGAGGGCCTCCAGGGAGACGCTTCCGACCCCGCACAGGGCCGGGCGCCGTAACGGCGCCCCCTTAACCACCCGACCGGGAAACCCACCCATCCCCAGCCACAACTACCCGGCCACACCAGCGTGCCGCCCCGGATAGCCAGGCATGCCCGGAGGCCGGGCAACGCGGGCGAAGGCTCCGGTGAGCGCGGGCCGACGCGCTTGCGCAGGGGCGCGAGTGCGCAGGCAGCCCCTGAAGCCGAGGTACACGGAAGTGCCCACGCGCCGACCCGTCACCGATGAGGCGCCTGGTGTGAGGCTGGATCGCGGGCGAGCGGGCTGTCAGGTGGTGGGTGCTTCCGGGGGTGTTGGGAGGCGGGTCGATAGGCGGGCGAACAGGTAGCCCAGGGAGTTTGTTGCCAGGTGGAGCAATACCGGGGCGGCCAGGCCGGCGTGGCGGCGGAGTTCGCAGAAGGCCACGCCCGCCACCCCCGTCGACACCACGCTGCCCGCCACCACCCGTGCCGTGTCGAGGTGGTTGGGGGACTCGGCGGCGGTCAGGGCGCCCAGGGCCGGGTTGGCCTTGGCCATGTCGATCGACGGCAGGATGTGCCACAGGCCGAACACGGCGGAGGATCCGGCCGTCGCGGCGGCGGTGCCGTGGCGGCGGCGCAGGGCGGCGTACAGGACGCCGCGGAAGCCGACCTCCTCCAGCAGCACGGTGCCGAACGGGACCTGCACCAGCGCCTCTTCGAGAACTCTGGCGCGGGTCAGGGACAGGGCGCGGTCGTCGTGGAACAGGGGGCGGGTCTTCGGGTGGGAGATGCCCGCGGTGTAGACCGCGGCCACCGCCGCGAACAGGACGCCACCGGCCACGGCGCCCCTGCGGCCGTGCTGGAAGCCGAGCTCCTCCCAGGTCAGCCCGGACCTGCGGGCCATCGCGACCAGCGCCGCGGTCGCGGCGGCTGAGGTCAGCGGGCCGAGGCGGGGGGCGATCCGGTTGTTGAGGATGTTGGCCGCGGTGAGCACGGCGAGGGAACGTAGCAGCACCACTGCAGGCTAACTGGCGGCCGGACTGTGCCAGCCCGCGGGAAAGCGGGCACGACGGCGCTCGTCCGGCGTCATCCCGCCCCAGATCCCCTCGGACTCACCGGCGCTCAGCGCGTAGTCGCGGCACTGGTCGAGCACCTGGCACCCGGCGCAGACGGCCTTGGCCCGCGCCTCCTGCTCGGGGCCCGGCGCGAGCGGGAAGAACAGCTCAGGATCGCTGGTACGGCAGGCTCCCCTGCGCAGCCAGCTGATCTCTCCCAACGGCATGGCACCACGCTAGACCGGGTCGGCGCCGGCGCGCATCATCCCGTGGTCGTACTTCTCAGCAGCCGCCTACTCCGTCGCGGTACCCGACGGCGAAGGAAGCTTGGCGCTGCTCGGCCGTACCGTGTGCCTGGGGGTTGAACCAGTCTTCCTCGGGGTCGCCGGCGGCGGCGAGGTTGAGCAGGAGCTCTTCCTCGTCACCGGGTTCGGCGCGGAGCGCGCCGGACTTCACCAGGGCCGCCAGGGTGCCGCCGGCGTAGCAGTCCGCCTGGAGCTCCTGCTGCACGTTGAGCTGGAACGACGTTTCGAGCTGCGCCTGTACGGCATGCCCGAACTCATGCGGGATGATCAAATATACGGAACCGTCACCCATCTCCTCCCACAGGCCGCGCATCCACCGGGCGTCGTAGGCGATGAAGTGGCCGGCGGGACAGTAGAAGGCGTTGTTCGGCACGGACGGCTGCCCGCCGCACCTCGGCCCGCCCTCGCCCTCGTAGGCCACGAACTCCGTGACCGGCCGGTACGTCCGGCCCAGCGCGGCGAACTGCTGCTTCCAGTACTCCTCGCTCAGCACCCGGGCCGAGTTCACGTCGTCCTCGAAGGTGTCCTTGCCGGTGGCGTCCATGGACGGGGCGCGGGCCAGGCCGCAGGCGGTCAGCAGCGCCAGCAGCACAGCGAGCGCGAGGGGACGCTTCACGTGGTTCACAATGCCCAAGTGTGCCCGGGTTCACTCTGCGGATTCGCCGCCAGTGCCAATCTCAGGCATTCGGCCAGATCGTCGAGGTGTCCGGCGCCTTCCAGGAAGCGGGCGAGGGCGACGGCCAGGCGACAGCAGTGCTCGGCGCGGCCCTCCGCCGCGGCCTGCCGTACGGCGGAGACGAGGCCGGGACGCTCGCTCTCGAACCAGTCGGCGGGGTCGCCGACGGCCACGCCCTTCGGCGACCAGCGGCCTTCCGGCGGGCCGCTGCCGCCGCCGAACCGCAGCCCGTTGGCCTGGTCAGCCAGCACGAGCCAGCCGTCGAGCAGCCTTCCCAGCGCCTCGGCCCGCTCGTCGCCGCCGGTCCGCCGGGCGGCGAACGCGCGGACGACGTCCTGCAGCCGGTAGCGCGCCGGTCCGGTGCGCTCCAGCAGTTGCGCCTCCACCAGGCGTTCCGCCAGTTCCTCGGCTTCGGCGAGGTCGGCGTCCAGGAGCGCCGAGCAGACCCAGGGCGCGAAGTCGGGGGCCTCGACCAGGCCGGTCAGGCGCAGCAACCGCTGAGCGGCCTCGGGCAGCCCGGCATACCCCAGGCCGAGCACCTCATCGGCAGGCCAGCCCAGGGCCAAGGTCGCCTCGCGACCCTGTCGCTCACGATCCGGGTGCTGGCGATCCAGGTGCTCGCCATCCGGCTGCTGGGGGCGGGGGTGCGAGGGACGCGGCTGCTCGGCGAGGGGGTTTCGGTGGATCGCGTGGCCGGACAGGCGGTCGGCCAGCCAGCTCACCCGCAGCCGGGGCTCGGCGGCCAGGCGGGCCGCGGCCACGCGGATGGCCAGGGGTGAGCCGCCGCAGTGCCGTACCAGATCTCGCGCGGCGGCGACCTCGGCCGCCACGCGCCCCGCACCCGCGATCTTGGCGAGCAGCGTCATCGCGGGGCCGCTCTCCAGCGGCGCGAGCTGGACGAGCGAGAGGCCGGCGCGGGGCGCGCTCGGGCGGCTCTGGCGTACCCCGAAGCCGGACATCCCCGCCCAGGCCGGCCAGATCGGCCGGGCCGGGAGGGGCCCGGACCCGGGCGGTCCGGCGGTCGCGTCGCCCAGACCGGAGCGGAAGGCCCCCTCCGCCATTCCTCCCGGTTCTGAGCGAAACGCCTCATCCGCCAGACCTCCGAGTCCGGGCAGAACGGAGCCCGCCGACATCCCGCCCAACCCCGGCAGCCGGGAGCCGCCGGTCAGCTCGTCGAGGCCGGAGCGGCTGGTGATGAGCACCGCGCAGCGCGGCGCCTCGGGCAGGAGCGGGCGGGCCTGCGCGGCGTCGGCCACGTCGTCGAGCACGATCAGCGCGCGCCGCCCGGCGAGCTTGTTGCGGTAGAGCTCGGCGCGTTCCTCGACCCCGTCGGGCACCGCGTGCCCGGGTACGCCCAGCCGCCGCAGGAACCCGGCCAGCACCTCGGCGGGCCCGCTGCCGCGCAGGCTCGCGAACAGCTGGCCGTCGGGGTAGCGGCTGCTGACGCGGTGGGCGACGTGCACGGCGAGCGCGGTCTTGCCGATGCCCGCCTCCCCCGACACGACGGCTCCGGCCTCGCGGCTCAGCAGCGCGACCAGCGCGCCGGTCTCCTCCTCGCGCCCGGTGAAGTCGGGCAGGTCGGCGGGCAGCCTGCCGGGCCGTTCCGGGACACCCGCCTCGCCGCGCAGGATCGCCGCCTCGATCTCCAGCAGCCGCTCGCCGGGCTCGAAGCGGGCGCGGGCGCCTTCCAGGGCGATCAGCGCCTCGTGCTCGCGGCCGGACCGGTAGAGGGCGATCACCATCTGCCCCCACATGCGCTCGCGCAGCGGGTGCCGCGCGACGAGCACGGCCAGCTCGTCCGCGACGGCCACGTGCTTGCCGAGCTGCAGTTCCAGGTCCAGGCAGTCTTCGAGTACGGCGAGGCGGCGCTCGTCGAGCCGTTCGACCTCTCCGGTCAGCGGCCCGAGCTCGACCCCGTCGAAGGCCGGCCCGCGCCACAACGCCAGCGCCGAGCGGTAGCGCCTGCTCGCCTTCCAGACGTGCCCTGCCCCCGCGAGGGCACGTCCTTCGTCGGCCCGCGCCAGGAACGCGAGCATGTCCAGCTGATCGTCGGCGACCTTGAGGAGGTAGCCTCCCGGGGTCGTCACGATCGTCTTCGGGGACAGCCCGACGTCGGTCATGAGCCTGCGCAGACGTCCCACGCAGTTCTGGGCCTGCCGCCGTGCGGTGGGTGGCGGCCGCTCGCCCCAGGCCAGCCTGACGATCGTGCCGATCGAGACCACCTGGTTGGCGCGCAGCAGCAGCAGAGCGAGGAGCTCTCGCTGGCGCGGTCCGGGGGGCTGCGCCAGCCGTTCACCCATCGTGATCTCGAGCGGGCCGAGAACGCGGAACATGGCGCTCAGCCTCACCCATCGCCCCGGCCCCGGTCACCCTCTTTCGACCACAACCGAAAGACCCTGCTTATGACACCGATATGACGCAATTTCTGGTCATAATGGCGGCACGATCCACCGAAGAGGCCGGTCGCATGTTACGCATTCACTTCACCGGGGACGACCTCGCTCGTACCCGCCTGGCGTCCTCCGCCGACCCGCTCTGGGAGACGGTCTTCAGTCTCCATCGCCTGTACGGCCGGCGGGGCCGTACCTTCTTCGCCGACTGGCTCACGCAGGTGGCCCCGCGTCTGTCCGCGGAACCGCTGGGCGGGCTGCGTTCGCTGGCGCCGCCCCGGCCCTACTTCCCCGACTTCCTCACGCCCGGCAACGGGGGCACGCTCGACGACGGGCTCGACAGCCTGCTGTCCACGCCGGGCACCAGGGTCAGGGACGAGGTTTCCAGGCTGCCGGGCCGTACCGGCTGGGCCAGGGACCTCGCGCGCGCCGACGCGCAGGCGATGGACGAGGTCGCCGGCGCGCTGCGCTCCCTGCACCGGATCACCGTCGCCCCCTACTGGGCCCAGGTGCGCAACCACGTCGCCGCCGACCACGCGCGGCGGCTGCGCGCCTTCCACTCCGGCGGCGTCGAGGCGGTCCTGCACAGCCTGCGGCCGATCATGCGCTGGCAGCCGCCGGTCCTGCACGTGGAGTACCCGGTCGACAGGGACCTGCATCTGGGCGGGCGGGGGCTGCTGCTGATCCCGTCGTGGTTCTGCTGGGGCACGCCGGTCAGCCTCGCCGACCCCGGCCTGCCGCCGGTGCTCGTCTACCCCGTGGAGCACCGGGGCGCGTGGCTGCTGCCCTCGGGCGACGGGGCGGACGACGCGGTCTCCGGGCTGCTCGGCCCCACGCGCGCGGCGGTACTGCGCGCCACCAGAAGCGCGCGCTCCACGACCCAGCTCGCCCGGCTGCTGCACATCTCCCCCTCCTCGGCCAGCCAGCACGCCTCGGTCCTGCGGGCGGCCGGCCTGATCACCAGCAGCCGCGAGGAGAACTCCGTCATGCACACGATCACCGAGCTGGGCGAGAGCCTGCTCACCTAGACGGGCCAGGTGTGGACGGGCTCGTTGGTGTGCATGCGCTCGATGTACTCCAGCGTCATCCTACGCAGCGCCTCGTGCCGGTCGCCGCCGATCGCCCTGACCTTCTCCACCTGCCACGTGGCGCCCGTACGCCCGGTCAGGCAGCGCCCCTCGATGACCCCCAGCAGCCGCTCGGCGACCGCCTTGTCCACGCCCCAGCGTTCGAGCCCCTCGTGGGCCATCGGCAGCAGGCGGCGCAGGATCAGCTCGACCGCCGGCACCTCCCCCGCGCCCGGCCAGTAGAGGCGGGCGTCGATGCCGTGCCGGGCGGCGGTGTTGAGGTTGTCCTCGGCCGCGGCGAACGACATCTGGCTCCAGATCGGCCGCTCCGCATAAGGCAGGACGGCCATCATGCCGTAGTAGAAGGCGGCGTTGGCGGCGACGTCGAGGACCGTGGGGCCCGCGGGCAGCACCCTGTTCTCGACGCGCAGGTGCGGTGTGCCGCCGACCACGGCGTAGACGGGGCGGTTCCAGCGGTAGATGGTGCCGTTGTGCAGGGTCAGCTCGGGCAGGTGCGGAATGAGGCCGCGGTCCAGCAGTTCGCGCGGGTCCTCGTGCTCGACCAGCGGCAGCAGGGCGGGGAAGTAGCGGACGTTCTCCTCGAACAGGTCGAACACGCTGGTGATCCACCGCTCGCCGAACCACACCCGCGGGCGCACGCCCTGCTCCTTAAGCTCGGCCGGGCGCGTGTCCGTGGCCTGCTCGAAGAGGCTGATCCTGGTCTCGCGGTGCAGCTCCTTCCCGAAGAGGTACGGCGAGTTCGCCGCCACGGCCACCTGTGCGCCGGCGATGGCCTGGGCGGCGTTCCAGTGGGCGGCGAAGGCCTCGGGGCTGACCTGGAGGTGGAGCTGGACGCTGGTGCAGGCGGCCTCGGGCGCCACGCTGTCGGCATGGGTGTCGAGACGTTCGACGCCCTCGATGAGCAGGTGCAGGTCCTCGCCCCTGGCCGCGAAGATCTGCTCGTTGAGCAGGCGGAAGCGCGGGTTGGCCGACAGCGTGCCCTCGCCGATGTCCTGCTCGCGCAGGGTCGGAAGGATGCCGATCAGGACCAGGTGCCCGCCCTCCGACCGAGCTCTGGACTCGGCGTGGTTGAGGCGGGAGCGCACGTCGTTCTCCAGGGCCAGGGCACCCTCGCCGTCCAGCCCCTGGGGTTCGATGTTGATCTCGATGTTGAACTGGCCCAGTTCGGTGGCCCAGTCGGGCTGGGCGATGGCGGCCAGGACCTGCGCGTTGCGCATGGCGGCCTCGCCGTGTTCGTCGACGATGTTGAGCTCGATCTCCAGCCCGGCGAGGGGGCGTTCAAGCTCGAAGCGGGATTCACGCAGCATCTGGGCGAAAACGTCCAGACATCGTCGTACTTTTTCCCGATATGTCCTACGGTCTTCCCGGCTGAACACGACGACTGGCACGTCCCTGCCCATACCTCGAAATGTCGCACGATCTAGCCCCAAACACCAGCCCACCCCCCGGCAGCCCCACGCCACAGCCCCGCACCTGGCCGCCCCGAGACCCAGCCGTCAGCCACCCCTTCGGGCTTCCACCACCGGGTTACGGCCCGTGGCTCTCGCGCCGCGAGCCCCCGGAAGCCGCGCGCCACGGGCCCCTCCGCAGGGCGGGATACCGGCTGTCGCCGGCGTTGTGGGGTCAGACCAGGCGGCGGGCGGTGGCCCAGCGGGAGAGTTCGTGGCGGTTGGACAGCTGCAGCTTGCGCAGCACCGAGGACACGTGCGTCTCCACGGTCTTCACCGAGATGAACAGCTCCTTGGCGATCTCCTTGTACGCGTACCCACGCGCGATCAGCCGGAGCACCTCCCGCTCCCTCTGGGTCAGCGAGTCCAGCTCGGGGTCGATGGGCGGCGCCTCGGAGGAGGCGAAGGCGTCCAGGACGAATCCGGCCAGCCGGGGCGAGAAGACGGCGTCGCCCTCGGAGACGCGGCGGATGGCGTCGGTCAGCTCCTTGCCGCTGATGTTCTTGGTGACGTAGCCGCGGGCGCCGCCCCTGATGACGCCGATGACGTCCTCGGCGGCGTCGGAGACGGACAGGGCGAGGAACCGCACCTGCCCACCCGAGCCGAGCACGCGGCGCAGGACCTCCTGGCCGCCGCCGCCCGGCATGTGGACGTCGAGCAGCACGACGTCGGGCTCCATGTCGGCGATCGCCTTGACCGCGGAGTCGACGTCCTCGGCCTCGCCGATGACCTGGATCGAGTCGCCCAGTTCCGCGCGTACCCCGGAGCGGAACAGCCTGTGGTCGTCGACGATCAGGACCTTAATCACGCTTCGCCACCTTCATCGTCAACATCACCTCTGTGCCCTCACCCGGCTCGGTGCGTACTCTCGCGCTGCCACCGTGCCGTTCCATTCTGCCGATGATGGACTCCCTGATGCCCATCCGGTCGAGCGGCACCTCGTTCAGATCGAAGCCCTTACCCCGATCCTTCACGAAAACGGTGACTTCTTCACCCTCCACTTCCGCGTACACGGAAATGGACTGGCTCTCAGAGTATTTGGCGGCGTTGACCATCGCCTGCCTGGAGGCCTTCAGGAGGGCGGTGAGCTTGCCCTCGGCGTCGATGTCGATGTCGCCGACGCAGACCACCTCGATCTGGACGCCGTGCGCGTCCTCCTCCTCGGCCGCGATCCTGCGTACAGCGGCGGCCAGCGTGGCGTCGGCGTCCTGTTTGGGCTGGTAGAGCCAGTTGCGCAGCTCGCGTTCCTGCGAACGGGCGAGCCTGGCGACCTCGCGAGGATCGTGGGCGACGCGCTGGATGAGCGTGAGCGTGTGGAGCACCGAGTCGTGGACCATCGCCGCCATCTCGGCCCGCTCCTCCTGGCGGATGCGCTCCCGCCGTTCGAGCTGAAGCTCTTTCCACAGGCCCGCCAGCCACGGCGCGACGATCACCACGAGCCCGACGACCACCACGACGGTGAACAGCAGGCCCGGCGTGGCGTCCTGCAGCTCGTCCTGGGCGACGAGGAAGCCGACGCCGCCCGCGACCACGAGCACGACGCCGATCAGCGTGCGGGCCCGGTTCTTGCGGATGCTCTTGGTGCCGCCCGCGACCCATTCCCTGCGGCGGTCGGGGTCGGCCTGCTGCCAGAGGATCAGCGCGCCGATCCCGCCGATCGCGAACGGGATCATGCCGATGCCGCCCTGCGAGGCGCCGCTGATCCAGCCGAAGGCGAACAGCGCCACCCCGATCGCGACGAACGCCGCGAGCTGGCTCCAGTCACGCGAGGGAGGTGGTCCCTCGTACTCCTCCCGCGGGGTCACCATCCACAGGACGGCATAGGCCACCGCGCCCACGCCGTCCACGGCCGACAGCAGCACGAACGCCAGCCGGATGACCACGGGGTCCAGCTTCAGCTGGTCGGCCAGCGCGTGCGCGACGCCGCCGACGAGGCGGCCCTCCATACGCCGGCGCATGCGGCGATAGGGCGCCTCGGCGGTGCCGGGCTCTGCGAGAGTCTTCTGGTCAGCCATAACACCGACATAGTCACATGTCGGCGGGGGTGCGGGCATCAGGGAACAACCCCCAGGGTCGGCTCAGGGGTGTCCCGGATGCGAGCGCGCGCGGGTGCCGTCACGATGGAGTACATGACGGAAGCTCCATCGAACGAGGCCCGGGTCCTGCACCGCAGCGGTGAAGGGCGCATCCTGACCGGGGTGTGCGCCGGGCTGGGCAGGCACACGGGGATCGATCCGGTGGTGTTCCGGGTCGGTTTCGGGATCCTGCTGTTCGGCTCCGGTGTCGGGTTCTTCCTCTACATCGCGGCCTTCATGCTGATGAAGGACACGCGCGGCATGCCCGGCATGATCGAGCACTGGACCCGGCGCGACTTCGACGGCGAGGCCGTGCTGGCGATGATGACCGCGGTGCTGGCCTTCGGGCTCGGCATCAATCTGACCACGGTGTGGCTGGCCACGGGCACGCTGGTGGTCGGTCTGGTGCTGGTCATCTCGCTGCTGACCGCGCATGCCAACGGGGTGGACCTGCTCGCGCTGGCGCGTTCGATGCCGGAACGGCTGAGCCGCAGGCAGACCGCCTCGCCCCAGCCCACTCCCCCGGTGCCGCCGTCCTACGGCCGCCCGGAGCCGGGCCGGTCGATGGTGGACGTGGCGTTCGCGGCCGAGGCGGCGGCTCCGCCGTACGCGCCGCAAAGGCCTTACACCCCGCAGAAGCCCTACACCCCGCACAACACGGAAACCCCCTCAGAAGCGGCGGACAACGCACCGACCCGCGAGCAGCCCGTGACCAGGCAAGAGCCGGTGCCCGGGGAAGAGCCGCCCACCCGCGAAGAGCCCGCCGCACCGGACGAGCCCACCACGCACCACCACGAGCCCGTCGACGAGCCGCCCACCCGCGAGGAGCCCGTCCGCTACGGCGAGCCGCTCCCCGAGGAGCCCCGCGAGCACCGGCCCCCGCGTGTCCACGCGGCGCAGGACCGGCCGCGGACCCGCGAGGAGGCCATGATGCGCGTCGAGGCGATGATGCGTGAGAAGCGCGCCGCCCGCATGGCCGGCGGCGAGCAGGCGAGCGCGCGGCCCGCGGAGGGCGTGCCGCCCATCCCGCGCAACGAGCCGTTCGCTCCGCACGGCCCCTACCAGCCGCTGGACCCGGCCAGACGGCCCGGGTACTCCCCCTACGACCCCGCCCTGTACGGCAAGCCGGTCCCGCCGCCGACGAAGAAGAAGCGGCCACGCTCCTTCATCGGCGTGATCACCGTGCTCATGGCACTCATCATTGGAGGGATCCTCGTGGCTGTCCAAACAGGGTCGGCCCAAGGCGTGAACCCGACCACCGTCGGCGCGGCGGTGCTCATCACGATCGGCGCCGGACTGCTGGTCGCGGCCTGGTGGGGACGTGGAGCGGGCCTGGTGGCCCTGGGCACGCTGGTGGCGGTGGTCATCGCCAGCGGCCTGATCGTCGGCGGCCTGCCCAAACGGGTCGGCGACTACGACTGGACGCCGCTGACGATGGCGGAGGCCAGCAGAAACTATGACGTGGGCGTGGGCGAGGGCCGGCTCGACCTGTCCGAGCTGAAGCTGGAGCCGGGGGCGACGGCGGAGTTCAACGCCTCGGTCTCGGTCGGCGAGCTGATGGTGATCGTGCCGCCCTCGGCGCGGGTGGAGGTGCACGCGACGGCGAAGGTGGGCGACATCACGATCGACCAGTCGCTGCGCGGCGGCGTGGACGTGGAGTTCGACAAGGTGCTGGCCCCGGAGACGCCGCCGAAGGGCGCGGTCTCGACGATCGTGCTGAACCTGCGCGGCGGCATGGGCGATGTGGAGGTCCGGCGTGCGGCGTGATGTGGACAAGCCTCGCCAGTTGCACAGGACCGACTGGATGGCGTTGCTCAGCGGCCTGCTGTTCGTGGTGCTGGGCATTCTGCTGGCGACCGATTCGATCACGGACGCGGCGGTGCTGGTAGCGCTGATGGTGGTCGGGCTAGGTTTTGCGGGGCTGGTGGCAGTCGTCGCGAGGATCACTCGCCGTAAGTGACCCTTGACCGGGACAAACACGGGCGTACGTTGGCGAGTGTCCGCCTTGCCCCCCTGAGAGGGAGGACGTATGCCCCGTATCACCGTCACCGTCGACGAAATCGCGTACGAGGAGGAAGTCGAGCCGCGGCTCCTTCTCGTCCATCTGCTGAGAGACCGGCTAGGCAAGACCGGGACCCCGATCGGCTGCGACACCAGCAACTGCGGCGCCTGCACGGTGCTGCTGGACGGCAAGTCCGTCAAGAGCTGCTCCGTGCTCGCGGTCCAGGCCGACGGGTCCGCGATCACCACCATCGAGGGCCTGGCCGCCAACGGCACGCTGCACCCCATGCAGCGCGCCTTCCACGAGGAACACGCCCTGCAGTGCGGTTACTGCACGCCCGGCATGGTCATGGCCGCCATCGACATGCTGCGCGACGACCCGGAGCCGTCGGAGGAGTCCATCAGGCACGGCCTGGAGGGCAACCTCTGCCGGTGCACCGGTTACTGCAACATCGTCAAGGCGGTACGGCGGGGCGCGCAGGACATGGCGGTGAAGACGCCATGACCGAGGTAGGCACGGCCAGGCGGCGCAAGGAGGACGCGCGCCTGCTCACCGGCCGTACGCAGTGGACCGACAACATGCAGCTGCCCGGGATGGCCTATGTGGCGTTCCTGCGCAGCCCGATGGCGCACGCGCGGATCACCAGGGTCGACGTGTCCGCGGCCCGCGGCCTGCCGGGCGTGATCGCCGCCTACGCCGGCGCGGACTTCGCGCAGGAGCAGGGCAGCCTGCCGTGCGCGTGGCCGGTCAGCGAGGACATCGTCATCCCCGACCATCCGCCGATGGCCCTGACGGAGGTGCGCTACGTGGGCGAGGCGGTCGCCTGCGTGGTGGCGACCGACCGCTACAAGGCGGCCGACGCCCTGGACGCGATCGAGGTCGACTACGAGCCGCTGCCGCCGGTGCTCGACATGAACGACGCGCTGGCCGAGGGCGGCCCGAAGGTGCACGAGGCGGGCAACCAGGCGTTCACCTGGCGCCTGGCCCAGGGCGACGTGGACGCGGCGCTGCGGGACGCGCCGGTCCTGATCGACCGCACCTACATCCAGCAGCGGCTCATTCCGACCGCGATGGAGCCGCGGGCGGTCATGGCCTCCACGGACGGGGAGAACTTCACGCTGTGGAGCGCGACCCAGATCCCGCACATCCTGCGGCTGATGCTGGCGCTGACGACCGGCATCCCCGAGCACAGGCTGCGTGTGGTCGCCCCCGACGTCGGCGGCGGGTTCGGCTCGAAGCTCCAGGTCACCGCGGAAGAGGTGCTCTGCCTGCTGCTGACGAGGAAGACCGGCAGGCCGGTCAAGTGGACGGAGTCGCGTTCGGAGGGCAACCTGACCGCGCACCACGGCCGCGACCAGATCCAGCACGTCACGCTGGCCGCCGAGGCCGACGGCCGCATCCGCGGGCTGCGGGTGGAACTGCTGGCCGACATGGGCGCCTACCTGATGCTGGTGACGCCGGGCGTGCCGATCCTGGGCGCGTTCATGTTCAACGGCATCTACAAGATGGACGCCTACGACTTCAACTGCACCGGCGTCTTCACCACGAAGATGCCGACCGACGCCTACCGGGGCGCGGGACGGCCGGAGGCCACGTACGCCATCGAGCGGGTCATGGACGAACTGGCCGCCGAGCTCAACCTGGACCCGATCGAGGTGCGCAGGCGCAACTGGATCAGGCACGAGGAGTTCCCGTACACCACGGTGGCCGGGCTGACCTACGACTCGGGCAACTACGAGGCGGCCACGGACAAGGCGCTGGCGCTGTTCGGCTACGACAAGCTGCGGGCCGAACAGGGCGATCGGCGTGACCGGGGCGATCCGGTGCAGTTGGGGATCGGGGTCTCGACGTACACGGAGATGTGCGGCCTGGCGCCCAGCCGGGTGCTCGGCAGCCTGTCGTACGGGGCCGGAGGCTGGGAGCACGGCTCGGTGCGCATGCTGCCCACGGGCAAGGTCGAGGTGGTCACCGGCTCGTCACCGCACGGGCAGGGCCATGAGACCGCGTGGAGCCAGATCGTGGCCGACGCGCTCGGCGTGCCGTTCGAGGACGTCTCGGTCATTCACGGCGACACCGCGATCTCCCACAAGGGCATGGACACCTACGGCTCGCGCTCGCTGGTCGTCGGCGGCATGGCCGTGCTGGCGGCGTGCGAGAAGGTCAAGGAGAAGGCCAGGAAGATCGCGGCGCACGTGCTGGAGTGCGCGCCCGACGACGTCGAGTTCAGCGAGGGCACGTTCAGGGTGCGCGGCACGGAGAGCGGCAAGACCATCCAGGAGCTGTCGCTGGCCACCTTCGCCGCCCACGACCTGCCCGACGGCGTGGAGGCGAGGCTGGACGCGGACGCCACCGTGGACCCGGACAACTTCTCCTTCCCGCACGGCACCCACCTGTGCGCGGTCGAGGTGGACACCGAGACCGGCATGACGAAGATCCGCTCCTACGTGGCCGTGGACGACGTCGGCAAGGTGGTCAACCCGCTGATCGTCGAGGGCCAGGTGCACGGCGGCATCGCGCAGGGCGTGGCGCAGGCGCTGTACGAGGAGGCCGTCTACGACGCCGAGGGCAACCTGCTGACCTCGACGATGGCCGACTACCTGGTGCCGTCGGCGGCGGACCTGCCGGCGTTCGTCACCGACCGCACGGAGACGCCGGCCACGTCCAACCCGCTCGGCGTGAAGGGCGTCGGCGAGGCCGGCACGATCGCCTCCACGCCGGCCGTCGTCAACGCCATCGTGGACGCGCTGCGCCCGCGGGGTGTCCACGACGTCCAGATGCCCTGTACGCCCGAGCGAATCTGGAGGGCACTGTCATGATCCCCGCGCAGTTCGACTACCTGCGCCCGGCGACGCTGGAGGAGGCCTGCCAGGCGCTGGCCGCGGACGACGAGGCGAAGGTGCTGGCCGGCGGGCAGTCGCTGCTGCCGCTGCTGCGCCTGCGCCTGGCCTACCCGACCACGCTGGTGGACATCGGCCGCCTGCCCGGCCTCACGGGCGTGCACGACCGCGGCGACCACGTCTTCATCGGCGCGCTCGCGACGCACGACGAGGTCCTGCGCTCGCCCGTGGTCCGCGCGGGCTGCCCGCTGGTGGCGCTGGCCGCCGCCACGGTCGCCGATCCCGCGGTACGGCACCGCGGCACCTTCGGCGGTTCCCTGGCCCACGCCGACCCGGCGGGCGACCTGCCCGCGGTGGTCCTGGCGCTGGACGGGGTCCTGGTGGCCAGGTCGGCGCGGGGCGAGCGAGAGATCCCCGCCGCCGACTTCTTCGCCGACTACCTGGAGACGACGCTGGAGGCCGGCGAGATCCTGGTCGGCGTCAAGATCCCCAAGCTGGGCGGCGAGTGGGGCTTCCACTACGAGAAGTTCCGCCGCACGGTGCAGGCGTGGGCGATCGTCGGGGTGGCCGTGGCCGTGCGGCGCTCCAACGGCTCGATCCAGGAGGCCAGGATCGGCCTGAGCAACATGGGCGCGACCCCGCTGCGTGCCCGCGCGGCGGAGAGCGCCCTGCAGGGCGTGGAACTCGGCGAGGCCGTACGGCAGGCCTGCGAGGAGGCGTCGGCCGACACCGCGCCGCCGGCCGACCTGCACGCGCAGCCGGACTACCGCCGGCACCTGGCCAGGGTCCTGACCCACCGCGCGGTCAGGACGGCGGCGGGAACTCCGTAGGCCCGTCGGGGGCGCCCCTTCCGGGGTGCCCCCTTTCCGGCGTAATGTCGCAAACAGGAGGCGTCGATGGCGATGCGGTTCGAGCACGAGTTCACGGTTCCGGTCCCGGTGGAGCAGGCTTGGGCGGTGCTTCTCGACGTCGAACGGGTGGCGCCCTGCCTGCCCGGCGCGGCGCTCGACCTCGTGGAGGGCGACGAGTTCACCGGCAGGATGAAGGTGAAGGTCGGCCCGATCACCGTGACCTACCGGGGCACCGCCCGCTTCGAGGACGTCGACAAGGACGCCCACACGCTCACGCTCAAGGCGTCGGGCAAGGAGGCCAGGGGCTCGGGCACCGCCTCCGCCACGGTCGTGGCCAAGCTGACCCCGGCCGGCACGTCGAGCGCGGTGAGCGTGGAGACGACGTTCAACGTGACGGGGCGGCCGGCGCAGTTCGGCAAGGGCGTGATGGCCGAGGTCGGGGCGAAGCTGATCGACCGGTTCGCGGCCAACCTGGCGGAACTGCTGGCCGAGCCGGGGGTGGAGGCGGCAGCCGTACCGGGGAGCGCGGCGCACGATGACGAGGAGCGGCACCTGAGCGCGGTCCCCGACCCTGCGGCGGTCGCGGACGCGCACCCGAGCGGGACGCTGCGCACCTCGCGCACGGCCGACGAGGAGGCGCTGGACCTTCTGGAGGTCGCGGGCGCGCCGCTGCTGAAGCGGGTGGCGCCGCTCGTGGGCGGGGTCGCGCTGGTGGCGCTGATCATCTGGCTGATCAGGCGTTTTTTGCGGTAGTTAAGGCGAGATCAGCGGTAAAAACACCATCAAGTCCGGACACATCACCCGAAGAGGGGGAATGCCTGAACCCGAGTGTTCGACTTCTCGGGGGAGATGGGCATGCCGGACTGCACCGTTGTCATCATCACCTTCAACGATGCCGAGCGGGTGCCCAGGGCCGTGCGCTCCGTACTCAGGCAGACCCTGCGCGACATCGAGGTGATCGTCGTCGACGACGCCAGCACCGACGGGACGGCGCGGGCCATGGACGCCTTGGAACGGTCCGACCCCCGAGTCCGCTACCTGCGGCGCGAGCGCAACAGCGGTGGCTGCGGAGCGCCGCGCAACGACGGCATCGACGCCGCGTCCGCCCCGTACATCATGTTTCTGGACAGCGACGACGAGCTGCCCAGGCACGCCTGCAAAAGCCTGCTGACCGAGATCGAACGCACCGGAACCGACTTCGTCTCCGGCCAGATCTCCCGCTACTACGAGCCCAGCGGGCGGCTGGAGCGCTACTACCCGAGCCTGTTCGCCCGCCGCCGGATCGTGAACGGCATCGCCGAGGACCCCGAGCTGTTCCTCGACTCCTTCAGCACCAACAAGCTCTACGACGTCACGTTCCTGCGCCGCAACGCGCTGCGCTTCCCCGAGGACATCCACTACGAGGACCACGTCTTCGCCACCGAGCTCTACGCGACCTCGCGACGCTTCGCGGTCGTCCCCTGGGTGATCTACCACTGGCACCGCGCGGCGGAACACACCTCCATCTCCCTGAGCATCAAGGAGATGGACAACGTACGGCACCGCATGATCGCCGCCCAGCGCAGCGACAAGATCCTGCGCGACCACGGGCGCGAAGACCTGCTCCCCGAGCGCCAGCACCGCTTCCTGCGCCAGGACCTGCGCGTCTACCTCAACCCGCTGCCCGCCCGCGACCTGGTGTGGGTCAAGGAGTTCGCCGCGGTCGTCCGCCCCTACCTGGCGACGATCCCGCACGAGGTCATCGACCGGATCGAGCCGATGGCCAGGGTCTGCTGCCACCTGATCCTCGACGACCGCATCGACGACCTGCGGGTCGCGGTCCGCTCGCTCACCGGCGCCGCCGCGCCGCCGCGCGCCGCGATCCGGCACGAGGGCCGCACCTACTGGGGCACCACGCTCACCCCCGGCATGGACATCACCCGCCTGCGCCTGGCCGAACTGCCCTTCAGCGCCGCGCGGCTGCGCCACGAGGTCACCGAGATCGCCGCGGACGCCGGCAGGGTCGCGATGACCGTCCACACCTACGACCCTTTCGGCGCGCTGCCCACCGAATGGAGCGCCTTCCTGACCTACGGCGGGCACCGCTTCCCCATCCACCCGCATCCCAGCGGCGACGGCTACGTCAGCGAGATCGTCTTCACCCCCGAGGGCAAGGGCGAGCCGCGCATCGGCTTCACCCGCGAGCGCGACGGCCACGTCACCACCGACCGGCTGCTGGTCGACCCGAACATGAAGCCGATCCCGCTCAACGGCTACACCGTCCAGGCCGCGGGCTCGTCCGCCTTCCTGCGCGTCACCGCCCCGTCGGTCCGTCGCAGGCTGGCCGGCAAGATCAAACGCGAGGTCCTGTCCCGGGTGAGCACCCAGGCCATGAAGCTGCGCGTCTACAAGGCGCTGATCAAGGTCGTGCCGCGGCGTAAGGACCTGGCGCTCTTCGAGTCCGACTGCGGCAAGGGCTACACCGGCTCCCCCCGCGCCATCTACGAGGAACTGCGCCGCCGGGAGCTGCCGATCGGGGTGATCTGGTCGGTGGCCCGCGGCAGGAAGAACTTCCCCGAGGACGCCGGCCTGGTCCGCCGGATGAGCTGGCGCTACATCTGGATCATGGCCCGCGCGGGCATCTGGGTGGACAGCCACGGCTTCCCCCTCGACTACCCCAAGCCGCGCGGCACCCGCTACCTGCAGACCTGGCACGGCCAGGGCATCAAGTCGATCGGCTTCGACGCGCCCGACCTGCGCGCCGACTTCGCCGGCCCGCGCGACCAGTGGCGGGCCGCCGTCGCCCGCTGGGACGCGCTGGTCGCGCCGAGCGCCGAGTTCACGCGGGTCTTCGTCCCGTCCCTCGGCCACACCGGCCCGCTCCTCCGGTACGGCACGCCCCGCTGCGACGCCCTGGTCCGCGGCGAACCGGTGCCCCGCGTCTGGGAGGAGCTCGAACTACCCCCTGACAAGAAGATCCTGCTCTACGCCCCGACCTACCGCGACACCGCCAAGAGCAGCGGCAAGTCCGTACGCGTCGACCTGGAGGCGATGGCGGAGGAGCTGGCCGGCGACTGGGTGATGATCCTGCGCACCCACCCGGTGGAGCGCTACCACGTCCCCCAGCACGTACGCCACTTCGTCCGCCCGGCCGGCTCCTACCCGGAGATCAACGACCTGATGCTGGCCTCCGACGCGTTGCTGACCGACTACTCCTCCGTCATGTGCGACTACGCGGTGACCGGCCGGCCGATGTTGTTCTACATCGACGACTGGGACCAATACCGCCTGGCCGAGCGCGGCGTCTACCACGACCTGCCGTCGATCGCCCCCGGGCCCTGCCTGACCAGCACCGAGGACGTCATCACCTGCCTTCGGGCGCTGCCCGCCGTACACACGTCGTTCTCGGAGAAGTACGCGGCCTTCCGCGAGCTGTGGTGCGCCGACGAGCGCGGCAACGCCTCGGCCCGGGTCGTCCAGGACTTCTTCGCGGTGCCGCTGGAGCAGCCCGTCACCGACCGGTCCGTGGTCTGGGGGACGCGGTGAGCATCGTCTTCGCGTGCATGGACGCCGACACGCTCGGCGGCATCCAGCAGGTCACCCACACGCTGGCGCAGGGCCTGGCGGTGCGCGGCCACGACGTGCACGTCATCGGCCTGCACCGCTCGACCACGCCCTTCCGCTACGTGGCCGAGCCGCGCTACCGCAAGCACGTCGTCGGCCGGCGCCCCATGGGAGGCGAGGGCCGCCTGGCCCGCCGGGCCGCCGACCGCCGGCTGCGCGCCGTCCTCGAGTCGATGACGCCCGGCTTCGCCGTGCTGACCTCGCCCGGCGTGGTCACCCGCCTGGTCCCGATGCTGCCCCGCCGCCTGCGCCCGATCGGCCAGTACCACGGCTCGTACGAGCACGCCCGCGGCTCCTGGCACCTGGGTTCCATCCGCAGGCACTACCCCCAACTCGACCAGGCCGTCTTCCTGAGCGAGGACGACGCCTGGCTGTTCTCCGAGCACGCGCTGCTGCCGAACACCTGGTCCCTGCCCAACCCGCTGGCCGCCTGGCCGGCGCGTACCTCTCCGCTGACCAACCCCAGGGTCCTGGGCGTGGGCCGCCTGGAGGGCGTCAAGCGCTTCGACCGCCTGATCAGCGCGTTCGCCCGGACCGGCCACCCTGAGTGGGAACTCCACCTGCTGGGCGACGGCGCCGAGGAGTCACGCCTGCGCGCCCACGCCGAACGCGAGGGCGTGGCCGGCCGCGTCGTCTTCCGCGGCAGGGTCCCGGCCGCGCAGATGCCCGCCGAGTACATGAACGCCGCCATCCTGGCCCTGACCAGCGAGCACGAGGGCCTGCCCGTCGTCCTGCTGGAGGCGGCCGCGCACGGGGTGCCGTCGGTGGCCTTCGACGTCTCCGGCGGCGTCCGTTCCACCGGCCCAGAGCTGGTCCCGGCGGGAGACGTGCGAAAATTCACCGCCGCCCTGTCCGACCTCATGTCCTCCCCGGACGAACGCCGCCGCCTGGGCGCCGCCGCCCGCACCCGAGCCGCCGCCTTCCGCCTCGACCCCATCCTGGACGGCTGGGAAACCCTCTTCGCCCACATCGCACGCTAAGCTTTCGCCAGGTTCATGAGCGGGAGCTGCCGATGAGTGTTGGACCAAGCTACGCCGCACAGCTGGACACGCTCGACGCCTATCTGGCCTTGGACGAGGAAACTCGCCAGGACATCGAGGTGGTCGACGGCGTTGCCGTTGCGCGCGAGCAGCGAGGCCGCGGGCACCAGAAGACGGCACGCCGAATGGCCGAGGCCCTGGAGAACGGCATCGAGAAGCATCGCAACTCGCTGTCACGGCCGGAGAAAGCGCCATGCGTGGACGTGAACACGGAGATCGAGGTCATCCTGTGGGACGTCCCGCTCCATCTCAGGAGACCGGATGCGGTCGTGCACTCATGTTTGGAACCTGGCGAGTGGCTCCGGGCGGAAGATGTCATCGTGGCTGTCGAGGTGCTGTCACGCCACTCGATCGTCCGTGACCGGGTCCACAAAGCGGCCGAGTATGCGAAGGCGGGCATCCCGCACTACCTGATCGTCCAGTTCGACGATCAGGGTGCCGTCTCCATAGAGCACTACGCTCTGGTAGGCGGCACTGACTACAGCAAGATCAAAGTCACGCAACGCGACATGGGCGGGCCGGCGCTGAGCATGACGACGCCGTTCGTTCTCGACATCGACTGGTTGCAGCTCGACATCGCGCCCATCGGCTGACCGGTACGGCGGAGAGGCTCCGCCGTACCGGCGAGAAGGTCAGACGCGTTCGGTCAGTGGGGTTTCGGCGCGCTGCTGTGGGATGCCGGCCAGGGCGCGCTGGCCCGAGGTGAGCAGGGCGGCGACCGGGCTGGGCTCGCGCAGGCGGTTGATGCGGTCGCGCATGCCCTTGCGCATGCGCGAGGCCCGGCGCTTCTGCATGGTCTTCTGGAAGGCCAGCACATGCTCCTTGGCCGCCTTCTCGGTGCCGCTGAGCTCGTAACCCATGGACTCCAGGCGCTCGCCGAGCACCTGCTCGCACAGCGCGATCTCCCAGTCCTCCAGGCGCGTGGACCAACTGCCCACGCGGGACTTGGTGACCTCGCCGTGCGTGTTGCTGTGCCACACCTTGTGGACGGGAACCGCCACCTGGGCGGCCTCGCGCGGCGAGAGCATCGCCTGGTCGAAGTCCTCCTCAAGGAAGTGGCAGAGCTTCTTCATCTCGGTGGTGGGGTCCTCGGTGAGGTCCTCGTAGCGCAGCTCGTAGTAGCTGTCCTCGGGCATCGACTTGCGCAGCTTGACCCCGGCGTCCATGGCCTCGGCCCAGGTGGAGATGGCGTGGAAGGAGTCCAGCGTGTACCAGGGCATCTCCTTCAGCGACGACACGCAGTCGCGGCCGTCCCTGATGAGGTGGACGAACTGGGCGTCGGGGAAGAGACGCAGGAGCAGGTCGACCTGCTTGACGTAGCTGGGCCGCTTGTCGCCCCAGCGGGCCTTGCCGAACCGGTCGGCGTACATGCGGAAGGCGGTGCCGATGACCGAGCCGAGCGAGCCGGGCCCGTCGGCGGACTCCCGGACGTAGTCGTCCTTGTCGATCTTCAGCTCGCGGAACTTGGTGTTCTTGTCGGTCGCGATCCACTGCGCCAGCGCCTGCCGCGCCGAGGCGACCCGCAGGTCCCCGAAAACGCGGCGCCGGTAGTAGGCCGGCACCAGGAAGCGGGTCTCCGGCGGCACCGCGATCCGCGGGTGCGAATGCAGCATGAGCTGCAGCATCGTGGTCCCTGAACGTGGACACCCGATGACGAATATCGGCCGATCCGACATAGCTTCGTTACCCCCGAAAACTTAGACGAGAACGTGCTCTCGGCTCTCCTGGGAGGACACGACGGCGAAGCGCCGCGCGAAGAGCCACATGCGATACACCAGGAAGATCTCGTTGACCAGCAGCAGCACGCTGGCGGCTGCCGAGACCGGGATGAGCGCCGCCGCTCCGATGAGGGGCGCGACCACGAACACGGCGGCGTGGAACTCGATTCCGCTGATGAGATGGGAGCGCACCCGCCTGCGCGCCAGGTACTTGTTGAGCCTGCGCATGAACGACGGGTGGCGCGCGGGCCGGACGACAACCTCCTCGGAAACCGTGGGCTTGGGCGGCATGCCCTCCCTGATCGCCTCACGGACTCGCTTCATCTGCGGCGCGTTCACGTACCTGAACAGATCCAGGACGGCCACCGCCGCCCCCAGCACGATGAACTCGACGTTGTGCGTGAGCATGTACTGCCCGATGGCCAGCCCGGTGGCGCAGAACACCACCCGGACCCGGTCCCCCACGTAGTCGAGCCACAGGCCGAACGGCGTCCCCGTGCCCTTCAGCCGGGCGATCTTCCCGTCGACGCAGTCGATCATGAAGCTGAGGTAGAACACGACCGCCCCCGCGGCCAGTTCGTCAACCGCGAAGCAGGCCGCCGACACCAGGCCGAGGACCAGCGAGAAGACCGTGAGCGCGTTGGGTGTGACGCTCGTGCGGTTGGCGACGATCAGCGCGACCCGGCAGGCGACCGGGTCCACGAAGTACACGGTCCACCAGGAGTCTCTCCGCTTGCGTGTCGCGTAGACGTCATCGAGCGAATAGGTCCTCATGGATTCCAGCATGGCGACCCAGGGTCGGGAACCGATTACTCTCTGGAACTACTGGAGAATGTCCATGCCGCTTCTTGACCATCCCGGAGGACTCGGCCGAAGATCCGGCTCACCACGCGCGCCGTCGCGCCGCCGTCGTCGAGTTCGCAGAACCGCTCACGGAAGCCCCGGTACGCCGCCGCGTACCCGGCCGCGACGCCGTCGAGGTCGGCCAGCGCCCCGATCAGCGCCTCGGAGTCGCGCACCAGCGGCCCCGGCGCACCGGCTTCCAGGTCGAAGTAGAACCCGCGCAGCTCGTCCCGGTAACGCTCCAGGTCGTAGGTGAAGAAGACCATGGGCTTGCCGGTGACGGCGAAGTCGAACATCACCGAGGAATAGTCGGTGACCAGCGCGTCGGCGGCCAGGTAGAGCTCGGCGACGTCGGGGTGGCGAGTCACGTCCACCACGAACCCGTCGCCGGCCGGGATGCCGGCGGTGACGTTGCTGTGCCCGCGCACCAGCAGCACCGTGTCCGCGCCCAGCTCCGCCCTGGCCCGGTCGAGGTCGATGCGCAGGTCGAAGCGGTAGCGGCCGTGCGCGTGCTCGTCGTCGCGCCAGGTCGGCGCGTAGAGCACGGCCCGCTTGCCGTCGGGCACGCCGAGCGCCCTGCGCACCGCCCTGCCGCGCTCGTCGGCGCCGGGCGAGAGCAGCGCGTCGTTGCGCGGGTAGCCGGACTCGACGACCTCGCCCTCGAAGCGGAAGGCCCTGCGCATGATGGGCGTGCTGAAGGCGTTGGGCGAGACCAGCAGGTCCCACTGGCGCACGTCGGCGGCGAAGCGCTCCAGATAGGCGGCGCCCTCCGCGCTGAGCACGGCGTCCATGTCGAAACCGATGCGCTTGAGCGGCGTCCCGTGCCAGGTCTGCGCGTAGATCTGTCCCGGCCGTTTGCGGAACCAGCCGGGCATCGTGCTGTTGGCCACGATGTAGCGGGCCGTGGCCAGCGCCTCGACGTGCTCCCTGCTGTTACGCACCACGGACCGCGCCCCCACCGGTACGGCGAAGCGTCCCTCCCTGCGCACCCAGACGAGGTCGAGACCGCTCCCGGCCAGCGCCTCGAAGACGGCCCGCGGGCTGTCGGAGCACTGCTTGCCCTCCCAGCTGTCGAACACGACGCACTCGCGCACCGGCTCGCGGCGCAGCGCCGGGTAGACATCCTGCTCCAGGAGGCGGCGGGCGTACCGGCCGCGTTCGTCGTCGGCGAGCGCCTGCCTGACGTTGAGCAGGAGCGCGCCGGTGCCGGACGAGCGCGGCGCGAACTCCAGGTCGTCGTGCACCCGGACGGCGGGCAGGGGCGCGGCCCCGTCCGTGACGACCGGGCCGCCGCGGTCGTCGAGGAGTTCCCAGGCTCCGGGCAGCATCCCGGCCGGGTTCAGCACGGCGCGGAAGCGGTCCTCGTCCCAGGTGACCTCGAACGGGTGGGCGTCGCCCTCGATCCGCCGGCCGGCCCGCAGCCCGGTGGGACCGCCGAAGTGGTGTCCGGTGACGACCAGTTCGCCGGCGGCCGTCCAGTGGGCTTCGGCCAGGACGGGGCGGTGGGGGCGCAGGACGAGGTCGGCGGAGCCGTACCCGGTCTGGGTGAGGACCGCTTCCTGCTCGCCGGCGCGCACGCGGACGGGCGGCAGGTCGTCGGCGGCGAGCGGGAGTTGTTCCTCGCCCGCCTCGAAGGACAGGCTCCAGCGGCTGTCCTCGCCCTCCCACAACATGGGGTCGGCGAGCGGGCTCCTCGGCGGGTCGGCGAACTCGGCGGCGGGGATCGTCACGGTGAAGGCCTGGTGGCGGTCGTCCTCGGGGGTGAAGGCGGCCGGGCGGCGCACCTCGGCCCCGTCGCGCCGCCTGGTGGCCACGAGGACCGGCGGCTGCGCGCTGGCCAGGCGCCTGATCCAGCCTTCGACGAGCAGCCCGTCCTCGGCCGTACGGCAGGCGGTGACGACCGCCTTCGGCTTGCGGACCCGGATCTGGAAGCGTCCCGCCTCGGTGAACAGCGGGCGTACCCAGCAGCGATCGCCCACCGCGCGGGCGGCCGGGCGGCGCTCGGCGACGTCGGGTGACAGACCGGCCAGGCCCTCCCTGGCCTGTCCCCCGGCGGTGACGGCGACGCGCAACTCCCACGTGCCGGGAGCCCAGCGCTCCCCCGTCTTCAGTACGCCGGCGGGCACCTCGGCCGTGAATCCCGCCCAGTCGAGGCAGACGTGCGACTGCCCGGAGGCGGCGGTGACGTCGGGCCGCCGCTCGCGCGTGAGCTTGAGCGTGACCCGGGTGCCGGAGCGGGTGTCCTGCAGCCACGCGCGCAGCCCGTCGCGCTCGGCCATCTCCAGCCGCTCGATGTAGGCGTGGCCGCGGATGCGAAGGGTCTCGCCGTGCCAGGCGGCCGCGTCGACCTTGGCGCGCAGTGACAGGTCGCGCTCGGCGCGCAGGAGCGGCTCGGGCACCCGTCCGCCGGCCTCGGGCAGGTCGTGGAGCAGGCGGCGGCGCAGCAGGCCCCGGCGTACGATGCCGGCGGGCTCCTTGGCGCGGCGCTCGGCCTCCAGCGCCCTGAGCAGCGCGTCCAGGTCGCCGTCGGCGGCCAGCGAGTACTTCAGCCGGTGGGTGGGGCCGAGCTCGGCGATGGCGGCGTCGTCCACCTGGTTCAGGTATCCGGTGGCGAGGTCCAGCAAGGTGCCGCGGTCCTCGGGCGAGGCGGCGGGCAGCGCCTCGATCACCCGGCGGACGTCGCCGATGAGGACGGTCCGGTCGAAGGCGTTCTTCAGCTCGGGCGCCTCGGCGGCGAAGAAGCCGGCCACCTCGTGCAGGCCGCCGACGCGGCTGCGCAGGTTGGCCAGTTCGCCGTCGCGCTGGGTGATGGACGGCGCGCCGGCCCCGTCGCGCTGACGGTAGTAGTAGACGACGTCCCTGACCACGTCGGCGGTCCCGGCCGCGACGTGGGCGCGCATGGTGACCGGCACGTCCTCGTACAGGCCCGGCGGGAAGGCGAAGCCGCCGGCGTCCCAGAAGGTCCGGCGGAACACCTTGTTCCAGGCCGAGCGGTCCCACAGCAGGCGGTTGTCCCTGCGCACGTGGGTGCGGGGGCGGTCGGCGTGGAACAGCCCGCGTGGCAGCCACGAGCGGTGCACGCCGGTCGTGCCGAACGTGCGCACGTCGCCGGAGGCCAGGTCGGAGCCGGTGCTCTCCAGCGAGCCGACCAGCAGGTCGTAGGCCTGGGGCGGCAGGAGGTCGTCGCTGTCGGCGAAGGCGAGGTACTGACCGCGCGCCTGGCGCGCCCCGGCGTTGCGCGCCGGCCCGAGCCCCTGGTTCTCCTGCTGGATGAGGCGGAAGCGGGGGTCGCGGGCGGCGTACTCCTTGGCGATGACGGCGCTGCCGTCGGGCGAGCCGTCGTCGACCATGACGACCTCGACGTCGGTCAGCGTCTGCCGGGCGAGCGAGTCCAGGCAGGGCCGGAGGTATCGCTCCACGTTGTAGAAGGGGACGACAATACTGATCTTCGGGCAACCCATGGATCCAGCATCCTGAGGACGTCCCGGGCGTGGCGCCGGCATCGCGATCAGCCGGGGCTCCCGTTGCCGAGATTTGGCGTCTCAGCCGAGAATCCGGTCCACCGCCCTGGCCGCGGCGTGGCCGTCATCCAGGGGGCAGTACTTCTCCAGGAAGGCGGCGTCGTATCCGATCTCGGCCGCCCTGACCGCCGCGACCAGTTCCCGTGTGGTGGCGGCCACCGGGCCCGGCGTCCCCGCGGCGTAGTCGAGGTAGAGGCCGCGTACGTGGTCGCGGTAGTTGGCCAGGTCGGGCGCGAAGAAGACCATGGGCCTGCCGGTCACCGCGAAGTCGAACAGGGCGGCCGAGTAGTCGGTCACGAACACGTCGGCCAGGCCCAGCAGGTGGGCCATCTCCGGGTAGGCGCTGACGTCGATCGCGAAGCCGGGCTCGCCGAGCGGCTGCATGGCGCCCGCGGCCCTGGAGTGGGCGCGGACCAGGAGCACGTGGTCCTCGCCCAGCCCTTCACGCAGCTCGGCCAGGTCCAGCATGAGGTTCATCCGGTAAAGGTCGCCCCGGCCGATCTCGTCGTCGCGCCACGTGGGCGCGTACAGGACGGTCTTCTTGCCCGGCGGGATGCCGAGCCGCTCGCGCAGGCCCTCGGCGGGCGGGCGGCGCAGCACGTCGTTGCGGGGCTGGCCGACCTCGGCGATCTCGCCCCGGTAGCCGAAGGCGCGGCGGAAGATCTCGCTGCAGTACGGGCTGGGCGACAGCAGCAGGTCCCACCTGGCGACGTCGCCGGCCAGGCGCCTGGCGTAGTCGATGGCGGCGGGGAACGGGTGCCGCCTGGCGTCGTGCCCGATCGTCTTCAGCGGGGTCCCGTGCCAGGTCTGGACGTATTTCTGGCCCTCGCGGGCGACGTACCACTCAGGCGCGCAGTCGTTGGAGACGATGAGCGCCGCCCTGGCCAGCGCGTCGACATGCGCGGCGCTGCCGCTGAGCACCGTGCGCACGCCGGCGGGCGGCTCGAACCGGCCGTCCGCGGTGACCCAGACGCACTCGCGCGCGTCGCCCCTGCGGCGCAGCTCCTCGAAGATCGCGCGGGGGTTGTCGGAGTACTGGCGGCCCTCCCAGGATTCGAAGACGGCCAGGTCGAGGGCGGGCATGGCGCGCAGGCGCGGATAGTCCTTGTCCAGGGCGCGCCGCAGCGCGGCCCTGCCCGTGGCCGCGAGGGCGCGGACCCGCAGCTCGGCGACGTCCTCCGCGTCCGACTGCAGGCGCAGGTCGTGCGCGCCCACGGTGATCTCGGCCCCCGCCTCGCGCAGCGCGCTGTTGGTGAGCCCGATCGCGGCCCGTCCGGCGTCCGTCGCCGCCGTGAGCTGCCAGGTTCCCGGGGCCAGCGGGAGGCTCTGCCCGAAGACCGGCATGGCGGCCGGGTCGAGCTCCACGGTGAAGTTCTGGCCCTCCCACGTCACCGGCAGTTCGTGGACGCCGCCACCGCCGGAGCGCTCCAGCCGGAAGGAGGCGGGCCTGGCCGTACCCCGGTCGTGGCCGCGCAGCGTGAGCGAGCGCGCGTCGGTCCATTCAGCCGACAGTACGGCGGGCCGCCGCTCCCTGCTCGTCGCGGTGAGCGCGCCGGTCCGGGTGGCGCTCAGCCAGCGTTCGCCGCCGGGGGTGGCGCCGGAGCCGTCGGCCCAGTGCTCGGCGGTGTAGATCTTGAAGCGTTCCTTGCCGCTCTCCAGCCACACCGCGCCGGAGAATCCGGCGTCGTGCGGGATGAGGACGCGGAAGGCGGTCCCGTCCTTGCCGCGCAGGAACTCCACCGGCAGCCGGGTCGTAGTGTCTGCCGAGGTCAGCTCCCCGGTACGGACGGCGGTGAAGACGCGGCCCCGCAGTTCGAGCCCGCCGGGCAGGTCCGCGCAGGACTCGGCCACGACCCGCACCGACCTGGCCCGCACCACCAGGTGGCCCTTGCTCCTGATGGTCTCGACCTTGGCCGAGCGCGACAGCCAGCGGTTGAGCGACTGGGCGGGCAGCACGCGGGCGGGCAGGGGCAGCGGCAGTTCGGCGTGCGCGCGGCCGTTGCGCACCTCGACCAGTACCTCCCAGGTGGTGGCCGAGCTCGCCGGCGTCCAGAGGCCGGTCACGTCGAGGTCGGCCTCGAAACCCGAGTCGTCGTAGACGCCTGGCTCGCAGCCGTGGGCCTCGCTGACGTCCGGCCTGCTCACCCTGCGGACCGGCACCTCCACGCGGCGGCCTTCACCGGGCTGCAGCCACATCCGGATCTTGGAGCCCGCGGCGTCCAGCCCCTCGAAGTACGCGTGCCCGCCGACCCGGAATCCGGCGCCCGCCTCGATGACCCGGTCGGCCTGCGCGAGCAGGGTCACCTCGGCCGGCCGTACGCGGAACAGCCGCGCGGGCACCCCGCCCTTACGGCGCAGCGGATGGTCGACGTAGAAGTTGGGCCAGCGCCGCCGGACGGCGAACGCCCGGCCCGTGCGGCGGTCGGTCAGCAGCCGGGTCAGCTCGTCCGCCTCGCGCGTACGCACCAGGTGGTAGGCGAGCCGCTCCAGCCACGGCAGGGACATGGAGACGTCGCGCGGGATCGCGGCCAGCAGCGGCTCCAGCCGGTCGAAGAAGCGCCGCCGGTAGTCGTCGCGGCCGCCGTCGGTGAACTCGAACGCCTTCAGGAACGGCACGAGGTCGCTGCGCAGCACGTGCTCGTCGTAGAGCGGCAGCAGCGCCGGGTGGTCGCGGCGCAGGAAGTCGCGCATGGTCTCGATCGTGGAGACGCGGTCCTCCAGATGGCCGCGCTCGCGCCGGCTCTGCGTGATCGAGCGGGTGCCGGAGTCGCGCTGGCGCCAGTGGTAGACCACGGTGCTGAGGACGTCGACCGTGTCGGCCAGCACGTGCGCGGGGACCGCGACCGGCGTGTCCTCGTAGTAGCCGGCGGGGAAGGCCAGCTCGGCGGCGTCCCAGAACGCGCGCCGGTAGACCTTGTTCCACACGGTCCTGTCGGTCATGAGCACGGGCATGCGGCTGACGTGGGTGCGCTCGACGGTCGCGGCGAACATGTCGGCGTGCAGCGGCGAGCGCCACGTGGTCACCGAGTCGAAGCAGCAGACGTTGCCGCAGGCCAGGTCGGAGCCGGTGCGTTCGAGGCTCTCGATCAGCGTGGCGTACGCCTCCGGCGGCACGTAGTCGTCGCCGTCGGCGAAGGCCAGCAGGCGGCCCGAGGCCAGCGCGATCCCGGCGTTGCGGGCAGGGCCGGGGCCGCTGTGCTGCTGCTGGAGCAGCGTGAAGCGGCGGTCGCGGCCAGCGAAGTCCTTGGCGATCACCGGGCTGAGGTCGCTCGACCCGTCGTCGACGCAGATCACCTCGAGATCCGGGAACTCCTGGGCCGCCAGCGAGGACAGGCAGTGCTCCAGGTAGGGCTCGACGTTGTGGAACGGTACGACGACGCTGAGCACAGGCGTCACGAAGCTTCCTCCCGATCGACGTGCAAACCGCATGTCAGCATGGCCAAAAGCGACACGATCACCGGGTCGCTTGGTGGGGAGCAGAGGAAAACCAGGCGATCTATTGACCTTCGCCGGCCGGTCTCCGCAGCCGCTTGGACAGCACCGCCACCAGGATCGGCAGCAACATGATCCCGATCATGATGGGCGCGGCCATGTACCTGAACAGCTGCGCCGGGATGGCCGCCGTCACCGCGAGCTGGTGCCCCGCCACGACCGCCGCCAGCACGAGCGCCGCCTGCCGCCGTCCGGCCCAGGCCAGCGCGGCCGCCGCGGCGTAGACGAGGTAACACCAGGTCGCGCCGCGCCACAGCAGCCACTCGAACTGCTCGGTCAGCGACAGGCCCCTGACGAAGACCGCGGCGTCGTGCAGCGTCTGCGAGAGGGGGCGCGTGGCCAGGATCGGCCGGTACGGGCTGGCCGCCATCGTCTGGCCGGAGGCGCGCCAGCCGTACAGGTCTTCGGGGACGTTGGGCATGCCGACGAGCACGCGCTCGCCCGGCTGGGCGGGGAAGGCCACCCAGGCCACGGAGCCGCGGCAGAGCCGGGCGGCGGTGACCACATCGGGGGCGCGCTTGATCAGCCGCACCCACAGGCCGACGAGCTTCTTGTAGTGCCGGTCGGCGCGGGCGACGTCGAAGCCAGCGCTGAGGGTGGTGTCGGCGTTGAGGCAGTTGGCGTTGGACTTCCAGTGTTCCAGGGGCGCGATCCGCGCCATCAGCGTCAGGTCGCGTTCCTGGAAGGCGCCGGGACGGCGGGCGTAGGTGACGGCGATGTCGGAGTAGGCCGTGGCGTAGCTCAGCCAGGGGCGGACCGGGTCCACGCTCATCGCGGGGTAGGCGTAGGCGGTGACCAGGTAGACGGTCGCCAGGGGGACGGCGGCGGCGCCGGCCAGCCGTACCCGCGTCCCCGGAAGCAGGATGACGGCGAGGGCGATCGCGATGGCGGCGAACAGGAAGCCGTTGTTGCGCAACAGGCACAGCACCAGCACTTCCACGCCCAGCGCGGCGATGAGCGGCCACGAGCGGCGGCGCAGCGCCAGGCGGCCCAGCGTCGCCGTCATGAGCACCAGGACCAGCGCGAACGGCACGTCCTTCCACACCGTGACCACGAACGTGCCGGTGGCGGGCAGCGCGGCCACCGCGAGGGCGGCGGCCAGGCACCACGCCCACGGGACGCCGAAGTCGCGCACCACGCACGCGAGCACGGCCAGCGTGAGCGCGGCGGCGGCGGCCTGGACGAGGGTGAGCGCGGCCAGGTCGCCGGTCGCGGCCAGCGACAGCCACACCAGCGCGTCGTAGAGGACCGAGTGGTCGGCGCGCCAGTTGCCGGTCGTCACCTGCCACACGTAGGTGATGGAGTCCCAGCTCATCAGGCCGGGATAGAAGGCCGCCCACCACAGCAGGTAGACGGCCAGGCAGCCGGTGAAGACGAGGGCGGGCAGCCGGTCGATCCGGTACGGCTTCGCCGCGATCGTGGTCCGCTCAGACGGGGACGCTTGGATGGTAGTCAGGTCGCTCACTCCGATGGCTCACCGCGGGGAAGACCCAGTAGCGGCAGAGGACGAAATTGACGGCCACGCCCACGCCGACCATGGCGGTCTTCGCGACCAGGTAGTGCGTGCCGTGTTCGACCAGCCCGAGCACGCCGACCAGGGTGAGACCGTAGTTGACGGCGCACAGCGTGCAGTAGCGCAGAAACTGGCGGCGCATCCGGCCGGGCGCGGCGGCGAAGGACACCGACCGGTTGAGCGCGAAGTTGACGACGAGCGCGAGCAGGAACGCCAGGAGGGTGGCCGGGGCCAGGCCGACGGCCAGGACGCTGTGCAGCAGGTACAGGGCGCCGAGGTCGACGGTGTAGCTCAGCCCGCCGACCAGCAGGAAGCGCAGCAGGCTCCTGAGCGTGGTCATGCTCAGCGGTGCTCGCGGCCGGACAGTCGCAGCAGGGCGACCTCCTCGGCCAGCGTCCGCGTACGCTCCTCCAGGCGGCCGAGTTCCGAGCTGAGCTGCACGTTCACCCCGAGCAGCACGAGGCTGCCGAGGAAGAACAGCAGGTTCGCCGGCACCTGCACGCCGAGCATCGCGGCGGCGCCGGCCAGGACGTCGGGGAACAACGCGATCACCACGATCACCCCGGCGAGCAGCACCCAGAACGTGGCGTACTTCTCGCGCAGTTTCCTGCGGCGCAGCATCTCGAAGACGATCGAGACCGTGACGACGGCACCGACCAGGCCCAGCATGTAGACGCTCATACTCCGGCCCTCTCCGGAACCTCGGCCGCGGCGACCGGTTCCCAGCGCCTGATCAGCGCCAGGCCCAGTGCCACACCGGCCCTGACCAGGTAGACGAGCGCGCGAAGGCTCGACTGGCTGGCCGTGCCGTACTCGCGGGGCCGCATCTTGACCGGGATCTGCCTGATCACGCAGCCGCTGCGGACCGCGATGACCAGCGACTCCACGGTGTCGCCCAGGTACTCCACCGGGTAGTGGACGGCGAAGATCGCCATCGCCTTCCGGTTGGCGGCCCTGAAACCGCTGGTCACGTCGGTCAGCCTGGTCCTGGCCAGGCCGGAGACGACCATGGCCAGCAGCCGCATCGCCAGGCGCCTGGCGAACTTCGCGCTCGTGTACGTGCCCGCCCCCGCGAAGCGCGATCCGATCACGATGTCCGCCGACTCCACGGCGGCGACCAGCTTGCCGATGTAGCGCGTGTCGTGCTGGCCGTCGGCGTCGACCTGAAGCGCCACGTCGTAGCCGCGGTCCAGCGCGTAGCGGTAGCCCGCGCGCATGGCGCCGCCGACGCCGAGGTTGTAGGGAAGGCGGAGCACGGCCACGCCGCTCGCTTCGGCCAGCGCCGCGGTGGAGTCCGCGGACCCGTCGTCCACGACCAGGATGTCGGCGTACCCGCAGGCCGATTCCAGCTCGTCGATGACCAGCCGGATCGACTGTTCCTCGTTGTACGCAGGAATGATGATCAGTACCCGCATCGCTTCCCCCTCCCTGTCAGGAAGCATGGGCGTCCAGGGCCGCACACGCTGCGCCTCGGCAGGGTCCTGGCTCACTCCTTGCCGAGACTTGACGATCGGGCAGCCTGATCGCGACGACGATCCCGCCGGGCAGGTCGCGCACGACCGCGAAGTGCCGGGGCGAGAACTGGACCGGGGAGAACTGCGCCGTACTGCCGTCGGCCAGCACGGGCCGCCACGTCCAGGCGGCCTTGCGCGCCCACAGCACGAAGACGTCGATCCCGCCGAACCTGCTCGCCCGCGTGGCCGCGGCGAACCGCTCCGGGTCGGTGATGGCGGCCAGCCGCTGGAGCTCGGCGTACCTGTCGTCCCAGCGCACGACGCTGAGGGCGGCGGTCCTGACCACGGGCAGGTAGCCGGGCCAGGGCAGGTAGGAGTAGAGGCGTTCGTCGACGGCCAGCGTGCGCGGGCGGGCGTGCGGGCCGTAGTGCTCGCGGACGGCGCGGCGGATCTCGGCGACGGGGAAGGCCCAGGGCTGGGCCGCGCCGAGCTGGCGCAGTTCCTCCTGCCCGGCCGCGCCGGTGGCGGGCATCCTGCCGTCGGGCAACGGCTCGGCGTGCGCCCTCGCGGCGTGCACGCCCTCGGCGTGCGAGGCGGCGGCCGAGCCCACCGGCACCGGCGACCAGGCGCGCCACAGGTAGCTGCCGGACCAGACGACGCAGACGGCCAGCGCGACCTGCGCCCATGGCTTCACCGGCAGCTTCGGCACGAGCCAGGTCAGCGACAGCACGCCGGAGGCGAGCAGCAGGCCGTGCAGCAGGTGCATGGAGTGGTGCGCCATCCCGGTGTGCCCGGTGAACACGAAGCCGACGGCGTAGGCGCCCTGGTAGGCGTAGGTGCCGGCGATGAGCAGCGCCATCGGCAGGCCCCACCAGGTCCGGTTGCGCAGCGCGACCGTGCCGACCAGGCCGGCGGCCTCGACCGCGCCCAGGAAGGACGGCTGCATGAACGGGAAGGAGGAGGCGGCGACGGCCGGGGTCGCGTACAGGTCCGCGACGTTCTGGCCGCCGGTCGTGGCCAGGGTGACCAGGTACGGCGCCACGTACCAGGCCGAGACGGCCAGTCCGATGGCCACGACCCTGGTGAAGTACCACAGCAGCCCCCACCGGTCGGCGCTCTGCCAGAAGGCGTAGCCGACCAGGGCCAGCAGGCCGGCTATGCCGTACAGGAAGAAACCCAGGTAGAGCTGGACGATGAGGCCGAGCAGCAGCCCGGAGCCGAGCCAGTGCATCCGCCCGCCCGGACGGGCGGCCAGCGTGCCGAGCGCCCAGGGGATGAAGACGGCCAGCGCGAAGACCTCGTAGGCCTTCCACGGGTAGGAGAACGCGACCAGGCTGAAGACGGCGAGCGCCAGCGCGACGGGGGCGGTGGTGGTGCGGCGCCACAGGGCGTAGGCGGCGACGACGGCGGCGGAGGTCCAGACGATCTCCGCTTCCGCCAGCAGCTGCCAGGCGGGGATGCCGGTGAGCGCGGCGGCGCGGCCGATCAGCCAGGGGTAGAGCGGCGGGTACTCGGCGGCGACGCCCTCGACGATGCCGTCGCTGCTGGCCGTGACCACGCTGAACCTGGTGGCCATCGAGGCCATCCTGGCCATGTCGCCGGACAGCCCGTCGAAGCCGAACGGCGTGCCGTGCAGGGCCACGCGCATGGCCAGCGCCGTCCACGCGGCGAACGCGGCGGCGGCCACGTCGTAGACGGCCGGGCGCCGCCACATGAGCGCCACCGCGAGCAGCGGTACGGCCAGCATGAAGCCCACGGCCAGCGGGAACAGGGTGCCGCGCAGCGTGAACGGGTCGGCGCCGACCAGAGCGGGCACCAGGAGCGCCGGCGGCAGGAGCACCGTGTACACGCCGAAGGCGACCAGCGCCGCCCTCCCTGCCCGGACCGCGGGCTCCGCGGCGGTTGCGACCGGCAAGATGCGAGGAGTGAGCAGGCGCACGCCCTCGACCCTCTCGCCGATCGGCGCCGGTGCGCCGCGGATTGACCTCCCGACATACCAATGGTGGGGCAATCAATTCCCCCGGAGGTGATTCCGTCGCACGATGCGAAAGATGGATATCGCGGATATGCCACACTTGCCGGGGGTTCGCGAAGGGGAGGTGGTGCCCGGTGGTCGGGCGTGGAGTGGCGGTGCTGGCAGGGCTCGTGGCGGGACTCGTGGCGGGAACGGTCCTTCCGGCGATCCCCGCGCAGGCGGCGAAGGTCAACTGCGCGAAGGCCAAGTGCCTGGCCCTGACGTTCGACGACGGACCGGGCAAGACGACGCCCGAGCTGCTCAAGGTGCTCAAGAAGGCGAAGGTCAAGGCGACGTTCTTCGTCATGGGCAAGCAGGTGGAGCGGCGGCCGGCCGTATTGAAGAAGACCGTCGCTGACGGGCACGCGATCGGCAACCACACCTACGGGCACCCGTCGCTGCCCTCGCTCATGGACGAGCAGGTCACGACCGAACTGCGGCTCACGCAGGAGATCGTCGAGCGGGTGGCGGGGATCACGCCGAAGATGTTCCGCCCGCCGTACGGGCACACCGACGAGCGCATCGTGGAGCTGGCCGCGCAGGAGGGCATGTCTCAGGTCATGTGGACCGGCACCACACTCGACTGGCAGTCGCGCGACGTCAAGAAGATCAAGGCGGCGGTGCTGCGGCTGGCCAGGCGCGACGGGGTCATCCTGATGCACGAGACCGTCCCGCAGACCGTGCGGGCGATGCCGGAGATCATCAAGGAGCTCAAGAAGCGCGGCTACACGCTCGTCACCGTGCCCCAGCTTGCCGGGGCCAAGAAACTGGCGCCGGGAATGGTATATCCGTAATGGGCGGGTAGGGTGTGCCCCCAAGGTGCACCCTCCCCGGCCTCAGGACTCATGCGCGTTCTCCGTTCCACGTTTCTGCCCATCCAGATCGTGCTGCTCTGCTGGTGGGCGGCCTTCTACCCCGGCCTGTTCAGCCGTGACTCCGTCCTCTATCTGAGCCACACCCTGGCCGGACCGTGGATCAGCGACCACTCGGTCCTCTACGACTCCGTGCTGTGGCTCAGCATGCGGCTCACCGGCGATCTCGGCGCGGTGACGCTGCTGCAGACGACCGCGATGGCCCTCACGCTCACGTTCCTCGCGCGGGCGCTGATCGCGCTCGGGGCGCCGCCGCGCTGGACCAACGCCATGGCGATCCTGCTGGCGTTCCTGCCGCCGCTCGGCGCGTTCTCCGTCGCGCTGTGGAAGGACGTGCCGTTCACGATCTGCGCGGTCGCGATCGCCGGCGTCTGCGCGCGCGTGGCCGCCGACCGCGACCTCACCAACGGCCGCCTGGCCGCGCTGTCGGCCCTGTTCACGCTGCTGGGCCTCTTCCGCGCCAACGGGTTCCTGGTCGTGGCGATCGCCGTGGCCGCGCTCCTGCTGGTCGTGCCCCTTCTGCGGGTACGGCTGGCGCTGCTCGGCACCGCGGCGGCCGCCATCCCCCTGCTGCTCAGCAACCTGATCTTCCCGCTGGTCGGGATCTCGGCGCCGAGCAAGACGTACGTCTACCACACCGCCTTCGGCGACATCGCGGTCGCCTTCCACGAGCGTCCCGACCTGTTCGACAACAGCGACCGGGCCATGCTCGCCACGATCGCGCCGCTCAAACGCTGGGACAAGGGCGGCACCTGCCACACGATCAACCCGCTGATCTGGCGCGGCGACTTCAGCTGGCCGCAGGCCGACGCCCACGCCACCGAACTGCTCGACCTGTGGAAGCGGCTGCTGATCAAGGAGCCCGGCCTGGTCGTGGACACCCGTCTGTGCAGGGGCGCGATCGCCTGGCAGCTCTGGGCCGACGACGAGGAGACCGGCGGCGACACCTACCGCTTCTCCCGCCGCCCCAACGCCGACTCCTACATCGGCGAGGACCAGGTGCCCGACTACCGGGGCCGCGAGGTCTTCACCCTGCGCCCGCTCAACGAGGGCCTGAACACGCTGGCCGGCACCTGGCTGGACGTCACGCTCGACAAGGCCGTCGACTGGATGTTGTGGCGGGGCGCCCTCTGGTCGTACCTGTCCTACCTCGCGCTCGCGCTGGCCGCCTGGTCGCTGCGCAACCGGTACGTGCTCGGCGTCGCCGCCATCGTCCTCGGCCAGCAACTAGCCATTCTGGCCAACATCTCCGCCCAGGACTTCCGCTACATGGCCACGCCGATCTTCGTCGGCGTCATGCTGCTGCCACTGCTGGCCTCTTCGTTCAGGCGCCGGTCGTAGTTCTCGCGCGCCCGCGCGACGCAGGCGCTGTGCTTGCGCGACCAGTTGGTCACCGTCAGCAGCGCCTCATACAGCTCCAAAGCCATCGGCGTGGTCTGGTACTCCACCTTCGGCGGCACCGTCGGATACACCGTGCGCTCCAGCATGCCGTCGCGCTCCAGGTTGCGCAGGGTCAGCGTCAGCATGCGCCTGCTGACGCCCTCGACCGTGCGCTCCAGCTCCGTGAACCTGACCGGGCCCCGTGAGGCGACCACGATGATCTGGATCGCCCACTTGCCGGCGATCCGGTCGAGGATCTCGCGCGGCGGGATCGGGCACTGGCCCGAGTCGATGAGCGCCTGAGCGTCCGCCAGCGTCTTGAGCTGGTCTGGTACAGCGGTGTTCCCCTGGGACATGAAAGTGCCTTCTTCCGTAGGACCCTGATAGTCACACACGATGTCCACTGTTACAAGTCGTTCCCTAAGGAAGCATCGTGAAGAACAAGTGGACAGCCCTCGCCCTCCTCACCACCACCCAGTTCGTCCTCATCCTTGACTCCACCATCGTCGGCATCGCGCTGCCGCTCCTCGGCCAGGACCTGCGCATGGGCCAGGAGCAGTTGTCGTGGGTGCACACGGCCTACTCGCTCGTGTTCGGCGGCCTGCTGCTGCTCGGCGGGCGCCTTTCCGACTTCTTCGGCCGGCGGCGGGTGTTCGTCGCCGGGATGTTGTTGTTCGCGCTCGCCTCGTTGCTCGGCGGGCTCGCCTCCGGCGGGGTGCTGGTCGTGGCGATGCGGGCCGTACAGGGGATGGCCGCGGCTCTTGTCGCGCCCGCCGCGCTGTCGCTGGTGATGACCATCTTCAACGGCGACCCCGACCGCGACCGGGCCATGGGCCTGTGGGGCGCGGTCGGCGGCGTGGGCGCCTCGACCGGCGTCGTGCTCGGCGGCGTGCTGACCGACTGGCTCGGCTGGCGTTCGGTCTTCTATGTCAACGTCCCGGTGGGCGTGGTCGTCGCCGTCCTCGCGCTCAGCCTGCTCCCCCAGGTCGCGCCCTCCGGCGCCCGCGGCTTCGACGTGCTGGGCGCGGTCACCTCGACGGCCGGCCTCGGCCTGCTCATGTACGCGGTCGTGGAGTCGTCCCTGCCCCTGGGCGGACTGGCCGTCGTCGTCCTGGCGTTGTTCCTGGTCATCGAGTCGCGCTCCAAGAACCCGCTGATGCCGCTCTCGATCTTCCGCAAGCCGTTGCTGCGCGCGGGCAACGCGATCATGTTCCTGGTCGCCGCCGCCGCCCAGCCGTTGTTCGTCATCCTCACCCTCTACACGCAGTACGTCCTCGGCTACTCCGCCACCGAAGCCGGCCTGTCGGTCGTCGCCATCTCCATAGCGATCGCCCTGACCGCCTCGACCGTGGGCGGCCGCTTCGTCAGCCGGTTCGGCATCCGCGCCACCGCCGTCACCGGGATGGCGTTGATCACCGCCGGAGCCGTCGCGTACCTCCGCATCACCCCCACCAGCACCTTCCTCGGCGCGCTCCTCGCCCCCGAGTTGCTGACCGGCATCGGCTTCGGCCTGCTGGTGGTGGCCGTCACCATCGCCGCCACGGCGGAGGCCACTCCGGAGGAGGCGGGGCTGGCCTCCGGCCTGTTCAACGTGACCCCGCAGGTGGGCATCTCCATCGGCGTCGCCGCCCTCGTCTCCCTGGCCACCACCGTCTCCGGCCCCAACCCCTCACCGGAGGCGCTGACCTCCGGATACCAGGCGGCGATCATGGCTTCGGCGGGGATCGGGGTGGTGGGTCTGCTGGCGGCGATCGTGATGCTGCCGCGCCGGGCCGCGAAGGGAACGGCGGCGCGACCTACTGCGGGAACACGAGCTTGACCAGCAGGTCGACGAGCTGCTCTCGCTCGGCCTCGGTCAGCGGGGCGAGGAACTCCTCGTGCATGATGGCAAGCGCGGCCTCCAGCCGGACGAACTGCTCCCGCCCCGCCTCCGTCAGCGAGATGACGTTGCGCCGCCGGTCGTCCGGGTCCGGCGTACGCTCGACCAGCCCACGCTCGGCCAGCTCGTTGATGACGGCGACCAGATCGCTGCGATAGATCCCGGTCCGGTCGCTCAGCTCGGCCTGGCTGGCCGGCCCGGAGTCGTGCAGGGCGACCAGGGCGCTGTAGTGCCACTTGCGCGCGCCCAGCTCGGCGAACCTGGAGGTCACCACCCGGTCGGCTTGGGCGGCGGCCAGGCCAAGCAGTCTGCTCGGCACCCTTCTGAGGCGGGCCGGGGTGTTCTCCATGAGCCAAGGCTATTGCGTTAGTGGCACTAACGATGTAATTTCGTTCGTGTAACTAACGTTTATCTGACTAACGGAGTACGCGATGCCCGCCATCGAGGTTCTCGGCTCGACCATCCACTACGAAGAGACCGGCTCCGGCACCCCGATCGTCTTCCTCCACGGCAACCCCGCCTCCTCCCACATGTGGCGCAAGGTGCTCCCGCTGGTCGGCGAGGGCCGGTTGCTGGCGCCCGACCTGATCGGCATGGGCCGCTCTGGCAAGCCCGGCATCGGCTACACCTTCGCCGACCACGCGCGCTACCTGGACGCCTGGTTCGACGCGCTCGGCCTGGAGGACGTCGTGCTCGTCGGCCACGACTGGGGCGGCGCGCTCGCCCTCGACCGGGCCGCCCGCCACCCCGGCAAGGTACGCGGCGTCGCCGTCTTCGAAACCTTCCTGCGCCCCCTGTCCTGGGCCGAACTGGGCGAGGGCCCACGCGCCCGCTCCGAGGCCATCCGCTCCCCGAAGGGCGAAGAACTGGTGCTGAGCACCGACTACTTCATCCAGACCGCCTACACCGGCGGCGTACTCACCCCGGTGAGCGAGGAGGAGAAGGCGGCCTACCTCGCGCCGTTCCCCACCCCCGAGAGCCGCCGCCCGATCCTGGCCTGGGCCCGGTCCATCCCGCTGGACGGCGAACCCGCCGACGTGGCCGGCCGCATCGCCGACTACGGAAAGTGGCTCACGGCCAGCCACGAGACCCCCAAGCTCCTGCTCACCTTCGACGGCTCGCCCGTCCTGCTCATCACGCCCGAGGTGGCCGAGTGGAGCAGGTCCGCGGTGGCGGCGCTGGAGATCGAGTACGCCGGCGCCGCGGGCCACCACGCCGCGGAAGACCAGCCGGAGCGGATCGCGGCGGCGATCGCCGCCTGGGCCGACCGCAACCGGCTCCGCTGAGTCTCCACGAGCGGCCGCGCGCCCCCGGCGGGGGTCGCGTCAGCGCAGGTCGGCGGGATCGACGGCGTACGCCACCGCGCGATACCCGGCGTCGTTGAGGTGCAGATGGTCACCGGAGTCGTAGGCGGGGTCGAGCTGGTCCCCGTCGGAGGACGAGGCGAGGACCCGGTCGAGGTCGACCACCGCGTCGTACTCACCCGACGTGCGGATCCAGGCGTTGACCTCGTCCCGCTTGGCCTCGCTGACCGCGTCGTAGTACTGCGAACCCTTCATCGGCGGCAGCGTCGCGCCGATGACCCGCACACCCCCGGCCCGCGCCTGCCGGATCAGCTCACGGTGCCCGGCGATGACCTGCCGCGCGGAGACGTCGGTGGACGTCCGGCTCATCCCGATGTCGTTGATGCCCTCCAGGACGATGACCGTGCCCACGCCGGGCTGGCCCAGGGCATCGCGCCGGAACCGGGACGTGCCCTTGTCACCGAGCTGCGCCGAGTCGACCGTCACCCGGTTCCCGCCGATCCCCTGGTTCAGTACGGCACGCGGCCGGCCCGCGGCGGCCAGCCGCTCGGCCAGCTCGTCGGGATAGCGGTTGTCGGCGCCCGGCGTGGACCCGTAGCCGTCGGTCAGCGAGTCTCCGAAGGCGACCACGCCACGGCGATGCGTACCGCCGATGACGTCAACGCCGCTCAGGTAGTACCAGGACACGGTCGTCTCGGTGAACGCCGCGCCGCCCACGTCGGCCCGGTGGTCGCCGCTCGCGCGGTAGCTGGGCGCGATGGCCTGGGCGTGGTAGGTCGCCGGACCGGTCGGCTCCGCGAGATAGAGCGTGACCGTGAGCGAACCCAAGGCCTCCACGGGCAGCGGCACCAGATCACTCGCGATCTCGGCCCCGGCCGGGACCGTGAAGGCCCTCGCCCCGTTCACGGTGAGATGCCGGACCGACCCACGCCGGACGGCGGCGCCGTCCGCGGTACGCGCGACCGTGGCCCCCGCGACCTTCAGCGGCGTGGTCCCGTAGACGTTGGACAGCCGCACCCGCGCCGCCACCCCGCCCACGCTGACCCGGACCACCTGGCGGACCGTCTGCTGGGAGAAGCCCTCCCGCGACCAGTTCGGCGTGTAGTTCACGCCCGGCCGCTGCGGCGAGGCGGCCCAGGTGGCGGCCCAGCCGCGAGGGCCGCCCGCCGCGGACTCGGCCAGCGCCGCTCCGGAACCGGCTGTCACCGCGGCGAGCACGAGGGCCAGCGTGGATGCGATTCTTCGGGACAGGACACGCAATGGATGTCTCCTCACGAAAGTCGTGCATGTGGGGAAATCATCGCCGCGGCGCCGCCCGCGATCATCGCCCTGCGGGCGCTCGTCCGGCTACCACGTTCAACGCAGATTCCCGCCAGGCACTACGACGTAGGGAGCAGCCCACGGTTGGTGTCAGGCGTCGTCGCCGCAACTGGGCGAACGCACGAACGTGGTCGTGGCGGCGGCGGAGGCGTTGCCGGAGCTGTCCACGGCCCGGACCGCGATCGTGTTGTCCCCCACGGGCACGATGCCGATGGTGTACGCGCCTGCACCGCGCACCCAGCCGTCGTGCGTGCCGTTGACCAGGACCTCGTAGTCGATCGCCGGCTGCGGATCGGCGTTGTCGCTCGACTGGTTCCAGGTCAGATCGACGGTGAAGCAGGCGTACCTGGCCGTCTTCGCCACCAGCCCGGTGGGAGCCGACGGCGCGGCCGG
Organism: Nonomuraea sp. NPDC059023; assembly: GCF_042740095.1. Taxonomy (NCBI): domain Bacteria; kingdom Bacillati; phylum Actinomycetota; class Actinomycetes; order Streptosporangiales; family Streptosporangiaceae; genus Nonomuraea; species Nonomuraea sp. NPDC059023. Next base: position 201,733 of record NZ_JBHYIO010000016.1, on the reverse strand, counting down.
GTCCGTACGCGGAAGCGTGTCGAGCGTCAGGGTGTTCGACGAGGGCGACACGCCTATGGCCCCGCGAACCGCCCGCGCCACGTACGCGTGCGACGACTGCGCGGTGAGCCCCCGCACCGCCAGGCCGATCGTCTCGATCCCGTCGAAGGGCCCGGCGGGGATGGTGGCGACGACCGCGCCCCCGTCGAGAACCTCGTAATAGCTGATGTCCCAGCTGTCGTCGGGCTGTTCGAAGGCGAGCCCGACCCGCGCGGAGGCCACCTCGGTTGCCCGCAGGTTCGCCGGTCCTGGCGGAACCACACCCGGTCCGCGCGTGGTGATCGTCAGTGTACGGCTCGGCGGCGAGGTGTTCCCGGCGTCATCGGCGGCGATCACCTGGAAGGAGTACGTGGCGCCCGGAACCAGCCCGGAAGCGGTGTAGCGCTGCAGCCGCGTGGTCGCGACCAGGGCCCCGTTCTGATAGACCCGGCCTCGAAGGATGCCCACGCTCCCCGACGTGTTCTGCGACCAGTGGAAGGAGATCTGCGTCGCGGTGACGGTGTCGACCCGCAGCGGCTCCGGCGCGGACAGGGCGACGGCCGCCGTGCTCGGAGGGGACGACATCACCGCGGCCACCGCCACGGCGGCGAGGATGGCGGCGAACCTGGACAGGCGCTTGATCATCTCTGGTTTCCCTTCGTGGGCGGCACCTGCCCGTAATACGTCCGCACACCACACGTTGGATTCGCCCCCGCCTGACCCGCGTTGGCGAAGGAGCCTGAACGCACCCGTCCGGGATTTGTGCGTCTGTGCCTCAGCCCTTGGGGTCGGCCAGCGTGACCATCGTGTCGAGCAGCGTCGTGTACACGGGGCTGGGTTCAGCGGATTCCTCCCAGTCCGGCTCTTCCCCGGCCGCCGGGAAGAACAGCCACCACAGGTTGCGCCACGGGTCGAGGAACCGGGCGATGCCGTACCCGCCGTAGAAGGGAGACACCGGGGTGACGACGGTCGCACCGCGTTCGACGGCTCTGCGCATCGTCTCCTCGGGGTCGGCGACGTACACCTGGGTCAGGGCCGGAGTGAACGGCCAGCCGGCCTTACGGTCAGCGACCATGAGCAACGAGTTGCCGATTTTGACTTCGGCGTGGATCAGCGTTCCGTCTCCGGCGTAGAAGTCGGGGGCGCGGGCTTCGGTCCGCTCGGTCGCATCGAAGACCGCGACGAGGAAGTCGATGAACGGCGCGGCTCCGTCAACGACGACGAACCCGTTGACGGTGTTCTCGCCCTGGGGTTCGGGATCTTGCTTGGTCATCTCCATGCGGCGAGGCTAGAGACGATCGCGGCCAGCTTCCTGCCGCAATAGGGCCCAGTGGACACCCTCGCGCGCGGCAGGCTGGCGAAGGCTTGAATAATCGACTATCGTCGATTAACGATGAATGAGAAGCCCTTGGGCCGGGCCGAGGCCGAGGAGTACGCGAGCTGGTTCAAGGCGCTCGCCGACGCCACCCGGATCCAGCTCGTGTCGTTGCTGGCCCGGCGGCGGGAGCCGATGACGGTCGGCGAGATCGTCGAGGCGTCCGGGGTGGGCCAGTCGACGGTCTCCCACCACCTGAAGATCCTGGCCGAGGTGCGCTTCGTGCTGGTGGAGCGTCGGGGCACCGCCGGCCTGTACCGGATCAACGAGAACTGCGTGAGCTGTTTCCCGACCGCGGCCGACGTGGTCATGGGCAAGCCCGTCCCCGAACCACCCATGTGCGAGTGAAGGAGCCGATGATGGCCGACGAGGAGATCGTTCAGCGCTACTCCGGCCTGGCCCGCCAGGCCATGAACGGTGAGCCCGCCCTCGACTGCGGCCCGCGGGCCTTCGCCGACGGCGGCTTCGGCACCGCCGGCTACGACGACCTGGCCGGCCTGCCGGACGGCGCGCTGCTGGCGAGCCTGGGCTGCGGCAACCCGGTCGCGGTCGCCGAGCTGCGCGCCGGGCAGACGGTGCTGGACCTGGGCTCTGGTGGCGGCATCGACGTACTGCTGTCGGCCCGCCGCGTCGGCCCGTACGGCAAGGCGTACGGGCTGGATGCCAGCGCGGACATGGTCGAGCTGTCGCGCCGCAACGCCGAGCAGGCCGGAGTGGAGAACGTGGAGTTCCTGCACGGCGGCATCGAGCGGATCCCGTTGCCCGGCCGCAGCGTGGACGTGGTCATCTCCAACTGCGTGATCAACCTGTCCGACGACAAGGCCGCCGTGCTGGCCGAGGCCTTCCGGGTGCTGCGCCCCGGCGGCCTGTTCGGGGTGAGCGACGTGGTCGTCGACAACACCGCCGATCCGGTACGGCAGGCGGCGGCCGAGCAGCGGATCGGCTGCGCCGCCGGAGCGCTCGGCATCGGCACCTACCGCGCCCTGCTCGCGGCGGCCGGGTTCGTGCGAGTGGCCATCACGCTCACGGCCGGCCACGGCGACGGCGTGCACTCGGCGATCGTCCAGGCGGTCAAGCCGGCCGTCGGGCCCGGCCTGGAGATCCGGCCGATGCGCGCCGGCGACGCGGCCCAGGTGCTGGCCATCTACCAGGCCGGGCTCGACACCGGGCAGGCGAGCTTCGAGACCGTGGCGCCCTCGTGGGAGGGGTTCGAGGCCGGCAAGCTGCCGCACCCGCGCTTCGTCGCCGTCGACACCGAGACCGGCGAGGTCGTCGGCTGGGTCGCGGCTTCCGCGGTGTCGAGCAGGCCGGTGTACGCCGGCGTGGTCGAGCACAGCGTGTACGTGCACCCGGGCTGCCAGGCCCACGGCATCGGCCGGGCCCTGCTGACCGCGTTCATCGCCGCGGCAGAGGACGCGGGCGTGTGGACGATCCAGTCGGGCGTCTTCCCGGACAACGCCGCCAGCCTGTCGCTGCACCAGGCGCTCGGCTTCCGCGTCGTGGGCACCCGCGAACGCGTCGGCCGCCACCACGGCCTGTGGCGGGACGTGCTGCTGATCGAACGCCGCAGCACCGTGACCGGAACCTGAATCCCGGGTCAGGGAACATCGGCAGGCGCCAGGTGGTTACACCTCTCGTGGCCGGTGTGCCCAGTGTCCCCGGGCCTCACCTTTCGCCTTCGCGGACTACCGTTCGGCTGGAGCCGCGTTGAGCCTTTCGCCGAGAGGCGACACGCACACCGGTACGCACACGTGGAAGGCCCCGGCCGTCGCAGGACGCCGGGGCCTTCGCCATCCCCGCCTCGAACGTCAGCCGATCGAGCCGGCCTCGATCACGGCAAGGTCGCGCACCGCGTAACGGTGATGCTCTGCCTCCTCCTTCAGCACCACCTTGAGGCAGCGGCGCACGACGTACTCCTGGTCGGGATACGGGTCCGCCGGCTTGCGACCGCATACCCGGTCGAGTTCGGCCTCGGTGAGCCCGTCGACGACCCGCCGCATCGTGGCCATGCGGGCCAGCCGCGGCGCGAGCACCTCGTCGAGCGTCGGGTCGGCTTCGAGGGTGAGACCGAGCTGCGCCGTCGCGTCGGCCGGCATCCCGCTGTAGGGGAAGCCCAGCGGGTGGTACGGCGCCTCCTCCTCCAGAACGGCATTGCCGAGCCAGGCATCGGCGGCGAACAGCAGGTGCCGCTGGGTCTCGACCAGCGACCACTCGCCGTCGACCCGCTCGTGCAGCTTGGCCTCGGGCAACAGCCTGGCGCGGTCGAGCGTCGCCGTCCACAGCGCCTCGATGGCGTCCCACGCGGCCCGGTAGTCGCCGGGGGACGCGGCGTCACGCGCCAGCACCCGCGCGGGGTTCCGCCGGTCGAGCTCGGCCTCGACGTAGGCGGTCACGTCGACGTCGTTGACGACGAGACGCTCGAAGGCGCCACCGAGGTAGACGTCGCTCCCATAACAGTCGACGATCTTCAGGCCGGTGACCTCGCAGTCGCGGATCTCGAGACCGGCAAGGTCGCACAGGTGGATGCGGGCACCACGGAACTGATCGCTCTGGGTGTACTCAGCGGCCATCGACGCAGTCTTCCGCACCGCGTCCCGCCCGCGCCACTCTTGCCCCCGAGCAGGAGAGGGCTGTTCACCCGCCCGTGCATAAATGTGACAGCGGGCGTCCCGAAATGCCGGCCGGGTGCGCGCCCTGCTGGCCGACCTGTAGCATAGACATTGATCAATATCGATGGTCATCTATAAGGAAGAGCGCATGGAGCTGCTGCAGATCTTGGAGTGCAGCCCGCCGCTGGCGCGCGAGCCGCTGGACGCCGAGCAGGCCGCGGGTGTCGCGCGGGTGTTCAAGGCGCTGGGTGATCCGGTACGGCTACGCATCCTGTCGATCGTGGCCAGCCGCGAGGGCGGCGAGGTGTGCGTGTGCGACATCACCGGCGCCTTCGAGCTGTCCCAGCCGACCATCAGCCACCACCTCAAGGTCCTCAAGGACGTCGGCCTGCTCACCTCCGAGCGGCGCGCCTCCTGGGTCTACTATCGCCTCGTCCCCGAGACGCTGGGCGAGCTGTCGGCGATCCTCGGCGCCCCGGCTGCGGCGTAGCACCATGACGCCTGGACCGAGCCCGGGTGTGATCGCCGGCCTGTCCACGCTGGACCGATTCCTGCCGGTGTGGATCGGCGCCGCGATGGCCGCCGGACTGCTGCTCGGCCGCCTGCTCCCTGGCCTGGACGGCGCCCTGGAAGCAGTGAAGATCGGCGAGATCTCGCTGCCGATCGCGCTGGGTCTGCTGCTGATGATGTACCCGGTGCTGGCCAAGGTCCACTACGACCGCCTCGGCACCGTCACCGGCGACCGCCGCCTGCTGCTGTCCTCGCTGGTGCTCAACTGGGTACTCGGGCCCGCGCTGATGTTCGCGCTGGCCTGGGCGCTGCTGCCGGACCTGCCCGAATACCGCACCGGCCTGATCATCGTCGGCCTGGCCCGCTGCATCGCCATGGTCCTCATCTGGAACGACCTGGCCTGCGGCGACCGCGAAGCCGCCGCCGTCCTGGTCGCCCTGAACTCGGTCTTCCAGGTGATCGCCTTCGGCGCCCTGGGCTGGTTCTACCTGGAACTACTGCCCGGCTGGCTCGGCCTGGCGGGCAGCACCCTGGACGTCTCCGCCTGGGACATCGCGCAGTACGTCCTCATCTTCCTCGGCATCCCGCTGGCCGCCGGCTACACCTCCCGCCGGCTCGGCGAGCGCACCCGAGGCCGCGACTGGTACGAGCGGCGGTTCCTGCCGAAGATCGGCCCCATCGCGCTGTACGGCCTGCTGTTCACCATCGTCATCCTGTTCGCCCTCCAAGGCCACACGATCAGCGGGCGCCCGTGGGACGTGGCCCGGATCGCGCTGCCGCTGCTGGCCTACTTCGCGCTGATGTGGGGTGGCTCGTTCCTGGCCGGCTGGGCGATCGGCCTGCCGTACGACAGAACAACCACGCTCGCCTTCACCGCGGCGGGCAACAACTTCGAGCTGGCCATCGCGGTGGCGGTCGGCGTGTTCGGCGTCACCTCCGGCCAGGCCCTGGCCGGAGTGGTGGGACCGCTCATCGAGGTGCCCGTCCTGGTCGCCTTGGTCTACGTCAGCCTCTGGGGCCGAAAACTGTTTAAGGAGCCTGCGAATGCCTAGTGTGCTGTTCGTCTGCGTGCACAACGCCGGACGTTCCCAGATGGCCGCCGGATGGCTCCGCGAACTGGCCGGAGACCGGATCGAAGTCCGCTCGGCCGGGTCCGCACCGGCCGACCAGATCAACCCGGTCGCCGTCGAGGCCATGCGCGAGGCCGGCATCGACATCACCGCCGAACAGCCCAAGGTGCTCACCACGGACACGGTCGCGGCGTCCGACGTCGTGATCACCATGGGCTGCGGCGACGCCTGCCCCATCTTCCCCGGCAAACGCTACGAGGACTGGAAACTCTCCGACCCCGCCGGCCAGGGTATCGACGCCGTGCGGGCGATCCGCGACGAGATCAAGAACCGCGTCGAGAAACTCCTGGCCGACCTGCTGCCGGCCTGACGGCCACCTCCTCGACCCGTTCCAGGAGTGCGCTGGAGATCCCGCCCCCGCCTGATCAGAGCGAGACGAACTCCATGTCGACGGTGCCGCTGGAAGCGGGCGCGACCTCGCCCAGGGGCGCGAACAGGGCGCCGAGTTTGTTCACGGTCTCGGGGATGATGCGGTAGTAGACCCAGGTGCCGCGGCGTTCGCCGTCGATGAGCCCGGCGGTGCGCAGGATCTTCAGGTGGTGGGAGATCGTGGGGGCGGTCAGGTCGAAGACGGGTGTCAGGTCGCATACGCACGCTTCGCCGCCCGCGTGGGAGCCGATCATCGACAGCAGGCGCAGCCGTACCGGATCGGCGACCGCTTTGAGCAGCACTGCCGCCTCGGCCGCGTCGCTCTCGGAGATCGGCTCGCGGGCGATCGGCGCGCAGCAGGCGACGCTTGCGGGGGCGGCCATGGCACGACTCCTTGGTTCGACGTCAATCTAACTATAGGCGGTGGTCAGCCGCAGCAGTTCCCGCCGCTCTCGGCCGAAACAGCGAGGGGGAGCGGAGTGCTGAGCAGGCCGCCGCTGATGCCGGTGGCCGGGCCCACCCGCTGTTCCTGGGCTTCGGCCAGGTTGGAGGAGCACACGCCGGTCTCGGGCAGGTTGAGCTGGACGTCCCGGGCGGCCGCCCAGTCGCCTGCGAGGGCGGCGATGACGGAGCGGACCTGCTCGTAGCCGGTGGCCATGAGGAAGGTCGGTGCGCGGCCGTAGGACTTGACGCCGACGGCGTAGTAGCCGGGTTCGGGGTGGGCGAGTTCGTCGACGCCGTGCGCGGGGACGGTGCCGCAGGAGTGCTGGTTGGGGTCGATCAGCGGGGCGAGCCGCCGGGTGGAGCCCAGGATCGGGTCCAGGTCGAGGCGGAGTTCGCTGGCGATGGTGTGGTCGGGGCGGTAGCCGGTCGCCGCGACGACCCGGTCGGCGGCCAGGTTCCGCTCGTGGCCCGACGCGTCACGGCTGATCACCGTGATCTCGTCGCCGTCGCGCTCGACGCGGTGGGTGAAGAAGCCGGTGACGAGCTGGATACGGCCGGAGTCGACGTGCGCGCGCAGGCGGGTGCCGAGTGCGCCGCGGGCCGGGAGGGCGTCGGCGTCGCCGCCACCGTAGGTACGGCTCGCGCCGCCGGCTCGGATGGCCCAGGTGATGCGGGTGCCGGCCGAGAGCTGGGCGAGGGCGAGCAGGGTGGTGGCGGCCGAGTGGCCGGCGCCGACGACCAGGATGTGCTTGCCCTCGTAGTGGTCGCGGTCCGCGCCGAGCACGTCGGGCAGGGCGTGGTCGATCCGTTGATCAGTGACGGCCTGCTGCTCGCCGTGGGCGGGCAGGCCGCTGGCGCCCAGGACGTTCGGGGTCTCGTAGGTGCCGGAGGCGTCGATGATCGCGCGGGCCTGGAGCTCTTCGCCGCTTTCCAGGCGGATCAGGAACGGCACGCCGTCGCGGCCGTTGGTGCGGACCCGGTCGTAGCCTTCACGGCTGATCGCCTCGACCTTGGCGCCGAGCCGTACGCGCTCGCCGAAAAGCTTGGCCAGCGGGGCGAGGTAGTCGTCGATGAGCTCGGCGCCGGTGGGCAGCCATTCGTCGTCCGGGGCGCTCCAGCCGTCGGCGTGAAGGAGGCGGCGGGCGGCGGCGTCGATGTTGTACTTCCACGGGCTGAACACCCGCACGTGTCCCCATCGGGCGACGGAGGCGGCGACCTGCTCACCTGCCTCCAGCACCAGGAACGGCTGGCCGCGTTCTGCCAGGTGGGCGGCGGCGGCCAGGCCGACCGGGCCGGCGCCGATGACCACGACCGGCAGACCTGCCGCGTCGGGGCTGTGCACGATCTGCTCGAGTTCGAGCGCGGTGGTGGTGCCGCAGCAGCTGTTGCTCATGACAGGGCTCTCCTCAGGAGGCGAAGGGTGTCGGGTTGCCGGCTGCCCTTGTTTAGAAGTATGTCGAATCAGTGCATATCGTGCGCCTCTGATTAGAGAGATGTCAAATTAGCTGGCCGTCGAATCAGCGACGGTGCCGGGGCAGCGGGCATCCAGCCGCCGGTTAACGAGTGGTTCCATCTCGTCGGCGTCTACGACAGCTCTGCCAACGAGGTGGCCCTCTATCTCAGGCTTCCCAGGCTGGAACGCGACCGGGCCCATGAACCTCGGCGCCAACATGGTAGGCAACCCCAGGTCTGCATTCTTAACGGCGCCGCCACCGCAACACCTCCGAGCGCGGCGACGAAGACGACCTCCAAGCGGTCAGACGCGGCAGTTGCCGCAGCGAAGAAGTTCCCCTACGCACACATGAGCACTGCCGGCTGCAAGCACATCCGCCCGCCCGCGCGTGGGCTCGCAGTGGCATACACAGGTTCGTTCACCTCTGCTATTCGTTCCTCGTGGGCGAAGTCGACACCATCGGACCACCCATGGCCGAGTGCGAGGAGTTTAGAGATGTCCGTCTTTTTCACATACCGTGGCCTCATCGGGTCGTTATTCGAGGTGCCGGCTTGTCTCACGTGGGTGCGCGGCAACGATGTCGACGGCGTCGTGCGGTCCTTCGGCGGGCGCCCAGATCAGCTCAACGAGGGCCCCTATGACGAGGTGTACGACTCCTATGAGATGGCGGCCGACGAGGGCGTCGTCCTCATATCACCGGTAGAAGACTGGATCTTGGCAGTTGAACTGACGAGATACCGGGGAGCGGGACGGGATACTCTGCGGGGCCTGTCGGCGGGTGGCGAAGCCTTGACTCTGGCATGGACCGGCGAACTCGACGCGGTGTTCACGTATGCCTCCGGCGGGCGGTTGGACGTCTCCTTCGATCCGGTTCGTCAAATGACGGATGCGTACGAAGCCGAGTACGTGGAGTGGTCCAGCAGGTATGGCATCACTCGAGCGCAGTGGCAGGAGGATTGGCGGGCGGCCGCGTTCACCATCGCGGAGACCATCACGGGCGTCCGCGTGGACCAGGCATGGAAAGATGGGCCGCACCTCATCTTGAGGATCGAAGAGGCGGAGAAGGACCCTGAAGCAAGGCCTCCATTGACGCTGCGTCCGGCGCAGCAAGAACTGCTTGCCCGCCATCCACAGGTTGCCGCGCTCGCAGCTGCTCTGCCCGTTGAGGCGTTTTCCGAGGGGACCGTAATCGTGGCGCAGTTGGCGCTTCGGGCGGCAGAGCCATGGGATCAGGGAGAGCGATCGCTACTTGACGAAGCGCTGGCCGCCATCGCAGCGGGCCACAGGGGGATCGCAGTTCATGCGCTTCAGGCGGATTTGAACATGGTGGCCGACCGATTCGCCGGACAGGCTTCCCAGGAGATGCCCGCAGGCGCAGACCATGATCACCCGAACCCGGATGCGGCGTGGGGGAGGCTGCTCATCAAGCACAACGCGGTGAAGACGCTGATCAGCGCCTTCACCGAGGACCCGTATGAGGGGGTTACCCTGGCGATCCGGCACGCGAGAGTCGCCACCGCGCCGACACGCAAGCAAAACGACGACTACCGGATGGTAGGGCTCCTGGAGACCCTCGCCTTCTATGTCTTCAAGGGCTATAGCCCGTAGTGCCCACTGCCCCGGCAACCAGGATCAGCTGAAGACGCCGTGCAAGCCAAGTGGTTGGCAGCTGAAGCCCACCCAACCAGCGCTCCGGCTACCTGACGCCACTCGGCGCCCTGGAGGAGCATGGCCTGCCCGTACATCAGGACGGAATGTCCCTCATCCGGCCGGGCCTTGCCTATCTGGGGCTGGAATTTCAGTGCTCGTTCGCGCCCAACACCCTGCGGGGCAGCGGGTGGGGGGCTTAGGAAGGCGCGCGAGCTACGCGAGCACCTCTGGCCAGGGTGGGGTCCAGCCGGTCAACACCCCAACTGGGCAACGGGTGGGGCCTCAGGAAGACGCGCGAGCGCAGCGAGCACCTTGCCCTTGACCAGACGCGCGAGCCACGCGAGCACCATGCTTTTGGACAAGCGCGCGAGCTACGCGAGCACCTCGCTTTTGGCCCCTACTCCCACTCGATGGTGCCCGGGGGCTTGCTGGTCACGTCGACCACCACCCGGTTGACCTCGCGGACCTCGTTCGTGATCCGGGTAGAAATACGCGACAGCACGTCGTAAGGCACCTTGGCCCAGTCCGCGGTCATCGCGTCCTCGGAGGTGACCGGTCGCAGCACCACCGGGTGGCCGTAGGTGCGCCCGTCCCCCTGCACCCCCACCGACCGTACGTCGGCCAGCAGCACCACCGGGCACTGCCAGATCTCCCGATCCAGCCCGGCCCGCGACAGCTCTTCGCGGGCGATCGCGTCGGCCTCGCGCAGAAGGTCCAGCCGCTCCTTGGTCACCGCCCCGATGATCCGGATCCCCAGCCCGGGCCCCGGGAACGGCTGCCGCCACACCATCGCCGACGGCAGTCCGAGCTCTTCGCCCGCCCGCCGTACCTCGTCCTTGAACAGGGTCCGCAGCGGCTCCACGAGCTGGAACTGCAGGTCGTCGGGGAGCCCGCCGACGTTGTGGTGCGACTTGATGTTGGCGGTGCCGGTGCCGCCGCCCGACTCGACCACGTCCGGGTACAGCGTCCCCTGCACCAGGAAGTCAACGGGACCGTCCGCCATGATGGCCCGCTGCTCGTCCTCGAAAACGCGGATGAACTCGCGGCCGATGATCTTGCGCTTCTCCTCCGGGTCGGTCACGCCGTCCAGCGCCTTCAGGAAGCGGTCGGCGGCGTCCACCACGCGCAGCTTCACCCCGGTGACGGCCACGAAGTCGCGTTCCACCTGCTCGGCCTCGCCCTTGCGCAGCAGGCCGTGGTCAACGAAGACGCAGGTCAGCCGGTCGCCGATGGCGCGCTGCACGATGGCGGCCGCCACGGCGGAGTCGACGCCGCCGGACAGCGCGCAGATGGCGCGGCCCTCGCCGACCTGCTGGCGTACCGCTTCGACGGCGTCTTCGACGATGTTGAGCATGGTCCAGCTCGGACGGCATCCGGCCGCGTCGAGGAAGTGCTTGAGCACCGCCTGCCCGTGCTCGGAGTGGAGGACCTCGGGGTGGAACTGCACGCCGTACAGGCCGCGGAGGGTGTCCTCGAACGCGGCGACGGGGGTCTCGGACGTCGAGGCGGTCACCACGAAACCGGCGGGCGCGGCGGCCACGCTGTCGCCGTGGGACATCCACACCTTCTGCTTGTCGGGCAGGCCCGCGAAGAGCACGCCCTCCCTGAGCACGTCGAGCGCGGTGCCGCCGTATTCGGCCACGCCCGTGCGGGCGACGTCGCCGCCGAGGGAACGTGCCATCGCCTGGAAGCCATAGCAAATGCCGAACGTCGGCACACCCGTCTCAAACAGCCCATCCGGTACGGCCGGCGCCCCGTCGGCATAGACCGAAGAAGGCCCGCCCGACAGGATGATCGCCTTGGGCTTCTTGGCCAGCATCTCCTCGACAGGCATCGACGAGGGGACGATTTCCGAGTAGACGTGGCATTCGCGCACGCGGCGGGCGATGAGCTGCGCATACTGCGCACCGAAGTCGACCACGAGCACAGTGTCGAACTCAGACACGAGACAGACCCTCCAACAGCGAATGCGGTACACCCAGTGTATCGGCCCCCACACCCCGCCCCGCTGCGGACGGCGCGGCGGTCACTCGTAGCCGGGCAGCGGCGGAAGGGCGCCGTCGAGCAGGGCTTCGAGCTGGTCACGCAGCCCCTTGGCGTACTCGGGGTGCGTCAGCAGGAGGAAACGCTCCTCGCGGATCGCCTCGACCACCTGCCTGGCCACGTCCGCGGGGTCGATGCCCCGCTCCATGATGGCGTCGATGATGCCCTGGGCGGCGTAGTCGTCGCGGGTGCGGCCGACGAGGAGGTCGGCGGGCCGTACCCGCTCGGAGGTGTTGATCTGGGTGCGCACCGCGCCGGGGCACAGCGCGGTCACCTTCAGCTTGGAGCCGGTGATCGCGAGGTCCTGGGCGAGGGTCTGCGACGCGGCGAACGCCGCGTACTTGCTGACGGCATAGCCCGCCGTGTACGGCGCGGCGAACAACCCCGCCACCGAGACGGTGTTGACGATGTGGCCTTCGGTGTCCTGTTCGATCATGCGGGGGACGAAGGCCTGGATGCCGTGGAGCACTCCCCAGAGGTTCACGCCCAGGAGCCAGGCGAAGTCCTCGGTGGTGCGGTTCCAGATGTGGCCGCCCTGGAAGACGCCGGCGTTGTTGCACAGCACGTGGACGGCGCCGAGTTCGCCGAACGTGCGCGCGGCCAGGTGCTGGACGGCGGCGTCGTCGGAGACGTCGGTGATCTGCGTGAGCACCCTGCCGCGCCCGGCCAGCGCGGCGGTCTCGGCCAGCCCGCCCGGGTCGACGTCGGCGAGCATCAGGCTCATGCCCTCTTCGGCCAGGCGGACCGCGAGGGCGCGGCCGATGCCGCTCGCCGCGCCGGTGACCACTGCGACCTTGCCGGAGAGTTCCCGCACGCCAGCCTCCCGAGCGCTCGCTTGGCACCAAGAACGTTATCAGAGCGAATGGCGCACCCAGATGTTCGGTTCGACGTAAACCGCGTGATCGTGGGTGACATCGCAGTGCACCGGAACGAGCGCCCCCGGCACCTCGACCGGGCCTTCGGCGTCGAACGGCAGGCCGGTCCACTCCCGCCACTCGCCGAGCGTGCCGGAGATCGTCATCGAGCGGTGGGCGACCTTCTCCACCGTCGCGCCGGCGCGGACGTGCACGCGCAGCCAGGCGTCGTACGGCAGGCCGTCCTCGCGGGTGCGGAAGGCGTACTCGGTGGCGGGGGTGCGCGGTTCCAGGTGCTTCTGGCTGGGTCTGACCGGCGCGAGCAGTTCGGAGTAGCCCAGGCGCGCGGCCCGCTCGCGCATCGCGGCGACCATGTGACGGGACAGCCCGGCGCCGAGCAGGTCCTTCCTGATCGTGATCTCCAGGGCGGAGACGGCGTCGGGCTTCGTGCCCCTGTCCCTGGTCAGCCAGCCGCGCCTGATGACCGCGTCCCAGCCGTCCTCGGGCAGTTCGCCGTCGCGGGAGTTGAACGGGATCATGCAGCCGCGCGCCACCATCCGGCCGGGCTCGTCGGAGTCGTCGGCGACCAGGATGTACTCGGCGTAGTGGGTGGTGGCGACCGCGTAGAAGAGGTCCGCGATCGGGTCGTTGAACATGAACTCCGGCCAGGCCGTGTCCATGTCCCACAACGACTCGGCGAACTCGGGACGCTCGGCCAGCGTGGTGATCCGGAGGGACATGGCGGACATTCTCACAGTTCGGAGGGCCGTTGCACCGCCTGTTTTTCGGTCTTGAAGATCAAGGTGGTCTGCAGGTGCACGATCTCCGGCCGGACCAGGAACTTCTCCAGGACGAGCCGGTGCAGGCTGGTGGCGTCGGCGACCGCCACGTGCACGAGGAAGTCCTCGGGGCCGGCGACGTTGAACAGCGTGATGGTCTCCGGCAGGCTCAGGACGAACCGGCGCAGCGGGTCGGCGAGCTGGGCGGTGTGCGGGCGTACGCGCAGCGCCAGCAGGGCCTCAAGCGGGCGGCCGAGGCGGGCGATGTCGACGTCGGCGCGGAAGGCGGTGATCACGCCACGGCGGCGCAGCGCGCGTACCCGCTCCAGGGCTGTGGAGGGTGCCACGCCGAGCTTTTCGGCCAGGTCCTTGTTGGGCAGCCGAGCGTCGTTCTGCAACTCGGCCAGAATGGCCAGGTCGATCGAATCGAGTTCGGCCACATGCCCCGATTGGTCCCTCATATTCGGTAAATCTAGCCACACGTCCAGCTGAGCGCGGATATTTCGAGTTATGTGGGATGTTGAGGCTTTTACCAAAGCTGCCGCCGTCACCGTGAGTGAACTCGCCGCCTACGTCGAGGAGAGCCAGCGCGGCCAGGTGCCCGTGGTCCGGCAGCGGCCGCCGGCGGAGATCGCCGGGAAGCTCCGCCTGGCCGAGCTCATCCGGGAGGGCGGGCTGAGCACGGAGACGTACCAGGACTTCCTTCACGCCTTCCTGAGCGAGGGGACACGACTCCACCACCCCGCCTATCTCGCCCATCAGGTCGCCTCTCCCGACTTTCCCGCCGCGCTGGCCGATTTCATCCACGGCGCCACGAACAACCCCATGGCCATCTACGAGATGGGCGCGGCGGCGGCCACGGTGGAGTTCGAGGTGATCCGGTGGATGCTGGAGAAGGCCGGCTTCCCGCGCGGCGCCGGCGTGCTGACCCACGGAGGCTCACTGGCCAACCTCACCGCCCTGCTGGCCGCCCGCGCGCACGCCGCACCCGAGGCGTGGGCGAACGGTACCCCCGCCGACCTGGTGATCCTGGCTCCGCCGTCGGCGCACTACTCGGTCTCGCGGGCCGCCTCGATCATGGGCATGGGCCAGAAGGCGGTGGTGGAGCTCCCGACCGACGAGTTGGGCCGCCTGGCCGTAGGGCGATTCCCCGAAATATCCGGACAACGGCCGATCGCACTGGTGGCGTCCGCCTGCGCCACCAGCACCGGCCTGCACGACGACCTGCGCGCGGTCGGACAATGGTGCCGCGACCGGGACATCTGGTTCCACGTGGACGGCGCCCACGGCGCCTCCGCCCTCCTCAGCCCCGCTCACCGCCACCTGCTCGACGGCGTCGAACTGGCCGACTCCCTCATCTGGGACGCCCACAAAATGCTCCGCACGTCCTCCCTGGCCGCCGCCGTCCTGGTCCGCCGCGAAGGCGCCCTGGACGCCGCCTTCCAGCAGGACGCCAGCTACATCTTCTACGGCGACCAGGGCTTCGACCTGATCGGCAGGACCGTCGAGTGCACCAAGGCCGAGCTCGGCCTCAAGATCTTCCTGAACCTCGCCTGGCGGGGCGAGCGCGGCCTCGGCGACTTCGTGGCCGGCCGCTACGCCACCGCCCACCGCTTCTGGGAGCTGGCTCGCCGCCGACCGGGGTTCGCCCTGCCGTACGAGCCGGAAAGCAACATCGTCTGCTTCCGGTACGGCACGGCCGACCCGGCCGAGATCCGCGAACGCATGATGGCCGACGGCACCTTCTACCTGACCTCAACCATCCTGAACGGCATCCGCCACCTCCGCGTCACCGTCATGAACCCGGCCACCGACGACAGCCACCTGGAACACCTCTTGGACGAGATCACCCGCCTAACCCCACCCAACGCGCAGGACTAAGCGGCAGCCGAAGCGGGGTGAGACCCACGGGAGCGGGACCACAAACCGAGCCGGCGACGGGAAGGGCCACGTGAGGGCGACTCCCCGAAAGACCGTGCGGCCCGGGAAGTGCGGCGCGGTGGGAGCGGGGTGGGCGGGTGGCGGAGGCTGAGACCGTGCGGCCCCGGGAGATACGACGCGGTGCGGATGGCGGAGCGGGGCCCGGCAGCGCGGGCTCCGGGTTCCGCGCTGCCGGGAGTTTCAGAGCCAGCCGTCCAACCCCGTCAAGAAGTCCTCGAACAGGTGCCGGTGGATCGTGTGTTCGGCGCCCTTGACCACCCTCACCTCGAATCCCTTCCCCACCAGCTCCTCCTGGAACTCCGGTGACACCAAAAACGACGGATCAGCCACCTGCACCAGCGACGGCACCACCGGCCCAGGCGTGAAGTCCGTACCGGCGAGCCCGCTCAAGGACAGTGCCGTCTGCGGGTCCCAGCCCTTGAGCATCTCGACCTCGACGGACACCTCCTCGACCGAGAAGCCCGGGTGCGTGGCCGCGATCTCCTCGGCCGTCGCGTTGGACGCCTGTGCCATCAGGTCGGTCATCGGGATGCCGCCCTCCAGCACGGGCAGCCGGAAGGCGGGGTCGGAGTAGATCGCCCGGCCGGGCATGAGGCGGTCGACGGCGGCGCCGAGCGTGAGGCCGCCGAGCGAGTGGCCGATGGCGAGCGCGGGCCGGAGAGGGGCCGATTCCAGGACGGCGGCGGCCAGCGACTCGGGCGTGTAGTGCTCGGCCCTGGGGCTGGCGCCGTGGCCGGGCAGGTCGACGGCGACGACCCGGTACCCGCGCTCGGCCAGCGCTGGCCCGACTCGCCACCAGCACCGGGAGTCGGCCATGATGCCATGGATCAACAGGGCGACCCGGTCGCCGGTGCCCCATTCGCGCGTGTGCAGCTTCATACTCGCCTCGCCGGATAGTTATACGTATAAGCGCTTGATAGCATCCGACCGATGGACGGGACAAGAGTGTGACCGCAAACCGACCGCCGACCAGCGTGGACGTGGCCAGGGCCGCCGGCGTCTCGCAGGCCACCGTCTCCTACGTGCTCAACGACAACCCCAACGCCAGGGTGAGCGAGGAGACCAGGCAGCGTGTGCGCGACGCCGCCGCCCGGCTCGGGTACGTGCCCGACGCCAGCGCCCGCACCCTGCGCACCGGCCGCAGCGGCATCGTGCTGGTCCCGCTGTCCCCCGCCCGCACGGGCGGGCTCGTCCGCGATCTGCTCGACGACCTCGGCGAGGAGCTCCGGCCGCGCGGCTACACCCTCGTCCAGTACGGCGAGCGCCACCTCAAGGGCGTCCCGGCGGCCAAGGTGTGGGCCGGGCTGCGCCCGACGGCGGTCATCGTCGAGGCCGACCGGCTCACCAAGGCCTCGGTGGACCTGCTGCGCGCCTCGGGCACGCGGACCGTGATCGGCTTCGCCGACGGCCCGTCCCCGCTGGTGCCCGCGGTGGTCATGGACCACGAGGCGGTGGGCGCCTGCGCCGCCCGCCACCTGGCCGAACGCGGACGCGGTCGGCTGGCCGCGATCGTCCCCCGCGAGGAGGGCGTCGACCTCATGGGCATGGGCCGCCTGCGCGGCGTACGCCAGGTGGCGCCCGGCGCCGAGCGCATCGACCTGGCCTTCACCGAGGAGGCCGCCCGCGCGGTCGCCACCAGGCACGACCTGCCCGACGGGATCTTCGCCTACAACGACGAGTACGCGCTGCTGCTGATGAGCGCGCTGCAGGACGCCGGCGTGCGGGTCCCGGAGGACGTGGCGATCGTCGGCGCGGACGATCTGCTGCTCGCCTCCCTGGTACGCCCCCGCCTGACGAGCGTCCACTTCGACACCACGGCGACCCCGGCCGGAATGGCCGCCTACATCGATGAGCTGGTCCGCGGCGACCGCACCGCGGAGCCCGGGACGGTCATCAGCATCTACGGCCCCCGCCTGATCGTCAGATCCAGCTCGTAACAACTTGGCCGCGCGTCTTGTCACGCGGGGACCGGCGACCTACAGTCCAGAGCAATCGTCGGTGATACGTATCACCACAGCTGGAAAGGTCCTGGTCGATGACCCATGTTCAGGGCAAAGCCCCCACGGCAGATGAGGATCGCGGATTCCGTCTCGGCCCGCTCTATCTCACGCTCCCCCTCGCCAACGTCGCGGTCATGTTCCTCTGGATCGGAGTGGGCGCGTTCCTGCTGCCCCGCCACGTCCAGCTGATCACGGGAACCAACGACGTGGCCGCGCTCGGGCTGGCCAACTCGATCGGCCCGCTCATGGCCACCATCGCCAACCCCATCTTCGGCCAGATCTCCGACCGGACCCGCTCCCGGTTCGGCCGCCGCTCCCCCTGGATCCTCGGCTGCGTCGCGATCGGCGTCCTCGCGCTGCTGCTGCAGGCCAACGCGGCCAGCGTGCTCATGCTCGGCATCAGCTGGGCCGGCGTGCAGCTCATCATGAACGGCTACCAGGCCGCGATCACCGCGATCCTGCCCGACCGGGTCCCGGCCCGCCGCTACGGCACCTTCTCCGCGTTGTTCGGCCTCGGCACGCCGGTGGCCACGATCGCCGCCGCCCTGATGTTCATGAGCATGCCGCAACTGGCCGACGGCGGCGCGTACTACGTGGTCATGGGGGTTCTGGTCGCCGCGGCCCTGCTCATCGTGCTGGCCAGCCCCGACCGCTCGTCGACGGAACTGCCGCGCCAGCCGTTCAACCTGGGTGAGTTCGTCGCGGCGTTCGTGCGGCCGCTGCGCCACCGGGACTTCCTGTGGGCGTTCGTCGGGCGCTTCGGGATCATGCTCGGCTACATGATGATCTTCACCTTCAACCTCTTCCTGCTCGAGGACTTCATCAAGATCCCGAAGACCGAGGTCGTCTCCAAGATGGGCATGCTCATGCTCGTCGGCCAGGTCGCGACGTTCCTGGCGGTGGTGCTGATCGGCCCGCTGTCGGACAAGGTGGCGCGGTTCCGGATGTTCGCGCTGATCGCCGGCCTGGCCTCGGCGATCACGCTGGGCATCCCGCTGCTCATGCCGTCCTTCGAGGGCATGCTCGTCTACAACGTCCTGCACGGCGTCGCCTTCGGCATCTTCATGGCCGTGGACATGGCCTTGGTGACCAAGGTGCTGCCGAACAAGGAAGAGGTCGGCAAGGACATGGGCGTGCTCAACATCGCCAACGCCGGCCCGCAGATCGCCGCCCCCGCCCTCGCCGCCTTCCTGGTGACCATGGGCGGCTACACCACGCTCTTCCTGGTCGGGATCGTGGTCTCGCTGATCGCCTCGCTGGCCGTACTGAAGATCAAGGGTGTGCGTTAGCGTCGAGTTCATGACCGAACTCGATCCCCGGCTCCGCGCTGTCACCGATCTGATCATGGCCGAGGCCCGCGAGATGGGCGGCAGGCACGAGTACGACGGCCGGATTCAGGACCTCTCCCCCGAGGGCGTCCGGTCCGGCCTGGCCCGCCTGGGCGAGGGCACGCCGCCCGACGACCCCTACGACGCCGAACACCTCGCGGTCTTCGAGACCGGGCTGCGCGTGCAGTTCGGCGAGCTTGAGCTCCATCGCCGCAACCCGCTGCCGCACCTGTCCAACCTCGACCTGGCCTGCTACGACCGCGACTACGCCCCGGAGGCGGAACGCGCCGCCGCCAGGGCCGCTCACCTGGCGGAGTGGCCGGCGGCGGTTCATGGCGCGATCGCCGCGCTCGACCAGGTCAGCGCCCCGGTCGCCACCGCGCTGGCCGGAGCGGTCAAGGGCCTGGCCGCGGGCGTCACCGACGCGGCCGCGCTCGACGCCCACCGGCTGCTGGTCGCGCACGTCGAGCGTGCCGCCGCCGTCGGCGACCCCGACGCCTCGCTGGGCGGGCCCGCGCTGGCCCGGCTGATGGGCAGCACCGAGGGCATCGACGTCGACCTGGGACGGCTGGCCGAGCGCGCCGACGCCGAGCGCGACCGCCTCCACACGCTGCTGGCCGAGGCCGTCGCCAAGCTGGGCGGGAACGGCAGGCCGCTGGACGTCGCCCGCGAGCTGGTCAGGCAGCACCCCGGCGCCGACGGCGTCATCGAGGCCGCCAGGATCGGCACCGAGAAGGCCATCGCGTTCACCCGCGAGAAGGACCTCGTGCCCTACCACGACGGCGAGTGCCTGGTCGGCCTCGCGCCCGAGTCGCGCCGCTGGGCGATGGCGATGATGTGCTGGAACTCCCCCGGCGAGCCCGAGGGGCCGAGCTGGTACTACATCACCCCGCCCGACGCCGCGTGGCCGGTCGAGGAGCAGGAGGAGTGGCTGGAGGTGTTCAGCCACACCACGCTGCCCGCGATCAACGTGCACGAGGTCGCGTCCGGCCACTTCTCCCACGGCCGGGCGCTGCGTCATGCGAAGGGCGACGTGCGCAGGCTGCTGCAGTCGATGGCGTTCGCCGAGGGCTGGGCCCACTACGTCGAGGAGGTCTGCGTCGAGGAGGGTTTCGAGGCCGGTGACCCGCGCTTCGAGATCGGCGTCTGGCTGGAGGCTCTGGTACGGGTGACCCGGCTGGCCTGCGCGATCGGCGTGCACACCGGGCAGATGACGGTGGAGGAGGGTGCCCGCCGCTTCGCCGCCGACACCCACCTGTCCGGGCCCGCCGCGCTGTCGGAGGCCCGCCGCGCGTCCTTCGATCCCACCTACGGCCGCTACACGTGGGGCAAGCTGCTCATCCTCGACCTGCGCGAGCAGGCGCGCAAGGAGTGGGGCCCGGCCTTCACGCTGCAGCGCTTCCACAAGGCCATGCTCGACCTCGGTTCGCCGCCGCTGGGGCTGCTCAAGACGATCCTGTGACGGCCCACTCTCCGGGGGCGAGCACTTGCACGCCGTCCACGTCAGCGAACGCCCCGGCCAGCGTCGCCCGCCCCTGCGAGAAGTGCGCCCAGTGCTCGAAGTGCAGCGGCACCACGTGCTTCGCGCCCAGGATGCGGGCGGCCTCGGCGGCGTCGCGGCTGCCGAGGGTGAGGTCGGCGTCGGGGATGAGCGGGGTGCGCGCGGCCCCGGCGAACAGCACCGCCACGTCCACCTCGCCGATCCGCCCGGCGATCTCTCGTACGACGTCGAGTGAGGCGTTGTCGCCGCTGACGTAGACGGTGGGCAGGCCGTCGCCCCTGAGTACGAACCCGGTGACCTCGCCGACCAGGTGCTCGGTGCCGTCGGGCCCGTGCTGGGCGGGCACGCCGGTGATCGTCAGCGGCCCCAGCTCCACCTCGCTCCAGTTGGGCAGCGCCTGGGCGGCGATCCGCGTGGCGGCGCTCGGCGTGGACAGCACGAGCGGCGCCGACGCGAGCAGCTCGCGTCCGGAGGTGTCGAGATTGTCGGGATGCTGATCGTGGGAGAGCAGGACGGCGTCGATCGCGCCGATCTCCGAGACCGCCACGCCGGGACCGTCGGTCTTGGTCAGCCCGCTACCGACGGGATAGTGGCCGGGCGGGTCGAAGGTCGGATCGGTCAGCAGGCGCAGCCCGCCGAGCTCCAGAATGGCGGTCGGGCCGCCCACGTATTGGATCCGCATACCGCGTTACGACATGCCGGGCCGCCTGGATATTCCGTACAGGCGTAGCGCGGCCGGGGCGGTGGCGGGCACCGCGGGAGCGCGCGGCGCGACGGGCTCCAGCCGCGTGTACGGCGCGCCCAAAGGCGGCCTGGCGTCCGGCTCACCGGCGTTCGGCCAGAGCGCGATCGCCCGCTCGGCCTGGGCGGTGATGGTCAGCGACGGGTTGACGCCCGGGTTGGCGGAGATCGCGGAGCCGTCGATCACGTGCAGCCCCTCGTGGCCGTACAGGCGGTGGTAGGCGTCGATCACACCGTGCTCGGCAGAGGCGCCGATCGCGCAGCCGCCCAGGAAGTGCGCGGTGGCCGGGATGTCGAACAGGTCCAGCCAGGAGCCGCCGGGCAGGCCGCCGATCTCCTCGGCCGCGTGGCGTACCGCGTCGTGGCCCGCGGGGATCCACGTGGGGTTCGGCTCGCCGTGTCCCGGCGCGGCGCGCAGCCCCCAGCGGGTGCGGGTCACCGAGATCGAGTTGTCCTTGGCCTGCATGACCAGGGCGATGAGGCTCCGCTCCGACCAGCGCCGCAGGTTGAGCAGGCGCAGCGCCTTGAGCGGCTGCGCGGCCAGCTCACGGCCGAAGACCCGCCACCGGTTCTGGCCGCCGTCCACGAGCAGCGTGCGCAGCAGCGCCATGGCGTTGGAACCGTTGCCGTAGCGCACCGGCTCGATGTGCGTCTCGGCGTCGGGGTGGATCGAGGAGGTGATGGCCACGCCGCCGTTGAGCTTCTCGCCGTGCGCGGCCAGGCGTTCGAAGCCGAGCAGCGCCTCGGAGTTCGTCCTGGTCAGCACACCGAGCCGGGCGGAGATCCGGGGCAGCGCGCCGTTGTCGCGCAGCTTGTGAAGCAACCGCTGGGTGCCATAGGTACCGGCTGCGAAGATCACCTGCCGGGCGGTGAAGGTACGGCGGAGCCGTACGGAACCCGTCTTGCGGACCTCCACCACGTAACCGCCGGAGGGGCGCGGACGGACGGAGGTGACCGTGCACTCCGGGTAGACCCGGGCCCCGGCCTTCTCGGCGAGGTGGAGGTAGTTCTCGGTGAGCATGTTCTTGGCGCCGTGGCGGCAGCCGGTCATGCACTCGCCGCACTCCACGCAGCCGTTGCGCGCGGGGCCGGCGCCGCCGAAATAGGGGTCGACGCCGTCCTCGCCGAAGTAGACGCCGACGGGGGCGAGATGGAAGGTGTCGGCCACGCCCATCCGGGCGGCGACCTTCTTCATGATCTCGTCGGCGCGGGTCGTGGTCGGGTTGACGACGACGCCGAGCATCCGCTTGGCCTGGTCGTAGTGGGGCGCGAGCTCGGCCTTCCAGTCGGTGATGCCGGCCCACTGCGCGTCGGCGAAGAAAGGGCCGAGCGGCTCGTAGAGGGTGTTGGCGTAGACCAGCGAACCGCCGCCCACCCCCGCCCCGGCCAGCACCATCACGCGGTTGCCCCGGTCGCCGCCGAGTAGGTGGATGCGCTGGATGCCCTTGAGCCCGAGCCACGGCGCCCACAGGAAGTCGCGTACCCGCCAGGAGGTCTTGGGCAGCGTGGCGGCGGTGAAGCGGCGGCCCGCCTCCAGCACGCCGACCGTGTAGCCCTTCTCGGTGAGCCGCAGCGCCGAGACGCTGCCGCCGAAGCCGGAGCCGATGACCAGGACGTCGAAGTCGCTCATTTGAGCCGCAGCCTCCGCATGGTCTTGAGCGCGGTGGCCATGATCTCGGCCCAGGTGTCGTTGCCGAGGCCGAAGGGCGCCTCGAAGCCCAGCAGCGTGCTCTGGGAGGCCACGGTCTGCGCCTCGGTGTAGCGCAGCAGGCCCTCGGCGCCGTGCCTGCGGCCGAGGCCGGAGGTCTTCATGCCGCCCATGGGCGCGTCGTAGGAGGCGTACGCGGAGGCGTAGCCCTCGTTGATGTTGACCGTGCCGGCCTTCAGCCGGGCGGCGACCGATCGGCCCCTGGCCAGGTCGCGGGTCCAGACGGAGGCGTTGAGCCCGTAGACGGTGTCGTTGGCCAGGGCCACGGCGTGCTCGTCACTCGTGAACGGGTAGAGGGCGACGACGGGGCCGAAGGTCTCGTTGGCGCACAGCTCCATCTTCTCGCTGACGCCGGTGAGGATGGTCGGCTCGTAGAAGAACGGGCCCAGGTCGGGACGGGCCCTGCCGCCGGCAAGGAGGGTCGCGCCCTTGACGATCGCGTCGTCCACGTGCGCGCTGACCGTGTCGAGCTGGCGGCGGGAGGTGAGCGAGCCCATTTGGACCGACCAGTCGAAGCCGGCGCCGAGCTTGAGGTTCTTGGTCTGCTTGGCGAAGCGCCCGGCGAAGTCGTCGAAGCGCGACTCGTGCACGTAGAGGCGTTCGATCGACAGGCAGAGCTGGCCCGCGTTGGTGAAGCAGGCGCGGACCGCGCCGTGCGCGGCCACGTCGAGGTCGGCGTCGTCGAGCACGATCATGGGGTTCTTGCCGCCGAGCTCCAGCGAGCAGCCGATGAGCCGCTTGGCCGCCTCCTCGGCGATCTTGCGGCCACCGCGGGTGGAGCCGGTGAACGCCACGTAGTCGGCGCCGTCGAGCAACGCGTCGCCGATGTCGGCCGGCTCGCCGAGCACGATCTGCCAGATCTCGCGCGGCATGCCGAGCTCGGCCAGCAGGTCGACGGTCCACAGCGTGGACAGCGCGGTCTGGGTGTCGGGCTTGTGGACGAGCGCGTTGCCGGCCAGCAGCGCCGGGACGGCGTCGGTCACGCCCAGCGAGAGCGGGTAGTTCCACGGGGTGATCAGGGCGACGACGCCCTTGGGCTGGCGCAGCTCGGTGACCTGGGTGGCCACGGGGAAGATGCCCTTGCGGCTCTTGGGCGCCAGCAGGCGGGCGGCGCGGCGGGCGTAGTGCAGCGCGCAGCCGGCCACGTCGAGGACCTCCTCGAACGCGTGCTTCCTGGCCTTGCCCGTCTCGTTCTGGACGATGTCGAGGATCTCGTCGCGGCGGTTGAGTATCTCGTCGTGCAGGCGCAGGAACGGGCGGGCGCGCTCGGCGACCGGCAGCGCGGCCCACGCCGTCTGCGCCTGCCTCGCCTTCTCGTAGGCGGCGCGTACGTGGTCGCCGTCGGAGATGGGAAGTTCGGCGATCTGCTCGCCGGTGAAAGGGGCGGTGATCTGCCGGGTCACATGCATGACCGAATGATATTCCGGATAGCTACTGGCCGGTAGTTTTGTCGTCCATCCCCATATGAGGCCAGAATTCGAATCATGCCGTCTTTCTCGCCGCTCAGACCAGGGGACCCAGAAGGGTTGGGACCGTACCGGTTGCTGGGCCGGTTGGGCGAGGGCGGGCAGGGTGTCGTCTACCTCGCCAACGACCCGGCCGGCACGCACGTGGCCGTCAAGTGGTTACGCTCCGAGCTGGCCGGCGACTCCGTCAGCATCGAGCGGTTCATGCGCGAGGTGCAGGTCGCCGAGCAGGTCGCCCCCTTCTGCACCGCCACGGTCCTGGCCAAGGGCGTCGAGAACGAGCGGCCCTACATCGTCAGCGAGTTCATCGACGGGCCGTCGCTGCACCGGATCGTCCAGGAGCAGGGACCGCGCGCCGGGTCGGCGCTGCACCGCCTGGCCATCGGCACCGCCACCGCGCTTGCCGCCATCCACCAGGCCGGGATCGTCCACCGCGACTTCAAACCGGCCAACGTCATCATCGGCTCGGACGGGCCGCGGGTGATCGACTTCGGCATCGCCCGCGCGTTGAACGCCACCTCGACCCTGACCAGCATGGCGGTGGGGACGCCGTCGTACATGCCGCCCGAGCAGTTCATGGGGCAGCCCGTCGGGCCTTCCGCCGACCTGTTCGCGTGGGGCGCGACGATGGTCTACGCCGCCACGGGCCGGCCGCCGTTCGGCAACGACACGATGCCTGCGGTCATCAACCGGGTGCTCAACCAGCCGCCCGACCTCGGGGCGCTGGACGGGGCACTGCGTGAGGTGGTGGGCGCCTGCCTGCAGAAGGACCCCGCGCTGCGGCCCACCGCCGAGCAGGTCATGATGCGGCTGCTGCAACATCCGGTGCCGTCGGCCGGTGGCATGCTGGCGCAGGGCGCGGCGGCGGCCACCATCCACCCCCAGCAGCCGCCCTACCCGACGGGTCCAGGAAGCCAGGGTCACGGCAGCCAGGGTTCCGGAAGCCAGGGGCCTTTCGCCACCGGGCCGGGAAGTCCCGGACAGAGCTGGGCGGCGCCGAGCCAGTCGGCGCCGGGCCAGGCCGCCCAGAACATGGGCGCCCCGAGCATGGGCGGGCCGGGCATGGGCTCCCCGGGCATGGGCGCCCCGGGCATGGGCGGGCCGCCGCACTGGGGGGCGGCGCCGACCAACGAGTCCAGGCGGAAGCGGCGGGCGCCGCTGCTCATCGGGATCTCCATCGGCGTGGCGCTCCTGCTTCTGGGGGGCGTGGCGCTGGCCGTACCGTGGAGTCAGGGCGGGACGACCGCGTCCTCGCCGTCACCGACGCCGAGCGCCAAGAAGCGCCCGAGCACCAAGAGCACGCCCCCCGCCGAGATCAAGCGGGCGAAGCTGCCCGGCGCCAGCCTCTACCTGTACGAGAGCACCACCGACCCGATCACGCTGACCTCCTACGAGATCTACGACAAGGGCGCGAAGAACTGGGTCGACTACGCCAGGGACGGCCTCGACGGCAGATTCCAGAAGTACGGCGACAACGAGGAGACCCTGCTGTCGCCCGACGGCACGATGATGGCCAGCCGGGGCCAGAACTACACCTCCGACGGCTACGACTACATCGTGATCACCGACCGGGCCGGCGGTGGCAGGACCACGGTCAAGACCGTGCGCCGCCCCGAGATCAGCAGCATCGCGAGCTGGTCGAAGGACAGCAAGCGGATCCTGCTCAACCTTGAGAAGAAGATCGGCGGCGACTGGATCTACCTCGGCTTCGCGATCGTCGACGTGGCGAGCGGCAAGGCCCGCATGAGCAAGGTCAGCGACGCGCAGGTCCGCGAGTCCGGCTACGGATGGGACGCCCAGGAGAAGGGCGTGATCGCCGTCTACGGCAAGGACGCCGGGCTGCGCCTCTTCGGCCCTTCGGGCAAGGCCGTGCGCGACTTCGCCGGGGTGGGCGAGCTGCCCTCGGGCACGCAGGACGTCTTCTCCCCCGACGGCGGCACGTTCGTCACCAACTGCCCGGGCGGCGACGACGGTGACCACTGCCTGTGGAACGCGGACACCGGCAAGCAGGTACGCAGGTTCACCTCCGCCTGCGACAAGGTGCTCGGCTGGTACGACAACACGAACCTGTTCTGCTGGGAGCAGGACGACGCGCCGCGCGACGAGATCCAGGTGGTCGGCTTCGACGGCAAACTCAGCCGCAAGCTGCTGGACGTCTCCGACGACGTGGAGTTCAGCCCGAGTTTCACCATCAATCCGACACGAGGCTCCTGAACCGCTTCGCCCGGTCATCCGTCATGGAGGACATGAAGACGCTGATCCGCACGGCACTGACCGTCGCCGCCCTGGCGACGGCCACCGCCGCCTGCACCTCCACCGCCCAGACGCCGGAGCCGGCGCCGCTGGACCTGAGCAAGGACGTGCGCCTGGTCGCCTACTCCAGCTGCGACGACATGCTCGCCGGGCTGCGCCAGAAGGCGGCGGAGAACGTCGGCCCGTGGGGGTTCGGCCCGGGGATCCAGCCGTTCGGCGCGCGCGAGATGGTGCAGTCGGACACCGCCATGACGGCGAAGGCCACGCCCGAGCACTCCACGACGAACGTGCACGAGGCCGGCGTGGACGAGCCCGACCTGGTCAAGACCGACGGCAACCGCGTCTTCACGGTCACGAACGGCAAGCTGCGCGTGATCGACACCGCGACCAAGAAGGTGACCGCCGAGCTCGAACTGGTCAAGCAGGACCAGCCGGGCGGCTTCATGAGCGGCGACCTGCTCATCTCCGGCGACCGCGTGCTGGTGATCTACCGCGGCGGCATGGCGATGCTGGAAAAGAGCTTCGCCCCCCAGATGCAGACCGCGTACATCCTGGTCGACCTGTCCGGCAAGCCCAAGGTGCTCAGCACCGTACGCCCCCAGGGTGAGCACGTGGACGCCCGCATGGTCGGCTCGACGGTCCGCATCGTGACCCGCAGCCAGCCGGACATCAAGTTCCCGCAGCCGAAGGACCGCATCGGCGAGGAACAGCTCAAGAAGATCAACCAAGAGGTCGTACGGCAGGCCCCCGTCGAAGCCTGGCTGCCCAAGATCGAGATCACCGACGAGAACGGCACGGTCAAGAAGGACTCGGTGGCCTGCGAGCGGGTCAGCCACCCGGCCGACTACACCGGCACCTCGCTGCTGACCGTGCACAGCCTCGACCTGGCCCAGGGCGTGACGGCCGCCGGGACCGACCCGATCAGCCTGGCCGCCGACGGCGACACCGTCTACGGCACCGGCCAGTCGCTGTACGTGGCGAGCAACCCGCGCTGGTGGTGGCCGAGCGGGCCGGTGATGCTGGAGGACACCCCGGTCGAGCCGCCACCCACCCCGGCCGCCTCCCCGGGCACCGCCTCCACCACCCCGGACACCGCCTCGACCGCCCAGGCGCCCGCCGAGGAGCCCTCCCCGACCGAGCCCACCCCCACGACCACGCCCACCCCGACCGCCATCGCCACTCCCAGCGCCACCCCGAGCGACGCGCCGCCAGTAGACCCCACCGAGCCGGCCCGGCCCACCCCGGTGATCCCGCCCGAGGAGACCGAGCTCCACCGCTTCGACGTCGGCCAGGCCGGCGCGCCGAGGTACGTATCCTCCGGCAAGGTGCCCGGCCGCCTGCTGAACCAGTACTCGCTGTCGGAGTTCGAGGGCAACCTGCGCGTGGCCACCACGCAGTCCGACCAGAAGACCAGCTCCAGCAGCGTCTACGTGCTCAAGGCCGACACCCTGGCCAAGGTCGGCGAGGTCGGCGGCCTGGGCAAGGGCGAGCGCATCTACTCGGTGCGCTTCATCGGCCCGGTCGGCTACGTGGTCACCTTCCGCCAGGTCGACCCGCTCTACACCCTGGACCTGCGCGACCCGGCCGCCCCGCGCGTGACCGGCGAGCTGAAGATCACCGGCTACTCCGCCTACCTGCACCCGGCGGGCGACGGCCGGCTCATCGGCGTCGGCCAGGAGGCCAGCGACAAGGGCCGCACGCTGGGCACCCAGTTGTCGTTGTTCGACGTCAGCGACCCGGCGAGCCCGCGCCGCCTGTCGCAGATGTTCCAGAAGGACTCCGGCTCCGAGGCCGAGTGGGACCCGCACGCCTTCCTGTACTGGCCGAAGACCGGCCTGACGGTGATCCCGCTGTCCGGCTACAAGGACAACACCACCGGCGCCATGGTGATGAAGGTGGACCAGAGCGGCGTCAGCAAGCTCGGCATGGTCAAGCACCCGAAGCAGACGCAGAAGGAGTACTCCTACCAGCCCGGCATCCAGCGGGCGATGGTGATCGGCGACGAGCTCTGGACCGTCTCCTACGAAGGCGTCCAGGTCAACGACGCCGCCACGCTCGCCGAGAAGGCGTGGATCCCGGTGACGTAAACGGATCTGGACAGTCCCCAACTAATGGTGAAAAATCCACTGACACCGTGATGTTGGGGGTGCGGATGCCTTTCGTGGGACGAGAGCGAGAACTCGACCAGGTGTCGGCCGTTCTCGCCCGCCCACCCGCGGTCGTCCTGATCGACGGCGAGGCGGGCGTGGGCAAGACGCGCCTGCTCCACGAACTGTCCAGCCCCCTGCTGGTCGGCAACTGCCACCCCATGCGCTTCCCGTTCGGCCCGATCGTGGAAGCCCTGCGCGACGCCGAACTCCCGCCCGGCCTCAACCCGGTCACCGGGGCGTTACGCCCCCTGTTACCGGAGTTCTCCCACCTCCTGCCGCTCGACCCGCCTCCTGTCCAGGACCCGCAGGTCGAGCGGCATCGTTTGTTCCGGGCCGTGCTGTCGCTGATCGAGGCGCTCCAGCCGATCACGCTGGTCGTCGAGGACGTGCACTGGATCGATCCCGACAGCCGCGAACTGCTGGCCTTCCTCACCCGCTGCCTGCCCGCCGAGGCCAACCTCCTGCTGACCTTCCGCCCGGAGGACGCCACCTTCCCCGTCGCCGCGTTCCGCTCGCACCTGCCGCCGCACATCCGGCACTCCCAGCTGTCCCTCGCGCCGCTGGACGCCGAGGAGACCGCGCTGCTGGCCAAGCATCTGCTGCCCGACCCGCCGGATCTGTGGCCGCTGACGCTCGGGGTGCCGTTCGCGATCGAGGAACTGGCCCGCATGCTGGCCGAAGGCCGGAGCTCCGGGACACCGCCGGCGTTGCGCGACGCCGTACTGCTGAAGATCGAGGCGCTGCCGGTCGCGGCGCGGCGCATCGTGCAGGCGGCCGCGGTGCTCGACGAGCCGGCGAGCGAGCGGTCGCTCGCCGCCATCGCCGGCCTCCCGCCCGAGCAGAGCGAGCGCGGCCTCGCCGAGGCGGTACGGCGCGGCCTGCTCCACCAGCCCGCCCCCGGCCGGTACGGCCTGCGCCAGCCCCTGACCAGACAGGCGGTCTACGACTCGATCACGCCCGGCATCCGGCGCAGGCTGCACCGCAGGGTGGAGGCGCCGGCCGAGGCGAAGGGCGCCGTGTCGCCGCGCGAGGAGCAGGTGATCGGCCTGGCCGCCCAGGGGCTGACCAACCGGGAGATCGCCGAGAGCCTCTTCCTGTCGCCCAGGACCGTCGAGGTGCACGTGGCCAACGCGCTGCGCAAACTCGGCCTGACCTCGCGCAGGCAACTGCCGGGAAGCAGCGGCTAGCCCCGCCGCACGGCGTGCGGCGGGGCCAGGGTCATGCTGTTTCCTAGTGCGTGAACGCCTGCAGTTCGGCGGCCCTGATCTGGCCGGCCAGCGGGCTGGCGGTGGTGCAGTCGGTGGCGGAGTTGGGGTCCTGGTCCTGCTCACCGGCGTAGACCGGGTTGCCGGTGCACTGGCTGGACACCGTACGCAGGATGAGGTGGGTGGCCTTCGACGACCGCACCCGGAACGACTCGATCAGCAGGTCGGCGCCGCGCGGGCGGGGCCTGGCCGTCTGGAACGCGTCGGACGGGCTGGTGTAGACCTTGCGGAAGCTCGCCGGGTTGGCGCAGTCGGCCCCGGTGGAGGCGTCGCACGCCAGGATCTCGAACGAGCGCAGCGCCGAGAAGCGGTTCTGCGTGCCCGGGTCGGCCGGGTCGCCGATGTTCGGCCGGAGCATGGCGCTGACCTGGACCCGGCCCACGCGCACCGGCTCGGTCCCGGCCAGGTCGACGATGACGTTCTTGCCGGCCACGGGGCCGGTCAGCGAGGCCCAGTTCGTGGCCTCCGTCTCGTCGATGAGCTTGGCCTGGTTGACGCCGTCGCCGGAAGCCGTCGCGCCCGCCGCGGCGGAGGCGTGGTTACGGCTGAGCGGCAACGGCAGCGGCAGCTTCAGACCGGGCAGTACCGGCAGCGAGAAGCGCTTGTGGCCGAAGCCCGGCGCGACCGCCACGAAGTCGTACTTGCCGGGCACGATCTGGAAGGTCTCGTCGATCGCGGTGGCCGGGTCGGTGTCGGCCACCGGCACCACGCGGCCCTCGTAGTCGCCCACGTACAGGCGGACCGCCGCGTCCTTCGCCTCGCCGACCGGCTTCAGCGTGAACGTGGCGTTCTTGGCGTGCGGGGAGACGAAGCTGGGCACCGGGTCGGGGTCGGCGGTGCCGTTGCTGGTGGCGCCGTCACCGAGGCCGTGCTCGGCGAAGGCGTTCCACATGATGTCCTGGTTCTTGCCGTCGAAGCGCAGCCGGTCGGCGGCCAGCATCGCGTCGCGCATGTCGACGTAGCTGAGCGTGCCGACGGCCGTGAGCAGGAACGCGTCGAAGTGGAGCTGGATCCAGCGGCGGTTGCCCGGGCACTTGTCGATGGCCCTGCGGCCTTCGGCGCAGTCGCGCTGGACGCGGGTGGAGGCGTCGCCGTACCTCTTGAGGAAGGCCTTGCGGACGTCGAACTGGGTCGAGGACCAGATCTCGCCGTCGGCGTGAACCTGCTGGCCGACCAGGTCGTAGGCGATGTTGCTGTAGTTCAGGTCCGACTTGGACATGTCGTAGTTGCGGATGCCGCGCTCGGCGTCGCCGGTGGCGTAACCGCCGGTGACGTACGGGGTGTTGCCGCGCGGGCGGAAGCCGTTCTCGTAGAGGTACTCCATCGCGAACAGGTCGGACATGCTCTCGCCCATCGCACCCGCCTGCGCGCCGCTGAGGCCGGCGTTGGGGCCGGCGACCATGCGGTTGGAGATGGCGTGCGTGTACTCGTGCCCGATGACCGACATGTCGTAGTCACCGTCGACACACGGCGAGTAGAAGGAGCCGGCGATCGGCTGCCACATGTACATGTTCGTGATCGGCGCGACCCCGTCGGGACCGGTGATCTGGTTGGCGTTGTCGCGCACGCTCAGGACCTTCGCGCCCGCCTGGGCGTTGCCCTGCTCGGGGTCGCCGCCGAGGCCGCCGCGGTCGCCGTTGCTGACCTGCATGTTCCACGCGGTCTCGGTGAAGCCGAGCCGGTAGGACCAGTCGTGCATGCGGTTGTGCATCGCGCCCAGGTTCGAGATCGCCGCCTCGAGGTCGGCCTCGCCCGGCTGGTCGAGCACGGCCGGGTTGCACGACGCCTTGTACCAGGCGTTCGTCCACGGGTAGACGTACTTGCGGCTCGGCGTCAGGACGTTGCTGCGGGTGCCGACCGTGAACGGGTCGCCGCTGGCGCGGTTCTCGAACGTGCGGGCCGCGTTGCCGAGGCTGGTGTTCGTGGGCGTGTCCGTCGCGTGGTCCACGTCCCACGCCTTGCCGGTGGCCGGGTCGCCGCCGACCACGAGGGCGCAGCCGGGACCGGGGGTGGCGCACCAGCGCTGGCGGTTGTCGGTCGAGGAGTAGTCGGACGGCGGGTTGGCCGGGAACACCGACCACTCCGGGTCGAACTGGTCGGCCAGGTTCTCGCGCAGCAGGATCGTGCCGCTGACGGCGTCGACGTGGGTCGTGTACCCGACGTCCTTGCCGATGAGCACGACCTGGAACGCCCTGTGCACGTTCTCGCCCGCGGGCACCGCCACCGCGGTGACCTGCTTGGTCGTCGCCGAGGCCAGGTCGATCTCGGCGTCCTGGGCGGCGATCTCCAGCGCCCGCTGCTCGGTGATCGCGGCCGCGGGAGGCACGGCCGTGGAGCGTGACAGCGAGGAGGAGGCGTAGACGGCCTTGCCGCCCTGGACGCCGACCACGACCATCCCGTCCGCTCCTGCGGGCAGGTCGCCGAACTTCTGCCGCAGCATGACGGCGAAGCCGGAGCCGATGGGGTTGATCGCCACCTTCTCCAGCGAGCCGAGAGCCTCGCCGAAGAGCTGCGGGTTGGCCGCCAGATAGGCGCGGGCCGCCTGCTCCGGATCGGACGAGAGCCCCTCGGCCAGCGGCGTGTCGGCCGTGACCACGGAGGCGGTGCCAAGAGCGTTCCAGCGGACGGTCTCCTTGCCGCTTCTCCTGGCCTGTGCGGGCGGGCTGACCTCGCCCTTCCTGTTGTCGATGTCCGGCTTGCCGTGGTCGTCGCCGTGTACGGCGGGCGTCGCCGGCGGGGCCTGCTGGGCCTGTTCACCGGAGGCGACGCCCGCGCCGGATAAGGCAAGGGCGCCGGCGAGTAAGGCGAGTACCGGGATGCGTCGTCGCATGAAGGTCCTCCTGATCGGGATCAACAGCCAACATCGATCACGATCAGGGGCGACGCCTATACGTAGGACCTACGTAATGCGAATACTTACTCACCCACCACGCCGTCGGCCAGCTCCCGAACGACGTCCAGATGCCCCGCGTGGCGCGCGTACTCCTGCAGCACGTGGAAAAGAATCCAGCTCAGCGCCGGAGGCGGCGCGCCCTCCCGGAACCGGGGTCCGGGCGGCGCCTGCCGTACCAGGTCGGCGGACGATACGGCGCGCCGGGTGTGCTCGCCCTGTTCGAGGAGGAAGGCGCGCAGGCTCTCCAGGGTGTCCTCCGGCGCCAGCGCCCAGCGGCCGTCCTCGTGGTCGCCCCACGGGTCCTCGACCGGCTCGCCGCAGAAGCCCCACCGGATCCAGCGCCGCTCCATGTACGCCAGATGCTTGACCATCTCCAGCGGCGACCACCCAGAAGGCAGGCGGCTGCCGCGCAGCTCCTCCTGGGGCAGGCCGTCGAGCTTGCGCAGCACCACCTCGCGGTACCAGTCGAGGTAGCCCAGGAAGAGCTCGCGCGGGTCGGACAGCCGCTGGGACGGTTCGCTCATGACCGCTCCGGGACCGGGACGATCTCCGGCGCGCCCAGCCGGATGGCGTCGGCCGCCTGGTCGGAGTCCTGCTCCTGCGACAGGCGCTCGGCCTCGACCCGCTTGGTGTAGTACTCCACCTCGCGCTTGACCTGCTCGTCGTCCCAGCCGAGCGGCCCGGCGAGCAGTTCTGCCGCCTCGTGCGCGACGGCCAGGCCGCGGTGGAAGGTCTCGATCGAGATGTGGGTACGCCTGGTCAGCACGTCGTTGAGATGCCTGGCGCCCTCGTGGGTGGCGGCGTAGACGATCTCGGCGCGCAGGTAGTCGTCGGCGCCGTTGAGCGGGCCGCCCAGCGACGGGTCGGCTTCGATCAGGGCCAGGACCTCGTGGATGAGCGAGCCGTACCGCTGGAGCAGGTGCTCGATCCTGGCCACGTGCAGGCCGGACTCGGCGGCCAGGCGCTGGCGGCCGTTCCAGAGCGCCTGGTAGCCCTCGGCGCCCACGAGCGGGATGCGGTCGGTGCACGAGCGCGGCACCCGCTGGTCGAGGCCGTGCGCCACGGCGTCGACGGCGTCCTTGGCCATCACCCGGTAGGTCGTGTACTTGCCCCCGGCGATCATCACCAGTCCCGGCACCGGGTGGGCGACGACGTGCTCGCGCGACAGTTTGGAGGTCTCCTCCGACTCGCCCGACAGCAGCGGGCGCAGCCCCGCGTAGACGCCCTCCACGTCGTCGCGCGTCAGCGGCACCGACAGCACCGCGTTGACGTGGTCGAGCAGGTAGTCGATGTCCACGCGGGAGGCGGCCGGGTGCGCCTTGTCGAGCGTCCACTCGGTGTCGGTGGTGCCGATGATCCAGTGGCGGCCCCACGGGATGACGAAGAGCACCGACTTCTCCGTGCGCAGGATGATGCCGGTGCGCGAGTGGATGCGGTCCCTGGGGACGACCAGGTGGATGCCCTTGGAGGCGCGTACGTGGATCTGGCCGCGTCCGCCGACGAGTTCCTGGATGTCGTCGGTCCAGACGCCGGTGGCGTTGACCACCTGCTGGGCGCGTACGTCCAGCTCGGCCCCGCTCTCCAGGTCGCGTACCCGGACCCCGGTGACGCGCTCGCCCTCCCGCAGGAAGCCGACCACCTGGGCGCGCTGGGCCACGTGCGCGCCGTAGGAGGCGGCCGTGCGCAGCAGCGTCATCACGTAGCGCGCGTCGTCGACCTGCGCGTCCCAGTACTGCACGGCGCCGGTGAACGAGGACTTCTTCAGCGCCGGCGCCAGGCGCAGCGCGCGGCTGCGCGACAGGTGCCGGTGGCCCGGTACGCCCCTGTTCTGGCCGGAGGCGAGGCCGAGCGTGTCGTACAGGGCCACGCCGGCGCCCACGTAGGGCCGTTCCCACCCGAAGTGCGTCATCGGGAACAGGAACGGCACCGGCCGTACCAGGTGCGGCGCGATCCGCTGCAGCAACAGCGCCCGCTCCTGCAGTGCCTCGCGGACCAGTTCGAAGTTGAGCTGCTCCAGGTAGCGCAGGCCGCCGTGGATCAGCTTCGACGAGCGCGAGGAGGTGCCGGACGCGAAGTCCCTGGCCTCCACCACGCCGACCCGCAGCCCGCGTGTGATCGCGTCGAGCGCCACGCCGGCGCCCACGACCCCGCCGCCGACCACGACGAGATCGAGCTCGCGCTCCCCCATG
This sequence comes from Nonomuraea sp. NPDC059023, assembly GCF_042740095.1. Lineage (NCBI taxonomy): Bacteria > Bacillati > Actinomycetota > Actinomycetes > Streptosporangiales > Streptosporangiaceae > Nonomuraea > Nonomuraea sp. NPDC059023. Next base: position 167,064 of record NZ_JBHYIO010000016.1, on the reverse strand, counting down.
GCCGCAAGCGCCGCCGTCCGGTCATCCGGCCCGAGTGCGCCCTTACCCGACATCTGTCCCCCTGCCGCTCGTCCTCGCCGTCGGCTGTCCCTCCCCGACCCTATTCCCCCTTTTCGACATTCCCTCCTTCTCCGTGCTGTACGGCGCCGCCTCGTTCGTGACCTGGTTCCTCCAGGCTTGTCGGCCATGACCGCCACCACCTTCACCGCCGACGACGGAACCACCCTGGCCCGCCACGAGCTCGGCCGCGGCGAGCCGCTGGTCTGCCTGCCGGGCGGGCCCATGTCCGCCTCCGGCTATCTCGGCGACCTGGGCGGACTGTCGGAGGAGCGGCGCCTGGTCATGCTCGATCTGCGCGGCACCGGCGGCTCCGCAGTACCGGAGGACACCTCCACCTACCGTTGTGACCGGCTCGTCCCCGACGTGGAGGCCCTGCGCCGCGACCTCGGCCTGGAGCGGCTCGACCTGCTCGCGCACTCCGCCGGCGCCAACCTCGCGGTCCTCTACACCGCCCGCCACCCCGAGCGCGTCCGATCGCTGACGCTGGTCACGCCCAGCGTGTACGCGGTCGGATTGATGCCGTCGGGGGCGCGGCGGCGCGAGTTCGCCATGCTCAGGAGGGACGAGCCCTGGTTCGCCGGCGCCTATGCCGCGCTGGTGAACATCACCGAAGGCCGCGGCGGGCCCGGCGACTGGCCGGCCATCGCGCCGTTCTCCTGGGGACGCTGGGACGAGGCCGCCCGTGCCCGCGTCGCCGCCGAGGACGCGCTGCGCAACGACGAGGCCGCGCGCGTCTACGGCCAGGACGCCTTCGACCCGCCGTCCACGCGGGCCGCCCTGGGCGACTTCGAGGGGCCGGTGCGCCTATTGGCCGGTGAGTACGACATGGGAGCCATGCCCGAGGTCGTGCGGGAGCTGGCCAGGTTGTTCCCGCGCGGGGTCATGGCCGTCCAGCCAGGCGCCGGGCATTTCCCCTGGCTGGACGACCCTCAGGAGTTCCTCCGGTTCATGCGGGAGTCGTGAGCACCCTCAGCAGGTGCGTCACCTCGCGGGCCACCGCCTCGCGGCCGGCCTTGAGGTACTTGCGGGAGTCGACCACCTTCTCGTCGCCGGCCAGGTAGTCGCGGACCGCGCCGGTGAACGCCTTGTTGAGGTGCGTGGCTATGTTGATCTTCTTCATGCCCTGCCGTACCGCCGCGCTCAGGGTCTCGTCGGGCACGCCCGACGAGCCGTGCAGCACCAGCGGGACCGGCACCGCCGCGCGCAGCTCGGCGATCAGGCCCAGGTCGAGGACGGCGTCCTTCGTGGTCATGGCGTGCGAGCTGCCGACCGCGACGGCCAGGGCGTCCACGCCGGTACGGGCCACGTAGTCGACCGCCTCGTGCGGCTTGGTGCGCGCGCCGGGCGCGTGCACGCCGTCCTTGCCACCGACCTCGCCGAGCTCGGCCTCCACCCAGACACCCCGCTCATGGCAGTACGCCGCCACCTCGGCCGTGACCCGCACGTTCTCCTCGTCGGGCAGCGCCGAGGCGTCGAACATCACCGACCCGATCCCCAGCTCCACCGCCTCCTCCACCAGGTCACGCCGCGTGGCATGGTCCAGGTGAACGGCCACCGGCACCTTGGCCAGCTCGGCCACGGCCAGCGAGGCGCGGGCGATGGGCGCGAGGGCGCCGTGGTAGCGGACGCAGTTCTCGCTGATCTGCAGGACCACCGGCAGGCCCAGGGCCTCGGCGCCGGCCACGATGGCGGTGGCGTGCTCCAGCTGGATCACGTTGAACGCGCCGACGCCGGCGGGGGAGCTGGCGATGATGTCGCCGATTCCGGCGAGGGGCATGACGGGCTCCTTCAGATCGGGATGTCCCGGCAGGAACCGGGGCCGTTTGCTGGGTCGTGCGGGGCGGGTGTGGGTTAGGAAATGTCGATTTTTGGGTGGATGTCGGTGTAGACGTTGTGGTCGAAGTCGCCTGCTACCGGGGCGGCGACCGCGGCGGCGCCGAGGGCAGCGGCTCGGCGCAGTCGTTCCGGCCAGGCGGCCGCCTCGACCAAACCCAGTGCCAGCCCGGCCACGAGCGCGTCGCCCGCGCCCGTCGGATTCCCCGCCACCGTGTACGGCATGCGGGCCCGGAAGTCCCCCTCCGGCGTGACGGCCAGCAGCCCGTCCTTGCCCATGGAGACGACCACCGACTCGGCGCCACGGGAGCGCAGGGCCTGGGCGCCTTCGGCCGGGGTGCCGCCGGGTACCGCCCTGGCCAGCTCCTCGTGGTTGGGCTTGACGATCGTGGGCCGTCCGGTGGGGGCGTGGCGCAGCGGCTCACCGTCGGCGTCGACGATGGCGGGCACGCCGTGGCGGGCGGCGATCAGAGCCAGCGTGGCATAGAAGTCGGCAGGCACACCTCGGGGCAGACTCCCCGAGATCACGACCGCATCGGCCGCTTTGACCCGCGCTTCATACGACATCACGAAATTTCGCAGCTCGTCGGGTGTCACCTCGGGCCCCGGCTCGTTGAACAACGCCGTCCGGCCCGCGGCGGGCACCGCCGTACCCGCAAAACCTCCCGCACCCGACAGACCACCCGCACTCGACGGATCTCCCCCGCCCGACGGATCTTCCGCGGCAGGCGGATAGGCGGGGTGGGCGGAGATGACCAGTGTGGCGCGGGACTCGCCCGCGATCGGCGTGAAGGCGTGCGCGAGCCCGGCGGAGTCCAGGTCGGACAGGACGGCCTGGCCGGTCGGGCCGCCCGCGAGGCCCACCGCCAGCACGTCGTGACCGAGGGCGGCCAGCACGCGGGCCACGTTGACGCCCTTGCCACCCGCCCGCCGGTGAACCGCCGAGACGCGGTTGACGCCGTCCCAGTCCACGGCCCCGACCCGGTAGGTGGTGTCCAGGGCGGCGTTGAGGGTGACAGTGACGATCATCAGGGCTCCGTGATCCAGATTCCGCGCCGCATCACGCCCTCCACCTCAAGGTCGGAGGAGAGCACCACCAGGTCGGCGAACTTGCCCGCGGCGATCGTGCCGAGCCGGTCCGACAGTCCGAGCACGCGCGCCGGGGTCGCCGAGGTCACGCTCACCGCCTCGGGCAACGTGAGCCCGGCCATCCGTACCGCGCGCCGGAAGGCGACGTCCATGGTGAGCGTGCTGCCCGCGATCGTGCCGTCGGTGGCCAGCCGGGCCACGCCACCGGCCACGTTGACGTCCATGTTGCCGAGCTTGTAGACGCCGTCGGACAGGCCGGTGGCCATCATGGCGTCGGTGATGAGCGCGGTACGGCCCGGCCCCGCGACGTCGAAGGCCAGCTTGATCATCGCCGGGTGCACGTGCACCCCGTCGTTGATCAGCTCGACGGTCACCCGCTCGTCCTCCAGCAGCGCGGCGATCGGCCCGGGGGCGCGGTGGCCCAGCGCGGGCATCGCGTTGTACAGGTGGGTGGCGACGCTGCCGCCCGCCTCGATCCCGGCCTGCGTCTGCTCGAACGTCGCGTCGCTGTGCCCGATGGCGGCGATCACGCCGGAGCCGACGGCCTCGCGGATGGTGTCGAGCGCGCCGGGCAGTTCCGCGGCGATGGTGACCATGCGCACATGCCCGCGCCCGGCCTTCACCAGCCCGGCGAACTCCCCCGGCGACGGGTCGCGCAGCGCGGCCGGGTCATGCGCGCCGCAGCGGTCCTTGGAGATGTAGGGACCCTCGAAGTGGATCCCGGCCAGCAGCCCGTCGTCACACAGGTCGGCCAGCGAGGCGGCCGCGGCGGCGAGACCGGCCACAGGCCCGCTGACCAGGCTCGCCACCATCGTGGTGGTGCCGTGCTTCCCGTGCAGGGCGATCGCGTCGCGCGCGGTCTCCTGGTCGCCGGTCGGGAAGGAGCCGCCCGCACCGCCGTGGTTGTGGATGTCCACGAACCCGGGCACGACGTGGCGTCCGCCAAGACTGTGACCGTCACGCGGAGCCGGACCCTGGCCGACGTGCGTGACCCGGCCGTCCTCGATGGTCAGCCACCCGTCGTGAACCCCCTCGGGGCTCACGATGCGGGCGTCGGAGAGAGTGACGGATGCTGTGATGCTCATGAAGAAAGGATCACAGATCGCGTGAGGTGCAGGGGCTCGTCCGGGTTGAGCCCACGGGCGAAGGCGCGCGCGACGGCCACGCGCTGGGCGCGGACGAGTTCGGCCATCGGGTCCAGCTCGGACTCGAAGAACCCGCCGCCGGTGGCCTCGACCTGCTCACGCAGCCCTTCCGGGGCGGCGCCGAGCATCCAGGTGACCCGGCCGGGCCCGGCGATGCTGATCGGGCCGTGGCGGTACTCCATGGCCGGGTACGCCTCGGTCCACGACCGCGACGCCTCGCGCATCTTCAGCGCCGCCTCCTGGGCCAGGCCCACCGACCAGCCGGAACCGAGGAAGCTGAACTGCTCGGCCTCGACCAGTTGATCGGGCAGCGGCGCGGCGACCGCCTCCGCGACGTCGGCGATCGCCTTCGTGAGGTCCTCGCCGAGGCTCGCGCGGAGCATGGCGAGCTGGGTGGTGGCGAAGCGGGTCTGCACGACGGACTTCTCGTCGGCGTAGTCGAGCACGATCACCTGCTCGGCCGCGCTCATGATCGGGGTGTTCGGGTCGGCGGTGATCGCCGTGGTCCTGGTGTCGCCGAGCTTGCCGAGCAGCTCAAGCACCTCGGTGGTGGTGCCGGAGCGGGTGAGGGCGAGCACGCGGTCGTAGCGGCGTCCCGTGGGCGCCTCGGAGGCGGCGAACGCGTCCGTCTCGCCCAGCCCGGCCCGCTCGCGCAGCGTGGCGTAGGCCATCGCGATGAACCAGGAGGTCCCGCAGCCGACGACGGCGACGCGCTCTCCCGGTCGCGGCAGCGCGTCGACGGGAACGTTCTCGACGGCACGGCGCCAGCAGTCGGGCTGAGATGCGATCTCTGCCTCGGTGTGGGTGGTCACCACTTACCTCCCCAGAGTTGATTGTTTCTGCGTTTTTTATACCAGAATGGAGCAGGAAACTGCACTGTTCGCTCTGACCTCCCTGGTTGTGCCACGCTTGCTCCTGACGGATCACCCAGGAGGCAAATCGTGTCCAGGTATGACAGATGGAACGCGATTCTCGAATTGCTCGCCCAGGAGGGCCGTCTCTCCGTAGAGGAAGCCGCCCAGGCGCTCGAGGTCTCCACCGCCACCATCCGCCGCGACTTCGACCAGCTCGCGCAGCAGCAGATGCTCATGCGCACGCGGGGCGGGGCCGTAGCCCAGAGCGTCAGCTACGACCTGCCGCTGCGCTACAAGACCGCCCGGCACGCCGACGAGAAGCACCGCATAGCCGCGGCCGCCGCCGAACTCGTCAACCCCGGCGCCGTCATCGGCCTCAACGGCGGCACCACCACCTCGGAACTGGCCCGCACGCTGGCCACCCGTTCGACGCTGGAGTCGGGCTTCACCATCGTCACCAACGCGCTGAACATCGCCTCGGAACTGACCGTCCGCCAGCACGTCAAGATCGTGGTGACCGGCGGAGTGGCCCGCCAGCAGTCCTACGAACTCATCGGCCCGCTGGCCGGAGGCGTCCTCGACCAGGTCACCCTCGACGCGGCGTTCCTCGGCGTGGACGCGCTCGACGCCGAACTCGGCGCCTCTGCCCACCACGAGGGCGAGGCCAGCGTCAACCACCTGCTCGCCAGCCGCGCCGCCCAGGTGGTGGTGGTCGCCGACTCATCCAAGATCGGCAAACGCGCCTTCGCCCGCATCTGCCCCCTGTCCGAGATCGACACCCTCGTCACCGACGAACAACTCTCCGACGCGCTCTTCGACCAACTCTCCGAAGCGGGCGTCAAAGTCATCCGCGCCTGAGTCTGGGCGCACGCCCCTCCCTCTCTTCAAGCGCCTATCCGTTACGGCAAGCCGCCCCACCGCCACCCGCCGTCGTGCGCGCGCCCCGATCGTGGTGATCGCTTCTCACGTCGGACGTGGTCCCCACCGCAACGGCCCACGTCGTCCCCCTGAGACCCGAATTCTTGGCCCCCGAAACCGGCCCACCCTTGCCCGGCGACGTCTGTGGCGTGCACCCCAGCCGGGTTCTCACCGGCTTGTGACCAGCTCCTCCTCCGAGACGATGACCTCGGGGAACTCGGGCAGGCCTTGCGAGCGCACGCACTCCGTGAACGCCTTCACCCCGTCGTGAGCGGGCGGGGCGACGGCGGGGGGCCGGGGCGCGGCCACGGTGGTGGCGATCACGGCCGCGGTCACGGCCACGACTTTCAGGGTGGATCCCAGCATGGTGTCCTCCGGTTCGGTTGCGCTGGCACCAGGCAACCGGAGCGGCGGTTGCGGGGCGGGAACCTCCGCGGTTACCCGGCTGTAACCGGATGCGGGGCATTCTGGGGCATCATGCGGGTGCTGATGGTCGAGGACCACGAGGAACTGGCCCTGACGGTCGCCGCCGGGCTGCGGCGCGAGGGCATGGCCGTGGACGTGGTCTTCGACGGCCACGCGGCGCTGGAACGCGCGGCGGCCAACGCCTATGACGTGGTGGTCCTGGATCGCGACCTGCCCGGCGTACACGGCGACGAGGTTTGCAGGACGCTCGCGGACGGCGGCTCGCCCGCGCGGGTGCTCATGCTCACCGCGGCGGGAACGATCTCCGACCGCGTCACCGGCCTGGGCATCGGCGCCGACGACTACCTGCCGAAGCCGTTCGCCTTCGCCGAGCTGGTCGCCCGGGTACGCGCGCTTGCCAGGCGGGCGTGGCCCGCGTTGCCGCCAGTGCTGGTTCGCGGTGGGCTCAGGCTGGATCCGTCCACGCGGGTCGCCACTCGCGACGGACGCCGGCTGACGCTGAGCCCGAAGGAGTTCGCGGTGCTGGAGCTGCTGCTGGCCGCGCAGGGCGCGGTCGTCTCGGCGGAGCAGTTGCTGGAGCGCGGCTGGGACGAGTTCGCCGACCCGTTCACGCAGACGGTGAAGGTGACGATCAGCCGCCTGCGCCGCAAACTCGGCGACCCTCCGCTGATCGAAACCATCCCCCAGGCCGGATACCGCATATGAGGACCGTGCGATTCCGCCTGACCGCGCTCTACAGCGGCCTGTTCGTCCTGGCCGGGGCGCTTCTGGTCGGGCTCACCTATCTCCTGGTCGAGCACTCTCCCTTCCCCAGCCCACCGGCCGCCCCCGTCCTGCCGGTCGGCGGGGTCTCGGCGGCCGTGACCGTCCGGGAACCGGCGCTGGGCGTCCTCCGGGAACCGGTCATGTCCAAGCGCCTGCTGGTCAACTCGCTGATCGCGCTGGGCGCCATGGCCGTGGCCTCCCTCTGGCTGGGGTGGCTGGTCGCCGGGCGGGCGTTGCGGCCGCTGGGGGTGATGACCGCGACGGTACGCCGCATCACCGCCGACCGGCTGGACCGCCGCCTGTCGGCGACCGGACCAGACGACGAGCTCAGGGAGCTGGCCGACACCTTCGACGAGCTTCTCGACCGGCTCGACGCGGCTTTCACCGCGCAGCGCCGCTTCGTGGCCAACGCCTCGCACGAGCTGCGCACGCCGCTGACCCTTCAGCGCGCGATGGCCGAGGTGGCGCTGGCCGATCCGGACGCCGACGTGGTGGCGCTGCGGGCCGTACTGGAAAGGCTGCTGGCCGCGGGACGGCACCAGGAGCGGCTCATCGAGGCGCTCCTGACACTGGCCCGCGGCCAGCAGGGCCTTGGGCGGCGGGAGCCGCTCGACCTGGCCGCCGTCGCGGAGCCGTTCCTGGGCCATCCGGGCGTCCGCGCGACCCTGGCTCCCGCGCCGGTCTCCGGTGACCGCGCCCTCCTGGAACGCCTGGTCGCGAACCTGGTCGGCAACGCCGTGACGTACACCGGGCCGGGTGGCCGGATCACGGTGGAGACCGGCGCGAACGGCGCCGCTGCCACCCTCCGCGTCACGAACTCCGGCGCGGTGATCCCGTCCGAGCAGGTTCCGATGCTGGTGCAGCCGTTCCGGCGGCTGGAGCCGGGGCGGCGGGCCTCGGGCGACGGCCTCGGTCTCGGCCTGTCGATCGTGGCCGCCATCGTCGAGGCCCACCAGGGCACGCTCGACCTCAGCGCGCCGCCCGAGGGCGGCCTGAGCGTGCGCGTCACCCTGCCACTTCGTCCTTGAGGCGTTCGTGCGCCTCGTCCCAACCGGCGGGGGCGGCGGCCGTCCAGAACTCGAACGTCGATGCCGCCATGCCGCTCTTGTACGCCTGGACGATGCCGCGATGTGGTTGCGCCCCGGCGAACGCGCCGAGCGCCGCGCGGTCCGTCCACGCCGACAACGTCCAGAAGGTCTTCCTGAACGGCGCCGCCTTCAACGTGGCCCCCACCGCCCCCGCGCTACGCCGGGCCTGCAACAGCATCCGCATCGCCTGGAGCAGGAACCCGGGCACCTGGGCCAGGCTCTTCAGCTCGAACCGGGAGGCCATCACCTGCACGTCGCCCGTGTGACCGGCAGCGGGTCCCGGCACCCAAGGAGTCATCATGATTAGATAGTAGCACTATCCAATAAACTGTCAACGGCCGATCAGGCGCTCCACGAGCACGTCGACCAGCTCGTGCGCCTCCTGCTCGGAGAAGAGTTCGGGCAGCGTCAGCCGTTCCATGATCAGCCAGTTGAGCGCGAGCATCAGCGTCACCACCGTCATGGAGTCGCCCGGCAGGCCGGAGGCCACGTGATTGGCGATGTTCTGATCCACGTCGGCGCGGATGCGCTTGGTGACGACCTCGCGCAGTTCGGGGCGGCGCGTGGACTCCAGGCGCAGTTCGAGCAGCGCCAGGAAGCCGGTGTTGAAGGCCATGACCCGGTCGACCAGCTCGTGCATGAGCCGGGCGAAGTGCGCGCGATCCTGGCCCCCCACGTCGGCCAGGGCCATGGTCTCGTCGTCGGGCAGCAGCCGCTCGTAGATGCGCCCGCCGGCCTGGGTCAGCAGGTCGTCGCGGCTGCTGAAGTAGTTGGACGCGGTGCCCGTCGGCACCTCGGCCGCCGCGTCGACCGCGCGGAACGTCAGCCCGCGCGCCCCCTCCTTGGCCAGCACCTCGATGGCGGCGTCGACCAACGCCTGCCGCCGCTCCGGATTCTTCCGCACTTGACACCACTCCATCTGTAGTACTACGTTGAAACCACTTCAAACAGAGTACTACACACGGAGTTAAAGATGCGAAAGCTTGTCTACTACGTCGGCGTCTCCATCGACGGCTACATCGCCGGCCCCGCCAACCAGTGGGACTTCTACCCGCTCTCCGACCAGATGTCGGCCTGGATCAACGCCCGCTACCCCGAGACCCTGCCCACGCACGTACGCGCCCACGTCGGCCTCGAAGGCACACCCAACCAGCGCTTCGACACCCTCGTGATGGGCCGCGGCACCTACGACCCCGCCCTGGAGATCAATGTCACCAGCCCGTACGCCCACCTGCGCCAGTACGTCGTCTCCACCACCCTGGGAAAGATCGACGACCCCACCGTCGAGCTGGTCACCGAGGACCCCATCGGGCTGGTCAGGCGCCTCAAGGCCGAGGACACCGGAATGGACGTCTGGCTGGCCGGCGGCGGCAAGATCGCGGCCAGCGTGCTCCCGGAGATCGACGAGCTGATCATCAAGAGCTACCCGGTCGTGGCCGGCGACGGCGTGGCCGCCTTCTCCGGCGGCTTCGACCCGACGCTGTTCACGCCCACCCATCGCGAGAGCTTCGACAACGGGGCCCAGGTCACCTGGTTCACCCGTGGCTAGCCGTACACGGAAAAGGACCCGCACCCCGAGGGGGCGGGTCCTTCGTGTCGCGGACGTCAGCGCTGCACCGGCGCGACCACGACCTCCACGCGCTGGAACTCCTTGATGTCGGAGTAGCCGGTGGAGGCCATCGTGCGCTTCAGCGCGCCCATGAGGTTCATCGAGCCGTCGGCCACGCTGGAGGGACCGTGGAGGATCTGCTCCAACGTGCCCACCGTGCCGAACTCCACCCGCCGCCCGCGCGGCAGGTCGGGGTGGTGGGCCTCCGAGCCCCAGTGGAACCCGTGGCCCGGCGCCTCGGCCGCCCTGGCCAGCGGCGAACCCACCATGACCGCGTCGGCGCCGCAGGCGATCGCCTTGGCGATGTCACCGGAGGTGCCCATGCCGCCGTCGGCGATCACGTGCACGTACCGGCCGCCGGACTCGTCCATGTAGTCGCGGCGGGCGGCGGCCACGTCGGAGATGGCCGTGGCCATCGGCACCGCCACGCCCAGCACGTTGCGGGTGGTGTGGGAGGCGCCGCCGCCGAAGCCGACCAGCACGCCGGCCGCGCCGGTCCGCATGAGGTGCAGCGCCGCCGTGTGGGTGGCGCAGCCGCCGACGATCACCGGGACGTCGAGCTCGTAGATGAACTGCTTGAGGTTGAGCGGCTCGGCCTTGCCCGAGACGTGCTCGGCCGAGACGGTGGTGCCGCGGATGACGAAGATGTCGACGCCCGCGTCGATGACCGTCTTGTGGTACTGCACGGTGCGCTGCGGCGACAGGCGCACGGCGGCGGTGACGCCCGAGGCGCGGATCTCCTCGATACGCCGGCCGATCAGCTCTTCCTTGATCGGCGCCGCGTAGATCTCCTGGAGCCGCTTGGTGGCCGCGGCCGAGTCGAGCGCGGCGCACTCCTCCAGCAGCGGCGACGGGTCCTCGTAACGAGTCCAGAGCCCTTCGAGGTCGAGCGGCGCCAGGCCGCCGAGGCGGCCGATCTCGATCGCGGTCGCCGGCGAGACGACACTGTCCATGGGCGCGACCACGACAGGCAGCTCGAACCGGTAAGCGTCGATCTGCCAGGCGATCGAGACCTCTTCCGGGTCACGGGTACGCCGCGAGGGCACGAGGCCGATCTCGTCGAGCGCGTACGCCCGGCGGCCCGTCTTGCCCCGGCCGATCTCCACCTGAGTCATGTTTTACCTTCTGTGGTAGTTGGGAGCCTCAACGGTCATCTGGATGTCGTGCGGGTGGCTCTCCTTGAGGCCCGCCGCGGTGATCGGCATGAGCTCGCAGTCGGAGTGCATCTGCGCGATCGTGCGGCATCCTGAGTACCACATACCCTGGCGCAAACCGCCCACCAGCTGGTGGGCCACCGCCGAGACCGGGCCGCGGTAGGGCACCTGGCCCTCGATGCCCTCGGGGATGTACTTGTCCTCGCCGCCCACGTCCGCCTGCGCGTAGCGGTCCTTGCTGAAGGACATGCCGCCGCGCTCGCGGTTGCGGACCGCGCCGAGGGAACCCATGCCGCGGTAGGACTTGAACTGCTTGCCATTGATGAAGATCAGCTCGCCCGGGGACTCCTCGCACCCGGCCAGGAGCGAACCCAGCATGACCGCGTCGGCACCCGCCGCGATGGCCTTGCTGATGTCGCCCGAGTACTGCAGGCCGCCGTCGCCGATCACCGGAACCCCCGCGGGACCACAGGCAAGCGAGGCCTGATGGATCGCGGTGACCTGCGGCGCGCCCACCCCGGCCACGACGCGGGTGGTGCAGATCGAGCCGGGGCCCACGCCCACCTTGACCGCGTCGGCGCCCGCGTCGACGAGCATCTGCGCGCCCGCCCTGGTGGCGATGTTGCCGCCGATCACGTCGACCTTGCTGTTGGCCTTGACCGTGGCGATCATGTCGGCCAGCCCCTTGGAGTGGCCGTGGGCCACGTCCACCACGACGACGTCGACTCCGGCCTCGATCAGCGCCTTGACCCGCAGCTCTGCGTCGGGGCCCACGCCCACGGCCGCGCCCACGACCAGGCGGCCGCCCGCGTCCTTGGTAGCCAGCGGGTACTGCTCGCTCTTGGTGAAGTCCTTGACCGTGATGAGCCCGCGCAACCGGCCGTCGCCGTCGATCAGCGGCAGCTTCTCGATCTTGTTGTTGCGCAGGAGCGAGAAGGCGTCGTCACGCGACACGCCCACCGGCGCGGTCACCAGCGGCATCGGCGTCATGACCTCGCGCACCGGGCGGCTCTGGTCGGTCTCGAAGCGCATGTCACGGTTGGTGACGATGCCGACGAGGATGCCGTCGCGGTCGGTCACGGGCACGCCCGAGATCCGGTACGTCGCGCACAGCCTCTCGACGTCGGCCAGTGTGTCGTCCGGAGTACAGGTGACCGGATTCGTCACCATCCCGGCCTCCGACCGCTTGACCAGGTCGACCTGCTGGGCCTGCTCCTCGATCGACAGGTTGCGGTGCAGGATGCCGATGCCGCCCTGCCGGGCCATGGCCACCGCCATGCGCGCTTCTGTCACCGTGTCCATGGCCGCGGAGACCAGCGGGATGGCGAGCGTGATGTTGCGCGACAGCTGTGTGACGGTCTCCGCTTCCCCCGGTTGGAGATCCGAATATCCCGGCACGAGCAGCACGTCATCGAAGGTCAACCCCGTTTGGGTGAATTTGGACATGCTGCGGCCCCCTCCTGCCTATGCGCTGATGCGACAAGTTTAGGGCCTGCCTGCAAACGGAACCGCGCGGGTCCGCAAGATGGGGGTGAGAATGCGCCGGGGGGACGATGACCCCCACGGACCGCCGTCTCCCCGGCGCCCCCGGAGAGGCACAAAAGTGCCGGAGGAACCGGCCGGTCGGTGATCCGCCCGGTTCCTCCGGCCACCGGCATCTGGTCGGACGCGCTCTACGCCACCGAACCCCCCTCCGCGTCCTGATGGCCGCGTCGCCCGACCCTTGATGCCGACGCTGGGTTAAGCCTGCGTTACTCATGGGCACACCGCAATGTGAAAACGTGCAATTGCACGAAGTTGCACCCCCGCCGAAGGAGTCAGAGCAACACCCGGACAGAGGTCCGGTGCCGGGTTATCCTCGCCGCACGCCCGTGTCCCCCCTACGGAGCCCCCCACATGCGTAACGAGCCCACCACCGTTTCCGATCCACTCGAGACGCTGGGCCTCGACCCGGCACAGACCGCGCTGTACACCGCGGTCCTACGCCTGCACCGCGCCACGCTGGCCGAGCTCGCCGAGGCCATGGACGGCCCCGCCGACAGGGTCGGCAGGCAGCTTGAGGACCTCGTCCGGCTGGGCGTGGTGGACGAGCGGTCCGGCGAGTACCTCGCCCGGCACCCGGCCGCCGCCCTCGGCCGGCTGATCGCCGAACGACTGGACCGGCTGGCCGAGGAGAGCCGGCGCATCGACTCCGCCCTGGGCTCGATCCGCGGCCTCATCCACGACTACGACGCCGGCCGCCACTACCAGAGCGGCCCCTTCCCGGTCGAACTGGTCAGCGGGGCCGACGTGCTCTACGAGAGCGTGGTCGGCATGGCCGTACAGGCTCCTCCGCTGGAGTTGCTGATCGCCATCCCCGACGAACGCACCATGACCGACTTCGTCCACAAGTTCGCCGACCCCTGGATCGACGCCCAGCGACGCCGCCTGCTCAGCATGCGCGCGGTGATCCCGGTGACCACCCTGGCCCTGCCAGGCGTCCGCGACCAGCTCACGCGCCTGCTGGAGTCCGGCGGAAGGGTCCGCACGCTCGACCGGGTGCCCAGCTGGTTCATGACCGCGGGCCCCGAAGCCGCCGGCCTGCCCGCGCTGTGGGGCGGCGGCCTGCCCGACCACGCCTACAACTTCTACCTCGTCCGCGCGCCCATCGTGGTCGGCGTCCTGCGCTCGCTCTTCGAGGAACTGTGGAGCCGCTCCGTACCCCTGCCGTGGGGGCGGCGGGGCGACGGCATGGTCCAGGTGCTGCGGCTGGCCGCGCAGGGCATGTGCGACGACTCGATCGCCCGCCACCTCGGCGTCTCGGTCCGCACCGTCCGCGCCCGCTTCGCCGACGCGATGGCCGAACTGGGGGCACAGTCCCGCTTCCACGCCGGCGTCGAAGCCTCCCGCCGCGGCTGGCTCGGCTAACCCCACCTTTCCGGTACGGCCCCGCCCCTCACCCCCCGGTATCACCCGCGCCACCGTCCCGGACCCCGGCCGGCACACCTCAGCGCACCCACGCGGCGAAGCAGCGGCCCCGGGGCCGCGCGGTGCGCTCCCAGGCACCGTCCGGCAAGCGGCCGAGCACAGCCCCACCCGAGCGCAGCCCCACTCCGGCCGACCAACCCGAGGCGGCCACCTCGAAGTGCCGTCCGACAAGCAGCCCGAGCACAGCCCGATCCGAGCAGCCGACCCGAGCCGGCCGACCCAAGGCGGCGGGCCCCGAACCCGGAGGGGCGAACCAGCGGACCTGAGCGTGGTCGGGAAGGTGGACCCGGGGCCTGGCCAGGGTTTTGGCAGGGAGTTTGCCGGTATTTCGGGAGCTGTGGTCCCGGGGTGAATGCGGCACAAGGGGTCGGTGCGGTGCTTATTAGTGCCCAGGCTGCGTTAGGTCACTATGGTGGAAAGGTGCTGGAAGACGTCCCCCGCGACCCGTTCGCGGACGATCCGAACGATCCTTCCTCGGCCATGGGCGAATTCGACGACCCGGAGCCGCTGACGGCGGCCGAGCGCGACGAGGCCATCACCGACCTCGCCGACGTGGAAGTCTTTCGCTCGCTGCTGGAGCCTCAGGGCGTCCTCGGACTGGTCCTCGACTGTCCGGAATGCGGCGAACAGCACTTCTTCGACTGGGAACTGCTCCGCGGCAACCTCCGCCAGATGATCGACAAGGGCCGCCCGCAGGTACACGAGCCCGCCTTCCACCCCGACCCCGCCGACTACGTGACCTGGGAGTACGCGAGGGGCTACGTCGACGGCGTCATGGACACCGAAGAGCGCCGCTGATCGTCGAGGTCGTGCCGCAACGCCGCCAGCAGCCGTAGCGCCGGATCCGTCGCGTCAGGCTGATACCCGAGCGCCAGAGCATCCAGAAACGCGTCCGTCTGCTCCTCAGCCGTCAACCCTTGAAGCTCCCACTCCCCGCCCACCGCCCTGCCAGGCTGCCGTTCCCGTGCCGCCGACTCCACGGAATCCGCCAGAGCACGAGACACCCGCTCCCCGACCGCCGGCGCCCCGGATGCCCCCTCGTCGGCCACCGCCCCACAGGGCTCGGCCCCCGGCAAGACGGACTCCTCCGGCCCAGAAGACCTGCCGGCCGCAGCGGAATCCTCAGCCGCCGAACCCCCACGTACCGACCAGCCCTCGGGCACAGGACCATCCGAGAGCTTGGGTGAAGGTCCGTCAGCCGTCACACGGGCCGAGCCGCCGGATGACGGATCGGCCGGGACGTGGGGCGACGGGCCGGTTGAGCTCGGGGGCGTCCGGTCGCCGTACGCGACCGCGCCCTCCACGTGTTCCTCCGGCGTCAAGCCGACTCCAGCTCGGCCATCTGCCGCAACCTGGCCAGCGCCCGATGCTGGGCGACGCGGACCGCTCCTGGTGACATGCCGAGTACATTACCGGTCTCTTCGGCCGACAGTCCTGACACCACCCGCAGCAGCAGGAGTTCGCGCTGGTTGGCGGGCAGCCGGGCCAGCAGCCTGCGCGCGTGCTCGACCTCGATGTAGCGGACCACGGTCTCTTCCGGCCCCGGGCCCTCGTCGGGCCCGTCAGGAAGATCCTGCGTGGGTACGGCGGAGCGCACCGAACTCCGCAACGCGTCGGCCACCTTGTGCGAGGCGATGCCGAAGACGAAGGAGGCGAAGGGCCGGCCCATGTCCCGGTAGCGCGGCAGTGCGGACAGCACCGCGATGCAGACCTCCTGGGCCACGTCATCTGCAATGTGATATTGCCCGGAAACCCGGCCCAGCCGGGCGCGGCAATAGCGCACCACCATCGGCCGCAACTCGCCGAGCAGGGATTCGATCGCAGAACGATCGCCCGCAACGGCGAGGCTCGTCAGTTCTCTTAGGTCGGAGTCATCCGTCCGTGCCGGAAGTCTCGACGCGAGCCTTACCCCAATTTTGGCGTCGGCGACGCTTCCCTCGCTCACGTTAGGCATGATGCCCGCCCTGGTCCGGCCTGTCGTCATGGCGAACGGCTACGGATTGGTCACATTGAAGAGACGATAACTACCCGTAATCGGACGACCACACTAAGCCTTTCTATGGAGTCGGAATATTTCACCAGATTCCCCGAAATGCGCGAAAATTGTCACGGGCGCGAGACGCTTTACTCCATAGGTTGGTTTACCGCAATAACCCAACTTTCCACATCTGGACATCCACCGGTCGCCGCCCCTACGCATGAGATCGCCCACCGGACCTCATGCGCTACATACGCCTCATGCCCATAAAAACTCGCACAAAGGCATAAACCACCCAGGCGGGCACGATGCGCGCGTAACGGCGCCCGGCCCCGCATCACCGGAGGAGCGTCACCCTGGACGGAGCCCGGCCCTGTGCGGCGGGTGGGGGTAGGACGGCTGGGCCGTAACGGAAGGGCCGCAGAACGCACCCCAGCCCCGCCAGGGGCGTCCCCAGCACAGACGCCCACCCCCGAGAACCCGCCCCTCAGCCCGAACGATCGCCCCCGCCGCCGACGCACCCTCGAAACGGACCCGCAAGAAGACGGACCCAAGCCCTGAAAGACCGCACGCACAGAAGACGACACGCACAGAGGACCGCACGGACGCGAAACGGCACGCACGAAGACAACCCGCACACGGGAAACGGCACCCACGGACGCGAAACGGCCCGCACCGGCGAGCGGTGCGGGCCGTGGCGACCTCAGCGGGCCTTGGCGGCCTCGGGAGGTGACGATCCAGGAGAAACGATCAGTGGCCGTGGCCGTGACCGTGCCCGCCGGCGGCGGCGGGGGCCTCCTCCTCGGGCTTCTCGACCACCAGGGCCTCCGTCGTGAGCAGCATGCCGGCGATGGACGCCGCATTCTGCACCGCCGAGCGGGTGACCTTGACGGGGTCGATGACGCCCTGGTCGATCAGGTTGCCGTACTCGCCGGTCGCGGCGTTGAGGCCGTGGCCGGCGGCCAGCTCCGCCACCTTGTGGGTGACGACGTAGCCCTCGAGGCCGGCGTTCTCGGCGATCCAGCGGGTCGGCTCGACCAGCGCGCGGCGGACGACGCCCACGCCAGTGGCCTCGTCGCCGGTGAGGCCGAGGTCGTCCAGCTCCTTGCCGACGTGGATCAGCGCGGTGCCGCCGCCGGAGACGATGCCCTCCTCGATCGCGGCGCGCGTCGCGGAGATCGCGTCCTCGAGACGGTGCTTCTTCTCCTTGAGCTCGACCTCGGTGGCGGCGCCGACACGCAGCACGCACACACCGCCGGCCAGCTTGGCCAGGCGCTCCTGCAGCTTCTCGCGGTCCCAGTCTGAGTCGGACTGCTCGATGGCGAGCTTGATCTCCTTGACCCGGTCCTCGATCGCCTGCGCGTCGCCGGCGCCGTCCACGATGGTGGTGGCGTCCTTGGTGACGACGATGCGGCGGGCCGTGCCGAGCACCTCGAGACCGACGTGCTCCAGCTTGAGCCCGACCTCCTCGGCGACGACCTGGCCGCCGGTGAGGATGGCCATGTCCTGGAGCATCGCCTTGCGACGGTCACCGAAGCCCGGGGCCTTGACGGCCACGGAGGTGAACGTGCCGCGGATCTTGTTGGTGACCAGGACGGCCAGGGCCTCGCCCTCGACGTCCTCGGCGACCACGAACAGCGGCTTCTTGGTCTGCGCGACCTGCTCCAGCAGCGGCAGGAAGTCCGCGATGGAGGCGATCTTGCTCTGGGTGAGCAGCACGTAGGCGTCCTCCAGGACGGCCTCCATGCGCTCGGGGTCGGTCACCATGTACTGCGACAGGTAGCCCTTGTCGAACTGCATGCCCTCGGTGAACTCGAGCTCCATGCCCATGGCGTTGGACTCTTCGACCGTGAGGACGCCGTCCTTGCCCACCTTGTCGAACGCCTCGGCGATGAGATCGCCGATCTTGGCGTCCTGGGCGGAGATCGTCGCGACGTTGGCGATCTCCTTCTTGTCGCCGACCTCGCGGGCGCTGGCGATCAGCTTGTCGCTGATGGCCTTGGCGGCCTTGTCGATCCCGCGCTTCAGCGACAGCGGCGAGGCGCCGGCGGCGACGTTGCGCAGACCTTCGCGGACCATGGCCTGGGCCAGGACGGTCGCGGTGGTGGTGCCGTCACCCGCGATGTCGTTGGTCTTGGTGGCCACTTCCTTGGCGAGCTGGGCGCCGAGGTTCTCGTAGCGGTCTTCCAGCTCGACCTCGCGAGCGATGGTCACGCCGTCGTTCGTGATCGTCGGAGCACCGAACTTCTTGTCGATGACGACGTTACGGCCACGCGGGCCGAGGGTTACCTTCACGGCGTCCGCGAGGGCGTT
This sequence comes from Nonomuraea sp. NPDC059023, assembly GCF_042740095.1. NCBI lineage: Bacteria > Bacillati > Actinomycetota > Actinomycetes > Streptosporangiales > Streptosporangiaceae > Nonomuraea > Nonomuraea sp. NPDC059023. The sequence continues at coordinate 148,865 of NZ_JBHYIO010000016.1, read as the reverse complement.
GACGCCGCGCTCAAGAGCGCGCCGCGCGTCCTCGTCGAACTCCAGGATCTTCGCCATTTGGTTGAAAGTCCTCTCCTAGCGTCGAAAGCCCCGGTCGCCTCTGCTGAGAGCTGCGTCCGGGGCCCGACACATACCGGCTTACTTCTCGATGATCGCGAGAACGTCGCGGGCGGAGAGCACGAGGTACTCCTCGCCGCCGTACTTGACCTCAGTGCCGCCGTACTTGCTGTAGAGGACGATGTCGCCCTCGGAGACGTCAAGCGGAATCCGCTTGTCGCCGTCCTCGTCCCAGTTGCCCGGGCCCACCGCGAGGACCTTGCCCTCTTGCGGCTTCTCCTTGGCGGTGTCTGGGATGACCAGGCCGGAAGCGGTGGTCTGCTCGGCCTCAAGCGGCTGGACCACAATGCGGTCGCCGAGCGGCTTAACGGGAACCTTAGTGGCGGTCGTCACGATCGGACCTCCCCTTCAGATTTGAATGATCTAGAAGAGGCGACCAGCGGGGCCTGCCGTCGCGGGTGGTAGACCTGCCTCGTCGCACGTTGGCACTCTCAAGGGGAGAGTGCCAACACGAAACATATGCAAGAGGGGCTTGACAGTCAACACGAACCGGCTCAGCGCGCGTAAGAGCCTTCCCGCAGCTCGGAGACGATACCCGGCCTGCTGGGGGCCCATCCGAGCGCCGCACGGGTTCGCGCAGAGCTGACACGCTGGCTGAGCGCGAGCGCTTCGGCGAACGGCAGGCCCACGACCCCCGCCGCCTCCGCCACCGGCCATGACAGCACGTCCACGCCCTCGCCGACCCCCACCGACCACGCCGCGGCGGAGGCCACCCGCGCCAGCGGCACGTGCTCCTCGGCGATCCCGTGGTAGACCGCGCCGGGCCGCCCCTTCTCCACCGCCGTCGCGATCAGCTCGGCCAGGTCGTCCACGTGCACGAACGACGATCCTTCCCCGCCCTCGCCCACGTGCACCCCGCTCCCGCGCTCGGCCGCCCAGCCGCGCAACATCGCCGGGATCCCGCCGCCGCGCCCGTGCACCAGCCCCGGCCGTACCACCACGCCGCCCGCGCCGAGCACCAGATCCTCCACCTTCGGCCGGTACCCCACGATCGGGATCGGGTCGGCCGCGCTCTCCTCGTGCCCGTCCTCGGTCGCGCCGAGGACCCACACGCCGCTCACGTACACCACCGGCCTGCCCGCGCCGAGCAGCGCCCCGATCACCTGAAGGTCGGTCCCCTCGTCGCCGGTGAGCTGCGCCGCGTGCACGACCGCGTCGACGTCCGGCGTCACGGCCGCGGTGATCGACGCCGCGTCGGACAGGTCCCCATACCTCTCCTCCGGTACGGCGGGCAGCCGCCTGCCCCCGTCGGCGGCCGGCCGTACCAGGGCCACGACCTCGTGACCGCGCCCGGCGAGCTCCTCGACGAGCGCGCCCCCGACGTACCCCGTCGCGCCCAGCACCAGAACCTTCATCGCTCTTCCACCCCAAACACTTCGACATCGAAACTTTCGACGTGGTGGACAGTAGCCCGGACCCTCGAACATTTCAACCTCGAAATTTTTGATAGTGTGCGCACCATGCGAGACGCAGTGGACGCGATCACGAAGCAGTGGGCCGCCACCCGCCCCGACGTGGACGTGAGCCCGATGGGCGTGGTGGGCCGCCTGTCCCGTGCCTCGCGCCTGCTGGAGCGGGGCATCAAGGAGTTCTTCGCCGAGCACGGGCTGGAGCCGTGGGAGTTCGACATGCTCGCCACATTGCTGCGCGGCAACCCGGAGCACACCATGTGCATGAAGGACCTGGCCGCCTCCGCCCTGGTCAGCCCCGGCGCCCTGACCAACCGCATGGACCGTCTGGTGGAGCGCGGCCTGGTACGGCGCTGGCCGCTGGAGAGCAACCGCCGCATGGTCCTGGTGGCGCTGACCGAGGAGGGCGAACGCCTGGCCGGCGACCTCCTGGCCCTCCACGTCGCCAACGAGGCGAGGCTCCTGTCCGCCCTCACCCCCGCCGACCAGAAGACCCTGGCCGAAACCCTCCGCAAACTCCTGGTCTCCCTGGGCGACACGGAGCTGTGATTTCCTACCACCACGAACGCTACAGTGAGTGACGTGACCGCCACGCGAGACGTTCTGGCCAACTGGCCGTACCCACCTGACGGAGGCTGGACGGCCGACGACCTCGATCTCCTGCCTGAGGACGGGCCCAACGGCGAACTGGACCTCTTCAAGCGTGTCGAACTCATTGACGGAACCCTCATCCTCAGGTCCCTCCAGCGTCGCTTCCACGGATGCGTCATCTCGAACCTGCACTCCGTCCTCAAGGCACAGGCTCCCGAGTCCTTGGCCGTGGCCACACATATGGACGTCAAGATCGCCAAGCACCAGCGCCCCTGTCCCGATCTCGTGGTGATCGACGCGTCCGACGACTACAACGCCACCTCCTACCCCAAGGAGGCGGTCCATCTGGTCGTCGAGGTGGTCTCCCCCGAGTCCGAGCATCGGGACCGGAAGGTCAAGCCCCGGATCTACGCCGACGCCGGCATCAAACACTTCTGGCTGGTCGAAGAAGAGGAAGGCAAACCCGTCATCCACAGCTACGTGCTTGACGAGGTCACGCACTTCTACCGCGCCGACGCCACCCACCACGGCAAGCTTGCCGCCAAGTCCCCGTTCCCCGTCGAGGTCGACTTCGCCGACCTGCTGGACTGACCGCGTGCACTAACGTCGGATGACGTGGACCTCGACGCCTTTCTCGACCTGCTGACCCCCCGTGGCCGCAAAGCTCTGGACGAGGCGGTCGAGCTGAGCGGGAGCGATCCGGTCAAGGCGGCCACGCGGCTCAGGAAGACCTACGACAGCGCGCTCACCTCGGCCGCCCTCACCCAGGCCGGGCTCAGGGCGCGGGCGGTGGCGAAGTTCGGGGACGACGCCCGGCTCATGTACTTCACGCCGCACGGGCTGGAGCAGTCCACCCGGGCCGAGGTAGCGGCGCATCGGGCGCGGCGGCTGACTTCGATGACCCACGGGCCCGCGCGGGTGGTGGACGCCTGCTGCGGGATCGGCGGGGACGCGCTGGAGCTCGCGCGGGCCGGACATCACGTGGACGCCGTCGAGCTCGATCCGCTCACCGCCGCCGTCGCGCGGGCCAACGCGGAGGCGCTGGGGGTCGCGGAGCGGGTACGCGTGCGGGTGGGGGACGCGGCGGAGGTGGCCCCGGAGGAGTACGACGCGTTGTTCGCCGATCCGGCCCGCCGTACCGCCAGGGGGAGGACGTTCGACCCGCAGGCCTACTCGCCGCCCTGGCCGGTGGTCATGGATCTGGCGGGGCGGGCCCGGGGGTCGTGTCTGAAGGTGGCGCCGGGGATTCCGTACGAGTACATACCGGAGGCGGCCGAGGCCGAGTGGGTTTCGTACAAGGGGGAGGTCAAGGAGGCGGCGCTCTGGACTCCCGGGCAGGCGGGACGCAGGGCGACGCTGCTGCCGGGCGGGCAGACGCTCACGCCCACGGGCGTGCATGCCGCGGTGGGTGAACTCGGGCGGTACGTCTACGAGCCGGACGGGGCGGCGATCCGGGCCCATCTGGTGGGCGAGGTGGCCGAGATGGTGGGCGGGCGGCTGGCGGATCCGATGATCGCCTATATCACCGGGGACGAGCCGGTGGACACGCCCTGGGCGGCCAGGTACGAGGTGGACGAGGCGCTGCCGTTCTCGCTGAAGCGGCTGCGGGCGGCACTCCGGGCCCGCGAAATAGGAAATGTCACCATCAAGAAGCGCGGCTCCGCCGTGGACATCGAACGATTGCGGCGAGACCTGAGACTTTCCGGTGACAAGTCCGGAGTAATCATCCTCACGCGGATTATGAACCAACCTTTTGTTCTCATCTGCCTGGGGCTCCCACCTGCATAAATGACAAAACAGGATCTTTTCCAGTCACCCCGACGGACCTTGATCCAAAGGCTAAGGTGGACGCGCGGGAGTTCTCCCCCCTATAGCGGATTACCGCGTTCTCCTTCAGTCATTGCATACCGGACCTATCCCACCGCTGCGCGGCACTCCGTCGGCGAGTGAAGGAGCTTTCGGTGGATCATTCCAATCACACCACCCTTTTGCAGGCAGGCGGCCAGACCGCCATATCCGACAGGATGCGGGAACTACTCGCGCGCGCCGCCCAGGACCACGTCTACGAGCAGCGCACCCAAGGGGCCGTACTCGACGAGATCCGCCAGCGGCTCGAAGGCATGGAGTGGCTGCTGCGCGAGGTGCGCGAGCGCGAGCTCGGCGGGCTGAGCGGCACGCTCGAGTCCGTGAGCGGCCGCCTCGACGACATCTCCGCCAAGCCGCCGACCTGGGCCGAAGGGCTCGCCCAGCACGTGGAGGCGGTACGCGACCACGTCGACGCCGTCGGCGAGCAGATCGGCAACGTCGACGCCCGCGTCGAGAACGTCAGCCAGCGCGTCAGCCCCGTCATCGAGCTGCCCAGCCTGTGGGCGGACGTCGGCACGGTCGGCGAGAGCGTCGACGAGGCGCTCAAGCGGCTGCAGACGGTGCTCGACGGCACCGAGGGCATCGCCAAGCGGCTCGGCGACTTCGCCGGGAAGCTCGGCCAGCTCAACGCCAGCATGGAGGCGGCGGCCAACCGCTTCACCAGGCTCGACAAGTCCATCGGCGAGCTCACGGGCCGCACCGAGCGGGTCGAGGGCGGCATGGCCGACCTGTCCGGCACCCTCACCGCCCGCATCGGCGCGGTCGGCGAGGAGCTCAAGGGCGCCGTCGAGCAGGTCGGCGCGAGGGTCGAGACGGCGGAGGAGCGCCTGTCCGGCCGCCTCGACGGCCTCGACAGCCGGGTCGACCGGGTCGACGGCCGCCTCATCGCCGTCGACGGCCGGCTCACCAGCGTCGACGGCCGCATCGAGACCGCCGACGAGTGCCTGGCCGACATCGACACCCGCCTCGACGGCATCGACGGCAGGGTCGGCGGCGTCGACAGCCGTCTCGTCGGCCTCGACAAGCGCGTCGGCGAGCTCGACACCCACATCGGCGACCTCGACAACCACATGGGCAAGCGCATCGGCGACCTCGACGGCCGGGTCGAGGCCCGCTTCGAGACGCTCGACGGGCGGGTCACCATCGTCGACGAGTGGCTGGCCACCGCCGACCAGCACCGCTCCGACACCGCCACGCGCACCGAAGGCCGCTTCAACAAGCTCGACAACGCCTTCGAATCCCTCGACGAGCGCCTCGGCGAGGTCGAGGAGCACGTGGTCGCCCGCTTCGACGGCGTCGACACGCAGCTCACCCGCGGCACCGAGCAACTGGAGGGCGTCGACGACCGGGTCGAGGCGGTCAACCAGCGCGTCGGCCAGCTCCCCGCGACGCTGGCGATCGCCGAGCGGGTGGGCGAACTGCTCGACTCGCAGACGACCGAGCAGGTCAAGCGCTTCGACGCCATCGACGAACGCCTGGCCACCGCCGCCGCCGAACTCTCGGCCACGATCGAGGCCCGCCCGGACCGCGACGAGCTGACCCAGTCCGTCACCGACGCCTCCACCGACCTCACCAAGCGCCTCGGCGCCCTGGAGGAGACCATGCTCGCCCTCGCCGAGGCGCTCCTCCGCCCCACCCGATCCAAGGACTGATTGCTCTTTTCAAACCTCAAAAGCTCCCGGAGCCGTTACGGCAGAGCCCACCTACCCGCCCCGCCATACCCCTGACCGTCCGTCGAGCGATGGTCGTGAGGGCTCACGGGGTGCTCGCCGTAACAACTCCGCTCTTGACCGGGTTCCGTGCGCCGCGCTGGCCGCCGTCCAGCGCGGCGCCGAACCCCACCGCCCAACACCCCACCGCGCGGCGCCGGAAAAACCCGGGGACCGCCACACCGAAACCCCGGACCCGGCATCACACCTGAAACCCCGGGGGACCGTCACACCCGAAACCCCCGGGCCCGGCATCACACCTGAGGCCCCCGGGACCGTCACACCCGAAACCCCCGGGCCTGGCATCACACCTAAAGCCCCGGAGGGAATCGGCGCCTGAAACCCAGCAACGCGGCACGCCTGGGAACCCGGAACCTCACAACACGCGGAGGCCCGGGGCGCGCAGGTGGTGGGAAGCGGTGTGTGGAGTGGGGGTCGCCTTACACGTGGACGGTCGTGATGGGCAGTGACGAGTCGGCGGGGATGTCCAGCGCCGACGGGGTGATCCCGGCCGCCACCAGGTCAGAACCCAGCGCGGCGACCATGGCCCCGTTGTCGGTGCAGAGCCCGGGGCGGGGCACGCGCAGCCGTACACCCGCCTTGTCGCAACGCTCCTGGGCCAGCGCGCGCAGCCGTGAGTTGGCCGCGACGCCGCCGCCGATGAGCAGGTCCTTCACGTCGTACTTCTTGCACGCCTGAAGGGCCTTGCGGGTCAGCACGTCCACCACGGCCTCCTGGAAGGAGGCGGCGACGTCGGGCACGTGGATCGACTCCTGGGCCTCGACCCAGCGGGCCACGGCGGTCTTCAGGCCGGAGAAGGAGAAGTCGAGGGTGCCGTCGTCCATCTTGCCGCGGGGGAAGCCGATCGCGGTGGCGGAGCCTTCGCGGGCGGCGCGGTCGATGTGGGGGCCGCCGGGGAAGGGCAGGCCGAGGACCCGGGCGACCTTGTCGAAGGCCTCACCGGCGGCGTCGTCGACGGTGGAGCCGAGGGAGATCACGTCCTGGGCCACGTCGGGGACCAGGAGAAGCGACGAGTGACCGCCGGACACCAGCATGGCGATGCAGGGTTTGGGCAGCGGCCCGTGTTCGAGCTGGTCGACGGCGACGTGGGCGGCCAGGTGGTTGACGCCGTAGAGGGGGACGCCCAGGCCCAGCGAGTAGGACTTGGCGGCGGCCACGCCCACCAGCAGCGCCCCGGCCAGCCCCGGACCGGCGGTGACCGCGATCGCGTCGATGTCGGAGAACGTCAGGCCCGCCTCGGCCAGCGCCCCCTCCACGACCGGCGTCATCGCCTCCAGGTGCGCCCGCGAGGCCACCTCCGGCACCACGCCGCCGAACCTGGCGTGCTCGTGCATGCTGGACGCGATCGTGTTGGCCAGCAGCGTGTGCCCGCGTACGATCCCCACCCCGGTCTCGTCGCACGAGGTCTCGATGCCGAGCACCAGGGGTTCGTGCTTGTCAGCCATCCAGCTTCCTTCTCATCATGACCGCGTCGGTGCCGTCGTCGTAGTAGCGCCGGCGCAGGCCGATCTCCTCGAAACCGAACCGTTCGTAGACCGCCTTGGCCCGCGGGTTGTCGGACCTGACCTCCAGGAAGATCTCCCTGGCCCCGCGCCGGCGCGCCTCGCCGAGCAGTTCGGTCAGCATCGCGCCGCCGATGCCGCGGCTCTGGTGGTCCTGTAGTACCGCGATGGTCTGCACGTCGGCCTGGTCGCCGGCCGCGGCGAGCCCCGCGTAGCCGACGATCTCGCCGTCGTCGCGCAAAGCGACGACATAGTGCCGGGTACGCGGCTGGTCGGCCAGCTCGCCGCGCATCATCCCCTCGCTCCACGCGTCCAGCGGGAACGTCGCGCGCTCGATGGCCATGACCGCGGGCAGGTCCGCGTCGGTCATCTGCCGCAGTCTCACGCCCGCTCCCTGGTCCGCCTGGGCTCCCTGTCGGTCACCTTCTTGGGCGCCTTGGGCTCGACCGCGTCGGGCCGCCGCAGGTAGATGGGGCGCGGCTCGTCGAGCGGCTGCCCCGCCGCGATGCGCTCGGCCGCCAGCGCGGCCACGAACCCCGCCAAGGGGTACGGCGGCGCCACCGCCGCCCCCAGCACCTCCGGGTAGAGGTCGGCCCCGGCGACCGGCAGCCCGTCGCGCGGGATGTCGGCCGGCTTGTCCACGAACGGCCCCTCGGCCCGCGTGCGCGCGTCGTCGTAGCGGGCCCAGAACAGTTCCTTGCGTCGCGCGTCGGTCACCACGAGGAAGGGCTCGTCCCTGCGGGTGCCGTAGGCGAGGGCGTCGAGCGTGCAGACGCCGTAGACCTCGGCCAGCCCGAGCGCGGTGCCGAGCCCCTGGGCGGTCATCAGCCCGACCCGCAGCCCGGTGTAGGGGCCGGGGCCGGTGCCGGCGACGATGGCGGTCACGTCGCGCAGCCGTACCCGAGCCTCGGCCAGCACCTTCTCGATGGTGGGCACGAGCAGCTCGCCGTGGCGGCGCGCGTCGACCGTGGTGGACTCGGCGAGCACGCGGTCACCGTCGTGGAGAGCGGCGGTGACGGCGGGTGTCGCGGTATCGAAAGCCAGGACCAGCACGAACAATGAGCCTACCGGCCCCGCGTCATGACCATCCTGTCCGTTCGCGAAGCCAGTCGACGGCGACCTCGCCCTGCGCCGCCTGGAAGGCTCTGACGGTGGGGATGCCGGGTGGCGGCGGCTGGCGGCTCTGCCGTACGAAATAGCCGGCCAGTGCGGCGATGACGCAGGTCAGGGCCGGGTCGGGGTCGGCGAGCAGCTCACCGGGGCGGGGGCCGCCCTGCATGGCGACGGACGGCAGCATGGCCAGCCGGTCGAACCAGGCGGCGCCCAGGCAGGCGTAGGGCCAGTCGACGACGTAGACGCGTTCGTCGGTGAGCAGGACGTTGTCGGCGCGCAGGTCGGCGTGGACGAGCGTGTCGCCGGCGGCGGCGCGCTCCCAGCCGGACTCCAGCTCGGCCAGGGCGCCGAGGTTGCCGGCGATCCACGGGTCGAGCCCGTCGTGGTCCTCTTCGAGCAGCCGGCGCCAGCCGCGGAACATCTGGCCGAAGAGCTCGGCGATGGGCGGCGCGTCGATGGGCGCGGGGGTGAGCGAGGCGGCGAGTTCGTCGGCGGCGGCCAGGACGCGGTCGAGCTCGTCGCGCCGCCACGGCATCGCCGGCGGGCGGCCGTCGACGTCCTCGAAGAGCAGCACCACCCAGCCGTCCTGCTCGAAGGAGGTGAGCATGCGCGGCGCGGGGACGCTGGGCGGCAGCGCGGCGGCCACGCGGGCCTCGTCGCGGTAGAGGGCGGTGGCGCGGTCGTTGACGCCGGGGCCGACCGCCTTCACGAAGGCGCGGCGGCCGGTGTCGAGCAGCAGCCGCGCGGCGGTGGCGGGCGAGAAGCCGCCGGTCTGGGTGACGGCCTCGGTCACGTGCCCGCCGAGCAGGTCCTCGACCCGGGCGCGCACCGGCGCGGCCACGTCCGACCAGGGAACTCTTACTCCGGAGGCATCAGGCGGGGGAGGCATAGACGATGACGTTATCGTCGTACTCGCCCTTGGCGTAATCGAATTTTCCGCCGCAGGTGACCAGCTTGAGCCCGTCCTCGACGTAGACGCGCTTGGCCGGGAAGTCGTTCTTGTGCACCTGCTCGACCGAGTCGACCTTGTACTCCACGGTCTTGCCGTCGCTGCGCTCCACGCGGACGAGCTGGCCCTTGCGCAGGTGCCGCAGCTTGTAGAAGACGGCCGGCGCGGTCTTGGTGTCCACGTGGCCGACGATGACGGAGGCGCCCTTCTCCCCCGGGACGGCGCTCTTCTCGTACCAGCCGGCCAGCTTGGGTTTCTCGTACGGCGGCAGCTCGACCTCGCCGTCCTTCGTCAGCCCGAGCTTCATCAGCGGGGCGTCCACGTCGATCGAGGGGATGCCGATGCTCTCCGGGACGACGGCCTCGGCCTTCTTCTCCACGGTCTTGCCGAACGCCACCAGCACCAGGCCGGTGATCGCGCCCGCCAGCACGATCCGTCCCGCACGGGCCATGCTCAGGCCCGGCGGCGCTTGAGGATCAGTACGGCGCCGCCCGCCAGGGCCAGGCCGATGATCACGCCTACGGGGCCGATCGGCATCGAGGAGTCGTCACCGGCGTCCTGGCCGAACGTGCCGCCGCCGCCCGCCCTGGGCGCCTTGGTGGGCACGCCGGTGGGCGTGTCGTCGGTGGCCCTGACCACGCGCAGCGTGGCCTTGCCGGTGTGGCTGGTGCCGTCGCACTTGACGTCGACGGTGTAGTTGCCGCGTTTGACGGTGCCGGAGACCGACGCCTGCCCGCGTACCCAGGGGACGGGCGCGGGGGTGGCCGTGGCGTTGGCCGGGGTGGCCGACGGTGTGGCGGGCGGCACCGGGTTGAGCGTGACGCCGGACAGGAACGCGTTGGAGGAGGCGGTGCCGACGTGCGCGGGGCCGCCGGTGGGCACCGGGCAGTTGGCCAGGATCCAGACCTTGGAGGTCTCGCCCGCGGTGACGCGGTCGGGGTTGAGCTGGACGTCGATGGGCGCCCGGGTGGCGCTCGCGGTGGCCTGTGGTGAGGTGGTCGCGGTCGTCGTGGGGCTCGTGAGGCTCGCCGAGGGCGTCGCCGTGGGATCGGTCGAGGCGTCGGCTGTGCAGCCGACGACTCCGATCATGACGATGGCACCTGCGTACGCGACTTGCCTGACCCTGAGCACGGCCGCACCCCACTCCGCCGACTTCCCTCAGCATCCACCAGAATTGCGGATACCGCCCCACCTGATACCCAGAAAATCTAGGTAAATCCATGACCAATGATCATGATTTACGCCAATGTCGATACTCGTCAAGGGTGCCAGGGTTGCCGGGGCCTGAGGAGCGTTTTACTCTTCTACGCGATCAGACGGCGTGTCGGCCCAGCGCTCGCCGACCCCGCGCAGGGTGACCAGGCGGACGTCGTCGCCGCCCTCCCGGTCGATGTGGATCTCCAGGCGGTCCTCCGACAGGCCCTCCACCAGGCCCTCGCCCCACTCGACGACCGTGACCGACTCCTCCAGCGAGGCGTCCAGGTCGAGGTCGTCGACCTCCAGATCCCCACCCAGCCGGTACGCGTCCGCGTGCACGAGCGGCGGACCCTCGCACAGCGACGGATGCACGCGGGCGATGACGAACGTGGGCGAGGTGATCGGGCCGCGGACCTTCAGACCTTCGGCGATTCCCTGGACCATCGTGGTCTTCCCGGCGCCCAGCGGGCCGGACAGCACCAGCAGGTCTCCCGCGCGCAGCCGGGTCGCCAGCCGCGTGCCGTACGCGCGCATGTCCTCGGCGGTGGCGAGCCTTTCCACTAGATCTCCTTGATCAGATCGCGCAGCGCCTCGTTGACCACGGCCGGGCGCTCCAACTGGATGAGGTGCGAGGTGTCGGGCACCTCGGTGAAGCTCGCCCTGGGCAGGGCCTCGGCCATCGCCCTGCCGTGCTCGGGCGGGGTGAGCCAGTCCTTGTCGCCCACGAGGATCGCGGTCGGCACCGGGTCGAGCACGTGCAGCGCCGAGAGCTTGTCGTGGTCCATGAGCGCCGGGTAGAAGTTCGCGAACACCTCGGTCGGGGTGGCGCGGATCATCGACTCGGCGAAGTCGACCAGGGTCGGGCTGACGTTCTTGGAGTCGCCGAAGCCGACGAAGCGAGTGATCAGGAAGGCGATGTCGCTGCCGGCGTGGCGGGTCTTGTCCACCAGGGAGCCCCGCTTGCCGAGCAGGGAGATCGTGCCCGGTGCGATCTTGTGGACCGCCTTGGAGACCATCGCGGGCAGGCCCAGCGTCAGCTCGGCCAGCTTTCCGGCACTCGTGGCCATGAGCGAGACGGCGCGGATCTTGTCGCCGAAGAGCTCGGGGTGGCGGTCGGCCAGCGCCATGATGGTCATGCCGCCCATCGAGTGGCCCACCAGCACGCACGGGCCAGGCACGAAGCGCTCCAGCACCTCGGCCAGGTCATCGCCGAGCCGGTCGATCGTGCTGTCCTCGGGGGCGGCGCGCTGCGAGCGGCCGTGGGAGCGCTGGTCCCACAGCACCAGGCGGTAGTCCTCGCGCAGGTCGCGGCGCTGGTAGTGCCAGGACTCCAGGTTGAGGCAGTAGCCGTGACACAGCACGATCGTCAGCGGCGCGTCCTCGGGGCCGTCGATCTGCACGTGCAGGTCGATGCCGTCGGAGGTGGTGTGGGTGCGCTCCCTGCCGCGTAGCTCGCCGAAGGGCTCGCTGGCCTCGGAGTCGGGGCGCAGCCTGATCCGGCCCACCGCCAGGCGCTTGGCCAGGGCCAGCCCCGCGACGCCCGCCGAAGCGGCGCCGACGATCGCGCCGGCGATCCCAACCTTCCGCCGTGTTGTCGTCGTCATGTCCCCTCATAAACTCTCGGCACGCGTGCGCCGATCTTCGTCACGATCTCATGCGTGATCGTGCCGAGGTTATCCGCCCATTCCTGCAAGGTGGCCTCGCCGTCCTTGCCAGGACCGAACAGGACGACCTCGTCCCCTGCGTCGATGACGTCGTCATCGACGTCGATCATGAACTGATCCATGCACACCCGGCCGGCGATCGCCCTGCGGCGGCCTCCTGCCAGCACCTCGACCCGCCCCGTCGCGTGTCTGAGGATCCCGTCGGCGTACCCGAGGGGAACCAGGCCAAGCGTTGTCTCGCGATCTGTGACATAAAGGTGCCCATAGGACACTCCGGAATTCTCCGGCATGCGCTTGACCAGGGCGAGCCTGGCCACGAGGGTCATCGCCTGGCGCAGACCGAAATCACCCAGCTCGGGGATCGGGCTCAGGCCGTAGAGGGCGATGCCCGGCCGTACCAGATCGAAGCGGGCGCGCGGCACGTTGACCAGCGCGGCGGAGTTGGCGATGTGCCTGATCACGTGGGACCCGCTGAGGCCGGCCTGGTCGGCCATCTTGAGCGCCTGGTCGAAGGCGTCGAGCTGCGCCTCGATCGAGGGGTGGCCGGGGATGTCGGCACAGGCGAAGTGGGACCACAGGCCCACGACCTCGACGGCGCCCTCGGCCTGCAGCGCCGCCGCGGTGGCCAGCAACTCGGGCCAGGCGGCGAGTGGCGCGCCGCCCCTGCTCATGCCCGTGTCGGCCTCCAGGTGCACCTTCGCGGTGACGCCGGTGGCGCGCGCCGCGGTGGCGATCTCCCCCAGCAGCCCCGTCTCCGCCGCCGACAGCTCGACGTCCGCGCGCAACGCCTCCTCGTACGGCCCGCCCCGCGTCAGCAGCCACGACGTGACCGGAGCGGTGATCCCCGCGGCCCGCAACGCCAGCCCCTCGCTCAGCGTGGCGGTGCCCAACCGGCTCACCCCCGCGTCGAGCAGGGTCCGCGACACCCGCACCAGCCCGTGCCCGTAGGCGTCCGCCTTGACCACGCCCATCAACGCGGCGCCGTCGGCGCGCTCGGTGAGCACGGCGACGTTGTGCCTGATGGCGGACAGATCGATGCGGGCCTCGGCCGGAGATGTCATCTTTCCAGTGTGTCAGCTGGACTCGATGCTTGAGCGAGGTTCGATAGCAGCCCGCTTGCAGCCGGGGGCGGCTACGACAGCGACCTGATCGCCGCCGGGATCGCGGCGGCCACGTCCGCGGTGACCAGCGGCGCCCCGTCGGCGGCCAGCCGTCCGGCCAGCCCGTGCAGGTACGCCCCGCACGACCCGGCGTCGTAGCAGCTCAGCCCCTGGGCCAGCAGCGCCCCCGCGACCCCGGCCAGCACGTCGCCGGTGCCGCCCGTGGCCAGCCGCGCGGTGCCCGTACGGTTGACCCGCACCGGCCTGTCCTGCTCGGCCACCAGCGTCGTTGAGCCCTTGAGCAGCACCGTCACGCCGAGGTCGGCCGCCGCCCTGCGGGCGTGCTCCAGCCTGCCCGCCTCGACCCGCTCGCGCGGGACCCGCATCAGCCGCGCCAGTTCCCCGGCGTGCGGCGTGATCAGCACGGGCGCGCTGCGGCGCAGCAGCGTGGCGTCGCGCGAGACCAGCGTGAGCGCGTCGGCGTCCACCAGCACGGGCACGTCGCTGGCCAGCACCCTCCTGGCCAGCTCGTGGGCGAAGTCGCCGGTGCCGAGCCCGGGGCCGAGCACCCAGGCCTGCACGCGGCCGACGCCGTCGAGCGAGGGCTCGCGCAGTTCGGTGATGACCGCCTCTGGCCAGTGGGAGCGCACCTGCGCCACCGGCGCGGCGGTGCCGGCGTAGCGCACCATGCCGGCCCCGGCGTGCAGCGCCCCGCCGACGGCCAGCACCGCGGCCCCGGTGTACTCCTCGCTGCCCGCGGCCACGCCCACCACGCCTCTCCGGTACTTGTCGGACTCCGCGCCCGGCTCCGGCAGCAGATCGGCGACGTCCCCGTCGGTGAGCGCCGCGACGTCCGGATCCGGCAGGTACGCGCCCAGCCCGATGTCGACCAGTTCCAGCCGCCCGGTGTGACCGGCGCCGGGGTCGATCAGCAGCCCGGTCTTGCAGGCGCCCATCGTGACCGTCACCTGCGCGCGTACCGCGGGCCCCGGCACCCGTCCCGTGCTCGCGTCGACCCCGGACGGCACGTCCACGGCGACCACCAGCCCCGGCCCCTGGTTCACCCGCGCCACGGCCCGCGCGTACGGCTCCCGCAGCGCCCCCGCCACCCCGATCCCGACCAGCCCGTCGACGACCAGGTCCGCCCGGTCCACGGCCTCGATGCCGCGCACCCGCCCGCCGGCCTGCCGCAGGGCCGCCAGCCCGGCCTCGTGCACCCTGCTGCCCGCCAGGACCGCCTCGACCTGGGCGCCGCGCCGCGCCAGCCGTACGCCGGCATAGAGGGCGTCACCGCCGTTGTCGCCGCTGCCGACGAGCAGGACCACCCGCGCCCCGTAGACGCGCCCGAGCATCGCGGCGCAGCAGGCGGCCAGCCCGGCGGCGGCGCGCTCCATCAGCGTCCCGTCGGGCAGGCGCGCCATGAGCGCCTGCTCGGCGGCCCTGATCTGATCGGCGGTGTAGGCGGTAAGCATGATCAGAAGCTATCCCTCCGCGATCACGTAGGCCATCGCCACACCCGCGTCGTGCGAGAGCGAGAGGTGCCAGCGCTTGACGCCCAGGCCGTAGGCGACGTCGGCGGCCTTGCCGCGCACGCGGAGCTCGGGCCGGCCGTTCTCGTCGCAGACGACCTCGGCCTCCAGGTGACCGAGGCCGGGCGGCGCGCCGAGCGCCTTGGCGACGGCCTCCTTGGCGGCGAAGCGCGCGGCCAGGGAGTGGACGGCCCGGCCTTCCTGCTCGTCCTCGGTGAACAGCCTGCCGCGCAGCCCCGGGGTGCGCTCCAAGGCCGCCGCGAACCGCTTGACGTCGACCACGTCCACGCCGATGCCCAGGATCATGTCCCCAGGCTAGGGCAGGCGGGTCGCGAGGCCGTCGAGGATGCGGTCCACGCCGTAGCGGAAGTCCCGGTCGCGCATCGCCGCGGGGCCGCCGCCGCTCTTCAGGATGTGCTCGTCGAGCGCCTGGAGCCGGGGCAGCTCCCGGTTGGTCTCCGCGGCAGCGGCGCGGATCTGGGCTTCCAGCTCCTCCTCGGTCTGGCCGAGCCTGGACAGCATCGACAGCAGCGCCGCCTCGGAGGTCGACATGCCGATGACGTAGGAGATGAGCGTGCTCATGGCCTGGCTGGCCTCGTCGAGCTCGAATCCGGCCAGGGTGAAGATGGCCAGCATGCGGTCGGTCTGGCGCATCAGGTTGGGGCCGAGCTCGGCCAGGCCGACCTGGCCCAGGACCGAGGCCACCCACGGGTGGCGCAGGATCATCGAGCGCAGGCTGCCGGCGCACTCGGTCGCCGCCGCCCGCCAGTCGCCTTCCGCCTCGGGCACGCGCAGTTCGCCGTACACCTCGTCGACGACGAGCTCGATGAGCTCGTCCTTGTTGGCGACGTGGCGGTACAGGGAGGTGGCGCCCGCGTTGAGCCGGGTGCCGAGCGTGCGCATGCTGAGGTTGTCCATGCCCTCTTCGTCGAGGAGCTTCACGGCCTCGGCGACGATGCGCTCACGGCTGAGGGCGGGTTGCTGCTGCTGGCGGCGCGGACGGGTCCACACCGAGGGAATGGGCTGCTTCTGGGCGGGCATGCGAAGCTCCTCTCACGTGCCCGCCAGCATAGCGCACGACGTACGCGAAATGCGAACATTCCGGATGCCCGCGCACGTCGTTCACGTCAGAAGCCGCCCCGATGCCAGGGCCCCCAGATGGCGAACGACACGCCCTGGGTCGACTGGATGTTGACGTAGAGGGTCCGCCCGCCGGGGCCGAAGGTCGAACCGGCGAACTCCGCACCCGGGTCGCCGGCCACGGGCGCCAGCCGGGCGAAGTCGAAGATCTCACCGCGCCTGGTCAGGCCGCGCAGGAAGTTGTCGCCGCCGCCGTCCTCGCACAGCACCAGCGTGCCGCGCGGGCTGACGGTGACGTTGTCGGGCAGGTCCAGGACGGTCGAGCCGGGCGACTCGTAGGCGAGCCTCAGCCGCCCGCTCCACGTCTCGTAGGCCCAGACCTGCCCGCGGCCCTTTCCGAACCCGGACGGCGGCGTGTCGCCGGTGGCGCCACCCTGGGTGGAGACGAAGTAGACGGTGCCGTGGTGGTGGACGGCGCCCTCCAGCCTGGAGAAGATCGCCGCGCCCTGGTCGAGCCCCTGCCGGCTCACCGCCCGTATCGCCGTGTCGTTGTCCGGCCTGCCGGTGAACCGCGGGTCGGGCTCGGCGATCTCCACCCATCGAGTCCGGTAGACGGCGCCGGCGGGCTGGCCCGCCGACAGATCCTTCCCGTCCTCATCCCGTACGGCCAGCATCTCCAGCCGCCCGCCGTCCAGGATGCGCCCGGCCTTGAGCGGATGCCTCGGCGGAAGGTAGCGGTAGAAGCCGGACGGGAAGCCGAAGTTGTCCTCGGTGAGGTACAGGGCCCCGCTGACCGGGTCGAAGGCCGCGGACTCGTGCGCGAATCGCCCCGCCGACCGGATCGGCACCGGCCGCGCGACACCGGTGATCGGCACCTCGAACACGTAACCGTGCTTCTGGGTGAGCTTGGAGTTGTCGCCGCCGGAGAAGTCGTTGCCCACGTCGGGGCCGTTGACCGTCTCCTCGCAGGTCACCCAGGCGCCCCACGGCATCGGGCCGCCCGAGCAGTTCATCATGGTGCCGTTGAGCGAGGGCCCACTGGCCAGCACCTCCCCGTACGGGGTCACCCGCAGGGTCGCGGTGCCACCGCCGGCGGCCGGGTCGTAGGCCTTGGCCGGATCGCCGAACGCGCCGACGGGCCCGTTGACCTCGTGGTTGCGGACCAGGATCGTGCTGCCGCGCGGGCCGCGGAAGGCGGCCATGCCGTCGTGCCTGCCCGGCACCCCGCTGCCGTCGGAGAACGTCTCGCCCGCCGCGTTGAA
Organism: Nonomuraea sp. NPDC059023; assembly: GCF_042740095.1. Taxonomy (NCBI): domain Bacteria; kingdom Bacillati; phylum Actinomycetota; class Actinomycetes; order Streptosporangiales; family Streptosporangiaceae; genus Nonomuraea; species Nonomuraea sp. NPDC059023. Next base: position 131,756 of record NZ_JBHYIO010000016.1, on the reverse strand, counting down.
CGAGCGGTAGCGGAAGCCGTCCGGCAGGAAGAGCCGCACCTGGCCGTCCCGGGCGTCGGGCACCGGCCTGAGCGGGCCGTACCCGGGCACCGGCCGTACGCCGCCCCGGGCGCCGGCCTCGGCGACTCCGGCGAACGGCCCGGCGACACCCGCCGCGACGGCTCCCGCTCCGGTGAGAAAGCGACGTCGATCCATGGTGCTGACCTTCCGTGACGTTGTTCACCGGATGTTAAGGTGCGCGGAAGATCGTGGCCTATGTCAGACCTCGCCAAGGCAGTACATCATTCCCCGCGCCAAGCTCCGGTAATCCCCGTGTTTTGTCCACAGGCTGTGGAGTGATTCGCGGGCACCCCTGGGGACCCGGTTTGTACGCCGTCGCTACGCTGCCAACGTGAACAACGGCTACGTGGAACTGAGCAGGGAGCAGTGGAGCGATCTCCGCAGAAACACGCCCTTGACTCTCACCGCAGACGAGCTGGAAGCCCTTCGCGGCGTCGATGATCCCATCGACCTCGCCGAGGTCACCGACATCTACCTCCCCCTCACCCGGCTGCTCAACCTGCACTACACCGGGTCCCAGGAGCGCAGCAACGTGCTGAGCTCCTTCCTCGGCAAACCGGGGCCGCGCGTGCCGTACGTGCTGGGGATCGCCGGAAGCGTCGCGGTCGGCAAGTCGACGACGGCGCGGCTGCTGCACACGCTGCTGGCCCGCTGGCCGGAGCACCCCAACGTCGGGCTGCTGACCACCGACAGTTTCCTCTACCCCAACAAAGTCCTCGAAGCCAAGGGCATCATGCACCGCAAGGGCTTCCCGGAGAGCTACGACCGGCGGGCGCTGGTGCGGTTCGTGGCCGAGGTGAAGGCGGGCATGGGCGAGGTACGCGCCCCCGTCTACAGCCACCTTGAGTACGACATCGTCCCCGGGGCCCACCAGATCGTGAAAAACCCCGATATCTTGATCATCGAAGGGCTGAACGTCCTGCAGCCCGCTCCCCCGACCTCGCTGGCGGTCAACGACTACTTCGACTACTCCATCTACGTGGACGCGAAGGTCGAGGACATCAGGTCCTGGTACGTCGACCGCTTCCACAAACTGCGCAGAACCGCCTTCGAAGACCCCAAGTCCTACTTCAAGTACATCGCCGAACTCTCCTACGAAGAGGCCACCGACTTCGCCGTCAACGTCTGGCGCGACATCAACGAGCGGAACCTGGTGGAGAACATCGCCCCCACCCGCGGCCGCGCCGACCTGGTCCTGCAGAAGGGCGCCGACCACTCGATCAGGCGGGTACGGCTGCGCCGTACGTGAGATCCCCGCCCCCGCTCTCCCCCAGCACGTAGACGGCGAAGCGGCCCTGGCAGCCCTGGTCGTCGATGTCGGCGAACCAGCAGTCCTCGCCGTCGACGTGGCAGATGCGTATTGACATGGCCACAGCCTGAAGGGACCCGTTCAACAGAACGTCAACGTCGAATCTACGACAATGGCCCCGTGCTACATCTTCGATTGATCTGCCCTCCCGGCCGCACGGACGAAGTGCTGACGGTGCTGGAAGAGTGTCCGGGCATCACCAACATCGTGGTGCTGCCCGGCGCCGCCCGCGAACCCGCCGGCGACCTCGTCTTCTGCGACACCGCGCGGGAGTCGGCCAACGAGACCCTGTCCAAGCTCAAGTGGCTGGAGGACGAGGGGTCGATCGCGATCGAGCACATCGACCTGGCCCTGTCGAAGGTCGCCACGGAGGCGATCGAGGAGGCGCCGGGCGACCCCGACGACGCCGTGGTGTGGGAGGAACTGGCCCACCGGGTGCACAACGACTCCCGCATCACCTGGGCGTACGTGGCCTTCCTGGCCATCGCCACGCAGCTCGCGGGCATCGGCGCCCTGCAGAACTCGCCCATCCTCATCGTCGGCGCGATGGTGCTCGGGCCGGAGTTCGGGGCGGTCGCGGCGATCTGCTTCGGGCTCCTGCGCCGGCGATGGCGCCTGGTGATCGAGGCGCTGCGGACGTTGTTCATCGGCTTCACCATCGCGATCGCGATCACCTTCGCCTGCGCGCTGGTCTCCCACTGGCTCGGCTGGATCGACATCGAGAACCTCAAGATCAACGACGAGGTGAAGTTCATCGTGAAGCCGGACCGCTGGTCGTTCATCGTCGCGCTGCTGGCCGGAGTCGCGGGCGTGCTGTCGATCACCTCAGGCAAGTCCTCGGCGCTGATCGGCGTCTTCATCTCGGTCACCACCATCCCCGCCGCCGGGTACCTGGCCGTGGCGCTCGCGGTGGGTGACTGGGCGGAGGTGGCGGGGCCGGTCTGGCAGCTCGCGGTCAACATCTTCGGCATGGTCCTCGCCGGGACCGTCACCCTCCTGATCCAGCGCAGAGTCTGGCCTCAAGTAGGACGCCCCTCCTCCCATTGAAGGAGGCCACCCGGCGGCCACGGAGGGTAGTGTCCGGATCATGCACATCCTCGCTACCGAGGGGCTGACCAAACGCTTCCCGACCGTCACCGCGCTCGACCGGCTCACGGTGGACGTCGGAACCGGCGTCACCGGCCTGGTCGGCGCCAACGGCGCGGGCAAGTCGACACTGATCAAGATCCTCCTGGGCCTGCTGCCGCCCACCGCGGGCGGCGCCAAGGTGCTCGATCTCGACGTGACCACGCAGGGCACGCAGATTCGCCGCCTCGTCGGCTACATGCCCGAGCACGACTGCCTGCCGCCCGACGTGTCGGCCACCGAGTTCGTCGTCCACCTCGCCCAGATGTCCGGGCTGCCGCGCACGGCCGCCCGCGAACGCGCCGCCGACGTCCTGCGCCACGTGGGACTGGCCGAAGAGCGCTACCGTGCCATGGGCGGCTACTCCACCGGCATGAAGCAGCGGGTCAAGCTGGCGCAGGCGCTCGTACACGATCCCAAAATGATCTTCCTCGACGAGCCCACCAACGGCCTCGACCCGCGCGGGCGCGACGAGATGCTCGCGCTGATCCGCCGCATCGGCACCGAGTTCGGTATCAGCGTCCTGGTCACCAGCCACCTGCTCGGCGAGCTGGAGCGCATCTGCGACCACGTGATCGTCATCGACGCCGGCCGCCTGCTGCGCTCCTCCGCCATCACCGAGTTCACCCAGGCCACGCAGAGCCTCACCGTCGAGGTCGAGGAGGGCGTCCAGCCCTTGGCGGAACGGCTGGCGGAGCACGGCCAGCAGGTCACCCAGCACGGCCGCCTGCTGCTGGTCAAGGTGAGCGGCCCGGAGACGTTCGACGCCATCCGCGACGCCGTGGTCGACCTCGACCTGTGCCTCATCCGGATGGAGCAGGGCCGCCACCGCATCGAGGACGTCTTCAGGGAGGAGGCCGCGGATGTCGTCTGAGATCTATGACATCGGCTACCGCCACTACGACGGGCCGCGACTGGGCCCCGGCTACGCGACGCGGGCGCTGACGCTGCACAGCCTGCGCGGCATCTTCGGCCTCGGCCGTACGGCCCGCAGCAAGATCATGCCGTTCCTGCTCGCCATCATCATGCTGCTGCCCGCGGTCGTGAGCATCGCCATGATGGCCCTGCTCCAGCAGCGCGGCATGGCCTACAGCGCGTTCGCGGTGATCATGCAGGCGGTGATCGCCATCTTCCTGGCCGCGCAGGCGCCCACCGTGGTCGCCCCCGACCTGCGCTACCGCGTGCTGCCGCTCTACCTCTCGCGGCCGGTCGCGGTCGCGCAGTACGTCAGCGCCAAGGTCATCTCGATGACGGTCGCGCTGTTCATGCTGGTGGCGGTGCCGCTCACGCTCATCTACGCCGGCGAGCTGCTCATCGACCTGCCGGGGCCGCCGCAGACCAAGGAGTACCTGGGCGCGATGGCCATGGCGCTGCTGCTGGCGGTGCTGCTGACCGCGTTCGGCCTGGCGCTGGCCTCGCTCACGCCCCGGCGCGGGCTCGGCGTGGCCTCGGTCATCGCCGTCTACCTGCTGTCACTGGCCGCCGTACCGGTCATCTACAGCACGCTGTTGTCGCTGAACGAGGAGGCCGCGGCCAAGTGGGCGTGGCTGCTCAACCCGTTCTGGCTGGTGGACGCGGTCCAGGTGTGGCTGTTCGGCACCACGCCCAACTCCGAGGGCGGATACCCGCCGGGCCCCGCGCCCGCGCTGATCACGCTCGCGCTGATCGCCTTCGCCCTCGGCGTGCTGGCCCTGCGCTACCGGAAGGCGGCGGCCCAATGAAACTCGAGCTCTCCCAGGTCTCGCGCTGGTACGGCAACGTGGTGGCGGTCAACGACGTCACCATGACGATCGGGCCCGGCGTGACCGGCCTGCTCGGGCCCAACGGCGCGGGCAAGTCGACGCTCCTGCACCTGATGGCCGGGTTCCTGGGCCCGTCGGGAGGCAGCGTCACGCTCGACGGCACCAAGGTGTGGAAGAACCACCACATCTACCGCAACATCGGTCTGGTGCCCGAGCGCGAGGGCGTGTACGGCTTCCTCACCGGCTGGCAGTTCGTGCTGTCGGCCGCCAAGCTCCACGGCCTGTCCGACCCCGTGAGCGCCGCCCAGAAAGCGCTGGCCACGGTCGAGATGGAAGGGCCGAAGGACCGCCGCGTCGAGACCTACTCCAAGGGCATGCGCCAGCGCGTCAAGGTCGCCGCCGCGCTCGTCCACGACCCCGAGGTGCTGCTGCTCGACGAGCCGTTCAACGGGATGGACCCGCGCCAGCGCATGCACCTGATGGACCTCATCCGCGCCATGGGCACCGCCGGAAAGACCATCCTGTTCAGCTCGCACATCCTCGAAGAGGTCGAGCGGGTCGCCCAGCACATCGAGGTGCTGGTCGCCGGTCGACACGCGGCCTCCGGCGACTTCCGGCAGATCCGCCGCCTGATGACCGACCGCCCCCACCTGTTCCGCATCAAGTCCAGCGACGACAGGAAGCTGGCCGCCGCGCTCATCGTGGACGCCTCCTCCGGCGGCGTCACGCTCGGCCCCGACGGCCTGGAGGTGCAGGCGGTGGAGTTCCGCCGCTTCGCCTGGCTGCTGCCGCGCGTCGCCCGCGCCGAGGGCATCAACCTGCACCAGGTCTCCCCCGTCGACGAGGACCTGGAGAGCGTCTTCTCCTACCTGATCAACCGGAGCACCTGATGAACACCGTGGTTGCCGGGATCACCTACCGCGCGCTGCTCGGCAGGCGGCGCATCCTGCTGCTGCTCCTGCTGCCGCTCGCGCTCATCGGGCTGGCCGTCCTGCTGCGCCTGACCGGCGGCGCCGACCAGCGCTCGGCCATCCTGCTCATGCAGAACTTCGCGATCGCCACCATGCTGCCGCTGCTCGGCCTGATCGCCGGCACCGGCGTCATCGCACCCGAGATCGACGACGGCACCATCATCCATCTGATGTCCAAGCCGATCTCCCGGCCGGTGATCGCCCAAACGAAGTTCCTCGTGGCCGCCTCCATGCTGGCCGTCTTCGCCGCCGTCCCCACCTACCTCGCCGCCTGGCTGCTGGTGCGCAACGAGGACGGCATCGCCTTCGGGTTCGCCCTGGGCTCCCTGTTCGGCGGCATCGCGTACGCGGCGCTCTTCCTGCTGCTGGGCGTCCTCACCCGCCACGCGGTCACGATCGGCATCATCTACGCGCTGATCTGGGAAGGCATGGTCGGCAGCTTCGTCAAGGGCGCCCAGAACTTCTCCATCCAGCAGTGGGCCCAGGCCATCGCCGACCAGATCTCCACCTCGGCGTTCATCGACCAGACCGCGGTGACGATCGGCTGGGCCATACCGGCGATCGCGATCGTCACGGTCGGCGCGGTCGTCTGGGCGGGGCTGCGGCTGCGCGCCTTCTCCCTCACCGGGGACGAGTGAGACACTCCCCTGCATGGGGACGGAGATCATCGTCGCGTTGATCAGCCTGGCCGGCGGTCTGCTGACCGCCGGCCTCGGCTTTTACCAATGGCGCAAGAGCCACCAGGCCGCGACCACCCCGGGCCCGCCCCCGCCGGGCAAACTCTCCCGCTCCGAGGAGAAGGCGCTCGGCCGCCGCCGCAGCGGCCTGCTCGACCGGCTGACCGACGACATGCGCCACATCAACCTCCTCAACCACCCCAAACCCCTCAACATCGAGAGCCTGTACGTGCAGCTGCGCGTCCACGACCAGCAGCCGCTGCGCTTCATGCACCACGAGGAACTCCAGGAACTACGCGGCCGCGCCCCGGGCGACCTCGTCAGACTCACCAGAGCCCGCAAGAAGGACCAGCAGGCCGAGATCCTCACCCCGGAAGAGGCCTTCACCCGTTTCCGCCGCATGGTCGTCCTGGGCGACCCCGGCGCGGGCAAGACCACGATGCTGCGCTACCTGGGTTTCAAGGCCGCCACCGACGAGATCCTGCCCGTCTTCGTCGAACTGCGCCGCCTGGTACGCGCCGAAGGCGGCCTCCTGGACTACGTCAGCACCCGCTGGGCCGAGCGCTACGGCGAACTCCAGGCCGCCGACCTCATCGACCACGCCCTCACCACCGGCAGCGCGGTCCTGCTGATCGACGGCCTCGACGAGGTCCTGGGCGGCGAGAGCGCCGACGAGGCCGACGCCACCTACCAGCGCGTCATCCAGGAGATCGACCGCCTGGCCGCCCGCTACCCCGGCGCCCGCATCGCCGTCACCTGCCGCCGCGCGGGCTGGCGCGGCCAGTTGCCCGCCTTCAGGACGCTGGAGGTGCTCGACTTCGACGACTCCCAGATCGAGGAGTTCGTCGGCAACTGGTTCCAGGACGACCACGACAAGCGCGACAAGCTCACCGCCGCGTTACGCCGCAGCAGCCGCATCCAGACCCTGAGCGCCAACCCCCTGCTGCTCTCCCTCATCGCCATCGTCTTCGAGTCCGACCTCGAACTGCCCGAACGCCGCTCCAAGCTCTACGCCCGCACCATCGAGGTCCTGCTGACGGAGTGGGACAGCAAGCGCGACATCAAGCGCTTCCCCCGCTTCACCGCCGACCGCAAACGCGACCTCCTGGAAGAGATCGCCTGGCACTACCAGCGCGCCGGCCTGGCCTACTTCGCCAAGGACGAGCTGCTCGGCGTGATCGCCGGCTTCCTGCCCACCGTCGACCTCGACCCCGCCGACGCCCCCGCCATCCTCGGCGAGATCTGCGAGCACTACGGGATGCTCAAGGAGCAGGCGCAGGAGGTGTACGGCTTCCTGCACCTGACCATCCAGGAGTACTTCGCCGCCGAGGTCGCCGCCAGGATCGGCGCCCCGGCCATCGCGGAGATCGCCAAGGTCCGCCACGACCCGTGGTGGGAGGAGGTCATCCTGCTGCTCGCCGGCCGGCTCCACGACGCGACACCGCTGCTGCTGGCCGTGCTCGGCCACGACCAGGACACCGCCGCCATCGAGGGGCCGGTGGCCCGCGACGACGACATGTTCCACAACGACCTGCTGCTGGCCGGACGCTGCCTGGTCAGCACGCCGCGGATCAAGGCCGCGTGGCTGCGGGGCCGGATCGTCGAGGAGATAGGCGAGCTCGTGCTGGCCGCGCCGGACGAGTCGGCGACCGAGCTGTTCAAGGAGATCGGGGCGACGAGGATCTCCCAGATCGAACCCCGCCTGAAGGACCTCGACCCCAGCCACCGCAAGGCCGTCGCCAAAACCCTGGGCCTGGCCGACCTCAGCACGCCCCCCCGACTTCCTCAAGGACTGGACAGAGGTCCCGCACGAACCGGCGCTCATCGTGGAGTGGCTGGAACGCCTGACCCCGCACGCCACCCATCCCGACAGCGAGAAGCCGCTGGAGCTTCTCGTCGACAAGGCACGTGAGCTGGAGGTCCACGCCGCCGTCCCGGTGTTGTGGAAGCTCCACGACCTGGGCAGGGAGGACTCCCGGGCCGACCACGCGCTCAACGACTGCCGCCACGCGCTGCTCGAACTGGGCGAGATCACCGAGGACGAACTGTGGGAGGCACTCGCACTGAGCGGACGCGACCCCGATCTCGTCAACCTGCTCGTGCAGGTCAGCGACCAAGACCGCTGGCTGAACGCGCTCCTCGACCCGCGCACGGAGACCGGAAACCACTCGCAGTTCGCTGCCAACCTGCGAGTCGCCGCCAACCTGCGAGGAAGTCTGGCCAAGGCGCTCGTCGCGCCCGTGATCGGCCATCTGCGCGACGAGAAAATCGCCTGGCCAATCCGCTGGCTGCTGACCGAACTGCTCGCCGCCGCCGACTCCGAACTCCTCAACGTGCTCGCCGACAAGGGAGTTCACCCCATGGTCAGAGCCGGAGCCGCGGCCACGCTCGCCGACAACGGCCACCGCGAAGGGGTCCCGCTGCTGCTCGCGATGGTGCCCCACGGAGTCGCCCAATCGCCCACATCCGCCTATCCGGGCCACCGGCTCGCCATTCTCCGTCGCCGGACCCTGCTACGTAGACGGGTGTACACCTGCCTGGCCAAAACCGGCGACCCGGCCGCGATCCAGGCGCTGTTCTCCCGCTTCGACCAGCTCGCCGCGCAGACACCACCCACACCCAACGACCCCAGTCTCCCCGAGGAGTGCGACGACCTGGTCGACGCCCTCATCGAAATCGCCCCGGAACAGATCAGCCGGCGCCTGGCCGCCCTGATCGAAAGCCTGCCCCGCATCACCGGCGAGCTGTACTACCGCAGCGTGGTGGACAACCTCGCGATCGCTCTGCCCGCCTCGCTCACCGCCGAGATGCTCCGCCGCGTCCGGGCGGTGAACCTCCCCCGCTGGGCCATCGACGACACGCGAGGGTTGACCACCCGGATCGGCGAGGTGGGCGAGGACGTGGAGACCGTGCACGAGCTCCTGAAGGTCATCGAAGAGCCCGGCCTCGCCTGGGACCCCGACGCCGCGACGGAGGCGCTGGCCGAGGTGAGCAGACGCGCCCAGGTGCGCGTCTATCCCGACGGGCGCGTGGAATGAAGAAAGGGGGCACGGCACCGCCGTACCCCCTTGAAAACCTCTACGAGCAGGACGTGCGCACCACATCGGCCAGGCGGCCCGCGACCTGCGAGGCCTGGTCCTCCGATGAGGCCTCGACCATGACCCGGATCATCGGCTCCGTGCCGCTCGGCCGGATGAGCACCCGGCCGGTCTCGCCCAGTTCCGCCTCCGCCGCGGCCACGGCGGCGACCAGTTCCGGCACCGACGCCTTGCCCTTGTCGACGTCCTTGACGTTGATGAGGATCTGCGGCAGCGCCGTCATCGCCGAGGACAGTTCGCGCAACGTCTTGCCGGTCCGCGCGACCACCGACAGCAGGTGGAGCGAGGTCAGCAGGCCGTCGCCGGTGGTGGCGTGGTCGAGCATGATGACGTGGCCCGACTGCTCACCGCCGAGGTTGTAGCCGTTGGCCTTCATGCGCTCGAGAACGTAGCGGTCGCCCACCGCGGTCTCGATCACGTTGATCCCGGCCTCACGCATGGCCAGCTTGAAGCCGAGGTTCGACATCACGGTCGCGACCACGGTGTCGTGGGCCAGCGTGCCCTCGTCGTGCATCGCCCTGGCCAGCACCGCCATGATGCGGTCGCCGTCGACGATCGCGCCGGTGTGGTCGACCGCGAGGCAGCGGTCGGCGTCGCCGTCGTAGGCGACCCCGAGGTCGGCGCCGCGCGAGATGACCACCTGCTGGAGCTTGTCCAGGTGGGTCGAGCCGTAGCCGTTGTTGATGTTGAGCCCGTCGGGCCTGGCGCCGATCGCCTCCACCCGGGCGCCCGCGCGTACGAGCGCTTCCGGCGCCACCATGTGCGCCGCGCCGTGCGCGCAGTCGACCACCACGTTCAGCCCGTCAAGGCTGCCCTGGACGGTGGTCAGCAGGTGGGAGATGTAGCGGTCGGCCTCGCCGTAGGCGTCTCTGACCCGGCCGACGGCCGAGCCGACGGGCCTGTTCCACGCCTCACCGAGCCGCCGCTGGATCTCGTCCTCGACCGCGTCGGACAGCTTGAAGCCGCCCTTGGCCAGGAACTTGATGCCGTTGTCCGGCGCCGGGTTGTGCGAAGCCGACAGCATGACGCCGATGTCGGCGCCGAGCGCGGCCGTGAGGTGGGCGACGGCCGGGGTGGGCAGCACGCCGAGGCGCAGCACATCCACTCCGGACGACGCGAGGCCGGCGACCACCGCGGCCTCCAGGAATTCACCTGAAGCCCGGGGGTCCCGGCCTACGACCGCGACAGGCCTCTTGTGGCCGGTCGCGGCGAACGCGCCTGCATCGCCGAGGACGTGAGCCGCCGCGACCGAAAGGTCCATGGCGAGCTCGGCCGTGAGGTCGCGACCCGCGACCCCACGTACCCCGTCGGTGCCGAAAAGGCGCCCCACTTAGCGCTTGCTGTACTGCGGAGCCTTGCGGGCCTTCTTGAGGCCGTACTTCTTCCGCTCCGTGGCGCGGGCGTCACGGGTGAGGAAGCCGGCCTTCTTCAGCGGCGGACGGTTGTTCTCGACGTCCAGGACCGCCAGCGCGCGGGACAGGCCCATGCGCAGGGCACCGGCCTGGCCGGTCACGCCGCCACCGTCGATGCGGGCGATGACGTCGAAGGCCTCCTCGGCACCGAGCACCACGAAGGGCTCGTTGACGATCTGCTGGTGGACCTTGTTGGGGAAGTAGGCATCCAGCGAACGACCGTTGATCGTCCACTTGCCGGTGCCGGGGACGATGCGCACGCGGGCGATCGCCTCCTTGCGGCGGCCGGTGCCGTACGAGTTGCCCGTGGTGACGGGCTTACGCACGGGGGCGTCGGCGCTGGCGGCGGATTCGGTGGTGTACTCGGACGGGAACTCCTCGGTGGAGAAGTCCTCCTGCTCGGCCTCGACGACGGCCGTCTCGACACCGGTGGGCTCAGCCACGGTTCTCCTCTAAATCTTTCGAACTACTACTGGGCGATCTGGGTGATCTCGAACGGCACGGGCTGCTGGGCCTGGTGCGGGTGCTCGGAACCCGCGTAGACCTTGAGCTTCTTCGCCATCTTCCGGCCGAGGGAGTTCTTGGGGAGCATGCCCTTGACGGCCTTCTCGACCGCCCTGTCGGGGCGCTTCTCCATGAGCTCGCCGTAGGTCACGGAACGCAGACCGCCCGGGTAGCCCGAGTGGCGGTAAGCCTTCTTCTGCTCAAGCTTGTTACCGCTCAGCGCGATCTTCTCCGCGTTGATGACGATGACGAAGTCACCGGTGTCGACGTGGTTGGCGAAGATCGGCTTGTGCTTGCCGCGGAGCAGGGTCGCGACGTGGCTGGCCAGCCGGCCCAGCACGACATCGGTCGCGTCGATGACGTACCACTGACGTTCGACGTCAGCGGGCTTCGGTGAGTACGTGCGCACGGTCGTTAGCCTTATCTTGCTCGGCGTCTTCTTACCGCTGCCGGAATCGGTCAGCGCCTTTGTCGGTCGGTGCGGGCGCACGACAGCCCGGACCTTCCGTCTCCCTGCCTCAGCAGGCTTCATGGGAGATGACGCCGGACGCGCCGCGCATCGGTCGCTCTGGACCTATGCACACAACGATTGACTAGGCTACCTCACTTCAAGAGCTACCGGTAACCAGCGCCGAGTCTACCCGACACAGAACGGTTCTATTTCGTTTCCCGGCAATCCCTTCTTTACCACCACCGCTCATCCCTATCGTTGGCTCCGGCATGTGGCAGAGCATTCACACCCGGCTGACCCAGCGGACTTTCCGGCGCCGGAACCACCTGGGGGTGCTGGCGTGCCTCTCTGCCGCGGTCTTCGCCGGTGTGCTGATCGGCCGCCTGACCGACGCCGAGCCGCCGGCCGAGCAGCTCTACCTCAACGAAAGCGTGCCGCCCGCGGCGGCGACAGCCGTACCGACGCCAAAGAAGCAGCCGTTCGCGGCCCCGATCCCGCGCGAGACCACCCCGTCGCAGCCGCACGGCCGCGCGACCGCCAAGCCGCTGCCCTCGCCGTCGAGCGAGATCTCCGGCTTCTTCCCGCAGGACCACCCCACGCAGATCCTCGGCGATCCGGTGGTACGGCTGGAGCCCGAGTTCGCCCGTCGCGTGGTCGTCCTCACCAACAGCGCCAGGGTCAAGAAGGGCTGCCGGCCGCTGCGGGTCGACACGCGCCTGACCCGATCGGCCCGCGCCCACTCGATGGAGATGGCCACCGAGGGCAAGCTCGACCACGTCTCGCCCGACGGTTCCTCACCTTGGGAGCGGATGGAGCGCGCGGGCTACCGCCAGGGCGCCGCCGAGAACATCGGCAGCGGCTACACCACCCCCGGCGAGGCGGTCAGCGGGTGGCTGACCAACCGTTCCCACCGCGGCAACATCCTCAACTGCGACATCGTGGCCATCGGCGTCGGAGTCGCCAACGGGCCGACCGGCCTGTGGTGGACCCAGGACTTCGGCTACCGCTGACGCGGTAATCTCCCGGCATGGGTTTCCCCAAAAAGCGATCGACCGGCGGCGAAGACGAGGCCTCGGCCACGACCGAGACCACACGGCAGAGCACCATGTGGAGCCCCTATGACGAGGGACCGCGCTCCCGGGGGCCGCTGTGGTTCGCCCTGGGCGGGCTGGCCGTGCTCGGACTGCTCGCCGGCGGCCTCGTCATCATGTGGAACACCGAGACTCCCGGCCAGGCCGAGACGGCGCGCCGTACCTCCGCGCCGCTGCCGTCGGCGCCGCCCGGCGAGTTCGGCTTCGCCGGCGAGCGCAAGACCGACCCGGAACCGCTGTCGGTCAAGGAGCTCTTCCCCCAGAAGAAGTTCACGGTGGACGGGCGCTCCTACGAGATGACCATCACCAAGCACGACAAGAAGTGCGGTGACGCCGCCAACGGCGACAAGCTCGCGAAGGCCCTGAAGTCCGGCAAGTGCAACCAGGTGGTCCGCGCCAGCTTCCGCGACAAGGCCGGCAAGGTCATCGGCACCGTCGGCGTCGCGAACCTCAACACCACCGGCTCGGCCAAGAAGGTCGCCGCCGCGGGCGGCAAGGACAAGCGTTCGGTGTACGTGAAGGCGCTGCCCGGCAAGGACGCGGTCACCAAGTACATCGGATCGGGCTCCGGCGCCGCCGAGATCTGGGTCCACGGCCACTACGCGATCATGGTCTGGTTCCAGAACAAGGACGGCTCGGAACCGACCAAGAAGACCTCCAAGGTCCTCGCCCAGGCAGCCGACGACATCGCGAAGACGACCGCCTTCAAGGCCCTGGACGCCCGCTCGCTCAGCGGATACCCCGGAAACTGAACCACCCCAAAAACCCCCATAAGCGGACAAACAAGGCGGTCGATCCGGCCGGGAACGCCCATACCGGCATGACGATCTCGACCTTCTCGCTAGGCTCCCCCTTATGCGTGGCCAGGAACCCGGGTCCGAGCACGAGCGCGCCGAGACCGACAGCTCGGTCGCTCCGGCGACGACACCGCCGCCGAGCTTCGGCCAGCTCCTCTCACCCGCCGACGACCCAACAACCCCGCCCATCCTGTACGGCGACGCCGTACAGGATGGTGGCGAGGGCGACCAGCAGGAGACGGCGGAGCGCCTGCCGTGGCCAAGTGCCGGCGGCGCCCCCATCCCCGTCTACCCGGGCCCGCCCCCCAACCTCCCGCTCCCCGAGCCACCCCTCCCGACCCAGCCCCCTCTGCCGGGCCAGCCCCCTCTGCCCGGCGACCCACCCCTGCTGGGCCAACCACCTCTGCCGGACCAGCCACCCCTGCCGGGGCAACCACCCCCGCCGGGCCAGCCACTCTTGCCGGGCCAGTCCTCCCTGCCCCAGCCCCCGTCCTGGCCCGAGGCCCCCCGCGCCACCACCCCGGACCCCCGCCACGACCCCACCAGGCCGATGCCCGGACACCCGCTCGACAGCGGCCCTCAGCCGCCGCCGACGGACGCGCTCGGGTACCCACCACCGCCCGGTCCCGTCCCGGACTTCGGCGCCGCCGACACCAACCCGGCCAACCCCTTGCCAGGGGCCGACGTTCAGCCGTGGAACGTTGCGGCCCCGGCCCCCGAGCCCGTGCCCACCGCCGAGCTGTCTGACCTGCCCGAGCTGCCCGCCTTCCCGGGCGCGAAGCCGTGGGAGGTCCCCGGCGAGGAAGCCGAGTACGACTGGTTCGCCGACCCCGAGCCCGACGACCCCCAGCTCACCCGGACCTCCTGGCCCAAGCCGGAACTCCCGTCCGACACCCCGCCTCCCGGCGAGCCCACGTGGGAACCCCCGCCCGGCTTCACCGCCGCGGCGGCAGGCATGCAGGTGTGGCCGTCCCCGGTGACCGACCCGGCGGTACCCCCGTGGCCCGCGGCGACCGGCGAACCCATCCCCGGCGCCGACTACGACGCCCTGGAACCCCCGGCGCCGTGGCCGGGTACGCCCGCCGTACCCGCAAACCCCCAGGACGTCCAGCACCCCGCCACGGCCCCTCAAAGCAACCCACCCCAGCCCCCTGGCAGCCCGCTCCATCCACCCGGACACCAAAGCACCGCCCCACACCAGCAGCCCGGACACCAGGGCGCCGGACCGGGCCAGCCGTCCGACCCCGGCCTCACCCTTCCGGTGGCTCGCCAGGCCGAGCCCGGTGACATCCCGGTGTGGCCGATGAAGCAGTCCGACGACACCGGCCCGCACCAGCTGCCCGAGCTCCCGTTCCCACCGGAGGTCTGGGGCCCGAAGCCCGCGCTGCCCGCGCCGAGGCAGCCCATGGCGCTGCCCCCGGCCGACTCGGACACCCCACCCCACGGCATCCCCGCCTTCCCCGGCCCCCGCCCTCCGGCGACGGACAGCCCCCACCCGGACGCCGCACGCCCACCGGCACCGGTACCAGCCCCGCCGACCAACTTCCAGCCCCCGGCCCGCCAGGCCTTCGGCAACCAGCCCTTCGCAGGCCAGCAGGCGCACACCCAGCCGGGCAGCCTGTTCACCCCGGGCGGCCCCACCGCGCCCCCACAACCAGGGCCCCCGCAGCCACCGGCCAAGGGCAAGAAGGTCCTCCTGGCCGCGCTGGGCGTGCTGGTCCTGGCAGGCGTGGCGACCGGCGCGTTCTTCGCCTACCGGTCGATCAACAGCTCCAAGCCCGCCGACGCGGCAGCCTCACAACCCCCGGCCACCTCGCAGCCCCCCACCTCCGCCACCACCGACCCCCCGGACGACACCGCGGGCGCCTCGGTCCTGAACTCCGAGCAGACCGACCCCAAGAAGCTCGCCCTCACCGAGGCCTTCCCCGCCAAGAAGATCAAGATCGGCGGCAGGTCGTTCACCAGGGTCAAGACCAGCATGGCCGAGAACTGCGAGAAGGTCGCCGCGGGCCCGTTCGCCGACGCGCTGCGCAAGCAGGACTGCAGCCGCGTCCTGCGCGCCACCTACGTCGACAGCAAGCGCCGCTACGCCGTCACCACCGGCCTCGCGGTCCTGCCCACGAAGGAGGCGGCCGTCGAAGCCGACCAGGCCAAGAACCTGAGCCGCAACCTCTGGTTCCGCGCCCTGCCCGGCTCGGCGGGCAGCGGCGGCGACCGCATCCACATCGCCGGCGGCTACGCGGCCGGCCTGGTCTGGGGCCGCTACATCGTCTTCAGCTACGCCACCTACGCCGACGGCCACACCCCGACCGAAAAGGAAACCGGCCTGGGCAAGATCAGCGGCGGCTTCCGCGACCAAACCGCCAAGGTCCTGGAACGCCGAATCGCCGCCAGCTGACCCGCATAGGACGTCGCCGCCAACGGAAACCCATGCCATCGCATGGTCCGGCCATAACGCTGGGGGTGTGGGTGCGACTCCAGGCAAGACACCTGCCGAAGCCGCGGGCCCGCGTGCGGGCGTGGCTCCCGGCATGGCTCCCGGCATGGCCCGGACCGGCAGGCGCGCGTGCGGGTGTGGCTCCGCGCATGACGCCACCCCGAGCCGCGGGTGCGGGCACGACCGGCTGGCCCCGGGGCCCGTCGCGCGGCGGCCCGAGACGGGGCGCCGCGTGGCATGGGTGGGCGCGAGCCGTACCGCCAGATGGGGTGAACTAGAGGGTCCGGATGCGGCGGGTGGTGGCTGCTCTTGTGGCGAGGTCTGCGGGCTCCGGGTAGGTGACCTCCTCCAGGCACAGCCCGTGGGCGGGCGCCACATGCACCCCCGAATCCCGTACGGCTGCCGCCAGCACCTCCCCCGGCCACTCCACCGGCCGGCGCCCGTCCCCTGCCGCCATCAACGACCCGACCAGCGCCCGGACCATGGAATGGCAGAACGCGTCCGCGACCACGGTGGCGACCAGCAGCCCCCGTCCGTCCCGCACCCACTCGAGCCGCTGCAGTTCCCGAATCGTCGTGGCGCCTTCGCGCTTCTTGCAGAACGCCGCGAAGTCGTGCTCACCCAGCAACCGCGCGGCCGCGGCGTTCATGGCTTCGACGTCCAGCGGTCTGGCGTGCCAGACCACCTCCCGCCGCACCAACGGGTCCACTCCCCCCGGAGCGTCGCAAACCCGGTACGCATACCGCCGGGACATAGCCGAAAATCGCGCGTCAAAGCCCTCAGGAGCCACCGAGACGCGAAATATCCGTACATCTGCCGCCAGGATCCCTGCCAACCTCCGCACAAGCGCAGCAAGCCTCTCAGCCCGTCCCGCAGGCGTGCCGCCCCGGGGATCCAGCTGCCCCAGCGACTCCTCGTCCAGGTCGACGTGCGCCACCTGCCCCCGGGCATGCACCCCGGCATCCGTCCGCCCGGCGACCGTCAGCGAGGCCGGCTCCGGCAGCCGCAGGATCCGCGTCAGCGCTTCCTCGATCTCGCCCTGCACCGTACGCCGCCCCGGCTGACGCGCCCATCCGGAGAAGTCGGTGCCGTCGTAGCCGAGGTCGAGGCGGAGCCGTACCACGATGTCATCTCCTAAATGTCATCTCCTGAATGTCATCTCCTGAATGCGCAACGGGCCCGCACCCCCGCAAGAGGGGTCCGGGCCCGTTGACGGCCTGAAAGATCAGGCCTCGTCCTTCTTCGCCTCGGTCTCCTTGGCGGGAGCCTCGTCGTCGGCGGCCTCGGGGGCCTCGGCCTCAGTGGTCTCGGCCTCGGCGGTCTCCTCAGCGACGTCCTCGACGACCTCGGCGGCGGCCGCGGGAGCGGCGGCAGCCTCGGCGGCCGGGGTGGTACGCGAGACGGTGACCGGGTTCAGCTGCTCGGTGACCAGCTCGATGACCGCCATGGGCGCGTTGTCGCCCTTACGGTTACCGATCTTGGTGATCCGGGTGTAGCCACCGGGACGCTCCGCGAAGGTCACGGCGATCTCGGTGAACAGGTGGTGGACGACGCCCTTGTCCTTGACGACGGTCAGCACCTGGCGACGGTTGTGAATGTCGCCCTTCTTGGCCTTGGTGATCAGGCGCTCCGCCAGCGGGCGGACGCGCTTGGCCTTGGTCACGGTGGTGGTGAGCCGGCCGTAGCGGAACAGATCGGTGGCGAGGTTCGCCAGGATCAGCCGCTCGTGAGCCGGGCTGCCGCCAAGACGTGCACCCTTGGTGGGCTTGGGCATTACGTTCTCCTTGAGAATGAACCCGCCACGGCCGTACGAGGTACCGGAGTCGGGCCGCCAGACGCCCCCGCAGGGGCGCCCGCGATCAACCAGTGCGAACCCCGGTCACCCCGAGAGGGGCGCCGGGGACGTGCTCAGTACTGCTCGGTCTCGACGTACGCGGAGTCGTCGTCGTCGTAACCGCCGCCGGCCACCGCGCTCGGGTCGAACCCGGGCGGGGAGTCCTTGAGAGCAAGCGTCATCTCGTGGAGCTTCTGCTTGACCTCTTCGATGGACTTGGCGCCGAAATTCCTTATATCGAGCAAGTCCTGCTCGCTGCGGGCGACTAGCTCGCCCACAGTGTGGATGCCCTCGCGCTTGAGGCAGTTGTAGGAACGAACCGTGAGGTTCAGCTCCTCGATCGGCAGCGCGAGGTCGGCGGCCAGGGCCGCGTCGGTCGGCGACGGGCCGATGTCGATGCCCTCGGCCTCGACGTTCAGCTCGCGGGCCAGGCCGAACAGCTCGACCAGCGTCTTGCCGGCCGACGCCACGGCGTCGCGCGGCTTCATGGCGGCCTTGGTCTCGACGTCCAGGATCAGACGGTCGAAGTCGGTACGCTGCTCGACTCGGGTCGCCTCGACCTTGTAGGTGACCTTGAGGACCGGCGAGTAGATCGAGTCGATCGGAATGCGGCCGATCTCCTGGCCGGGCTGCTTGTTCTGCGCGGCGGAGACGTAGCCGCGACCGCGCTCGACGGTCAGCTCCATCTCCAGCTTCGCCTTGCCGTTGAGGGTGGCGATGCGCAGTTCGGGGTTGTGCACCTCGACACCGGCCGGAGGCGCGATGTCGGCGGCGGTGACCTCACCCGGGCCCTGCTTGCGCAGGTACATGACGACCGGCTCGTCGTGCTCGGAGGAGACGACCAGTTCCTTGAGGTTCAGGATGATGTCGGTGACATCCTCCTTGACCCCCGGCACGGTCGAGAACTCGTGGAGCACGCCCTCGATGCGGATGCTGGTGACGGCCGCGCCCGGAATGGACGACAGCAGCGTACGCCGCACCGCGTTGCCGATGGTGTAGCCGAAACCCGGCTCCAGCGGCTCGATGACGAATCGGGACCGGGTCTCGTCGAGCGACTCTTCGAGAAGAGTCGGACGCTGAGCGATCAGCATGTGGGATCTCCCCTTGTAGTGCGGCGACCGCTATATGACGCCGCTCTCCATAACAGCTTAAGTGGAGTACGGCAGGCCGTACTCCACTTAGAGGCGAGTGACTACTTGGAGTAGTACTCGACGATCAGCTGCTCCTGGACCTGGGTGTCAATCTGACCGCGGACGGGCAGCTGGTGAACCAGGACGCGGAGCTTCTCCGGCACGACGCCGAGCCACGGCGGAACGGTGCGCTCGCCGGCGGTGGCGCGGGCCACCTCGTACGGCATCAGGTTGCGCTTGTTCTCGCGGACCTCGACGATGTCGTGCTCGCGAACGCGGTACGACGGGATGTCGACCTTCTTGCCGTTCACCAGGATGTGGCCGTGGCGCACCTGCTGGCGGGCGGCGTCACGCGACTGGGCGAACCCGGCGCGGAAGACGACGTTGTCGAGACGGCTCTCCAGAATCTGGAGAAGCACCTCACCGGACTTGCCGGTCTTGGCGCTGGCTTCCTCGTAGTAGTTGCGGAACTGCTTCTCGAGGACGCCGTAGATGCGGCGGGTCTTCTGCTTCTCACGAAGCTGGAGCTGGTACTCAGACTCCTTGGGACGACCGCGACCGTGCTCACCCGGCGGGTAAGGACGGATCTCGATGGGGCACTTGGCGGATTCGCACTTGCTGCCCTTGAGGAAGAGCTTGGTCTTCTCCCGACGGCAGAGCTTGCAGTCCGCGCCCGTGTAACGAGCCATTTCTCAATATCTCCTGGGTGTCAGACGCGGCGGCGCTTCGGCGGACGGCAGCCGTTGTGCGGAACCGGGGTCACGTCCTGGATGGAGCCGACCTCGAGCCCGGTCGCCTGCAGCGAACGGATCGCGGTCTCACGGCCGGAGCCGGGGCCCTTCACGAAGACGTCGACCTTGCGCATACCGTGCTCCATGGCGCGGCGGGCGGCGTTCTCGGCGGCCATCTGGGCGGCGAACGGGGTGGACTTACGGGAGCCCTTGAAACCCACGTGGCCGGCGCTGGCCCAGGAGATCACGTTCCCGTTGGGGTCGGTGATCGAGACGATCGTGTTGTTGAACGTGCTCTTGATGTGGGCGTGCCCGTGAGCGACGTTCTTCTTTTCCTTGCGGCGCACCTTCTTCGGTGCGCCCTGACGGCTCTTAGGAGGCATTGTTAGCCATTACTCCTGAGGTCTTCGGTCCGCGGCTGCGCGAACTACTTCTTACCGGGCTTCTTCTTACCGGCGACGGTCTTCTTCTTGCCCTTACGGGTGCGCGCGTTGGTCTGCGTGCGCTGGCCGTGGACGGGAAGACCCTTGCGGTGACGGATGCCCTGGTAGCAACCGATCTCGATCTTGCGACGGATGTCGGCCTGGACCTCGCGGCGCAGGTCACCCTCGATCTTGTAGTTCGACTCGATGTAGTCACGCATCGGGACGAGCTCAGCGTCGGAGAGCTGGTGCACGCGAAGGTCGCCGCTGACGCCGGTGGCCTTGAGGATCTCAAGGGCCCGGGTGCGGCCGATTCCGAAAATGTAGGTGAGAGCGATCTCCAGCCGCTTTTCGCGGGGGAGATCGACGCCAACCAGGCGAGCCATGGTCGGGCATTCTCCTTCTCTGTGGCGGAGGTCTTGCGCTCCACTGCCCCTCCCCATGCCCGGGGTGAGGGCCTCGGCCTCCGACCGAGGGTGTCCCACTGATGTGGGTGTGGCACGCGATTACTTCAGGCTGCTCATGCGTCGAGCCCGCCACCCCTTGACGGGTGTCGGACTCGGAGAAGCCTTACCGCGACTAGCCCTGACGCTGCTTGTGGCGCAGGTTGTCGCAGATCACCATGACGCGACCGTGCCGGCGAATCACCTTGCACTTGTCGCAGATCTTCTTGACGCTCGGCTTAACCTTCATTGTCCTTCGTATCCTCAGACGTGTTTCCTCGCGGGCCGAAACCCGCGCCTAACGCCGGAACATCCCCGCGGAGCGGCGGGTTCCGTCGTTACTTGTATCGGTAGACGATCCGCCCACGACTGAGGTCGTAGGGGCTCAGTTCAACGACTACCCGGTCGTCAGGCAGGATTCGGATGTAGTGCATCCGCATCCGGCCGCTGATGTGGGCCAGGACCTTATGGCCGTTGTCGAGCTGCACCCGGAACATGGCGTTCGGGAGCGACTCAACCACAGTGCCCTCGATCTCGATGGCGCCGTCTTTCTTGGCCAAAATCCCTCGCGTTTCACTGATCGGTCGTCTGAGGTTTCGGTTCACTGCAGCCGCGACATCACGCTTCGAAGAGAGCGGCGACCGGCAAGGATCGCCGACGCGTGACAGTCAAAGTGAGCCGACTAAGGAGTGTACGACACCTGAGCTAAAAACGCGAAACGCGTGCCAGGTGTCCTGACACAACCATGCGCCAGTTTAGCGCAAGTCCGCGCTCGCGTACGCCGCTCGGAAGCGCGCGTGCACGATCACGTTGTCGCTATAGGTACGCCGCACCCGG
Source organism: Nonomuraea sp. NPDC059023 (assembly GCF_042740095.1). Lineage (NCBI taxonomy): Bacteria > Bacillati > Actinomycetota > Actinomycetes > Streptosporangiales > Streptosporangiaceae > Nonomuraea > Nonomuraea sp. NPDC059023. The sequence continues at coordinate 110,685 of NZ_JBHYIO010000016.1, read as the reverse complement.
TCGAAGCTGCCTCCACAGGTCACCAGGCGCAACCAGCGCGTGTCCGTCGGCCCGTAGACCTCCTCGGCGGGGAAGCGGTCCTTGGGCGCGCGCGACAACCGTTCCACGACGAACACCGCCACATTCGCGTCGGCGCGCACCACGCCCACCACGTCTCCCGCCCGCAGCTCTCCCAGCCGGGCGAAGACCGCCGGTCCCCGACTGGTGTCGAGATGCCCCGCGATCACCGCCGAGCCACGCTCCCCCGGCGTCACGCCGCCGCCGTACCATCCGGCCACATTCCCGTGGTCCAGAGGTGGCACCGCCAGCGCCCCGTCGCCACCCACCCCGAGCACCACGAGCGGCGCGCTCACCTGAAGGCGCGGGATCAGCACCCGCGTGGGCTCGGCCCTGCTCAGCTCTCCCGCGAGCGGCCGCGGCCACCCCTTCCCCGGTACGGCAGGCGGCCCACCGGCCACCTCCCAGGGCACGGCGGGCGGCGCCGTACAGGAGGAAAGGCCCAGAAGGAGCCCCACAGCGACGATCACGTGCCCGCCCGGCGCCGACGACCGCCGACACGCGGCGCCAGGCGGGCACGAGTCTCTAGGGCGCGGCGTCACGCGAGCCGCGCCACCGCCTCCAGGCGGCCAGCGCACCGCCCCCGGACACCAGAAGGAGCACACCCAGCGCCCCCGCCAGCCAAGGCGCCCGCGCAGCCTCGGAACCCGCGACCTCGGAGTCGGCGAGCCCAGAGTCGGCGAGCCCGGAGTCGGCGAGCCCGGAGTCGGCGAGCCCGGAACCACCGCCAAGGGCCAGCCCGCCCCCTCCGGTCTCCGGCCCGCGCCGGGGATGGCCGCGCACGGTGAGGTAGGTCCTGACCAGCCGATCGGAGCACCGGGCGGTCACCTCGTGCACCGAGCTGACCGCGTTGTCCTGCACCTCCACGCTCCCCGCCCACCCGCCGGGACTCCCACCCCGCCCCAGCCGCACATGCTGTCCGACGAACGCCATCGAAGAGGCGACAACCTGATCCACAGCCGTGCACGAATGGACATAGACGGTCACCCGCTCACCAGGCCCGGCACTGGCCGGCGAAACACTCACCCCTGGCTCCGCAGACGAAGCCCCCGTAGTGGAGAACGCGGTCACCAGCACCCCGAGCAGGACACGTCTCAATCTGTCCCCCTAAAGCGCCGGTTCGCTGGTCAAAGATCATCTACCCCTCGTGATCGCCGCCAACTGGCACCAGCGGTAAAGAGTGCGTCTTTCACTCCGGATATAGGGCAAAGCCCGCCCGTGACCAGGTCACGGACGGGCTCTGTGCGGGAATCGCCTAGTAGATGCGGTGCTTCGAACCGCAGTAGTGGTTCGGCTTCTTGCCCCAGCAGGTGTAGGTGTACATCTTCTTGATGCCCTTGGACTTCCAGCTGCTGCCGCCCGAGCCGTTCCAGTGGCGGTAGAACTTGTGCCAGCTGCCGCCCTTGTAGTACTCGAACCAGACGTAGCCGTACTTCTTGTCGCCGCCGAACTTCTCCTTGCCGGACCAGATCGTGTGCACGTATCCGCCGGACTTGTAGGTGCGGCCCTTCGCGTAGGCCTTGCCACCGTTGCTGGAGAAGTACGGCCCCCAGAAGCCGGCCGAGCTCGACGTGTCGGCGCTCGCCTGGGCGGCGGGGGCGAGGGCGAGGCCGCTGGCGACGGATCCGGCGATCGCTGCTGCTACGAGGAACTTACGCATCTGTCTTCCTCCGGGAGTTGGGCCGGCTGTTGCCGACACCGCTCACGTTAGGAAGCAGAACCCGCCCGATCTGCGCAGGAATGCACACATACCACTTTTACGTACGGCGCGGCCCGCTACCGAAGACCGTGCTCAGCAGAAGGATCACACCCCACGGCCCCATCACCCACAGCGGCCACGGATAGATGAAGTCGCCCGAGGTCACGCTGACGATCAGCCAGATCACCCAGTTGATGCCGCTGGCCGCCGCCCATGCGCCCCACGCGCCGCGCATCCCGGGATGCATGCCCTGCTTCGGCGCCGGCGCTCCCGCTCCGACCGCCTTCGCGGGCCGTGCCCGCAGGTCCACGTCGGGCAGGTCTGCGGTGAGCCTGGCCAGCTCGCCATAGGTCTTGCTCTGGTACAGCTGCTCAAGCCGATCGTTGAACTCGTCCATGGTGATGCGGCCCTGTGCCGTGTGTTCACGCAGGACTGCGGCCACCCGGTCGCGATCGACGTCGGACGCCCTCATCTCGGGGCTTTGCGCCATCACCCTCAACTCCCGGCCGCTAGTTCAGCTGTGCTAGACGCTCTTTGCCCCCATCGAGGGCGGTTAGCACCCAAGGACCATTATGTGTCACCGCGACGCTGTGCTCGAAGTGCGCGGAGGGCTTGCCGTCCATCGTCACGACGGTCCACTCGTCGGCCAGCACCCGCGTACGCGCTCCGCCCAGGTTCACCATGGGCTCGATCGCCAGGCACATGCCCTCTTCCAGAACCGGCCCGCGGCCCGGCTTGCCGTGGTTGGCGATCCACGGGTCCATGTGCATCTCGGTGCCGATGCCGTGCCCGCCGTACTCCTGGGGGATGCCGTAGCGGCCCTGGGACTTGACGTACTTCTCCACCTGGAAGCCGATGTTGGACAGGTTCGCGCCCACCTTGAGTGCCGCGATTCCCCGCCACATCGACTCCTCCGTCACCCGCATGAGCTCGATCAGCTCGGGCGCCACCTCACCCACCGCGACGGTCACCGCCGAGTCGCCGTGCCAGCCGTCCAGGATCGCGCCGCAGTCGATCGAGATGATGTCGCCCTCGCGCAACTGGCGGGCATTGGTCGGGATCCCGTGGACGACCTCGTCGTTGACCGAGGCGCAGATCGTCGCGGGAAAGCCCTGATAGCCCTTGAACGACGGAACGGCGCCCTCCTCGCGGATCGCCTTCTCCGCGATCACATCGAGGTCCAGCGGCGTCATGCCGGGCCGCACCGAGCGCTTCAGCAGATCGAGCGTACGCCCGACGACCAGACCGGCCGCCCGCATCTTCTCGAGCTGCTCAGGCGACTTGATCTGAATTCCATGCCGGTTCTTCTTGAACACGTGTGGCACCCCCCAGGGTGTTTCAACGGGCGGACGCGGGAGGTCAATTCCCCCACAATAGCCGCGAGGTGGCACGGAATCCCGCGCCACCTCGCATACTTAGCTCGCTATCCCATGAAAGGGCGAATCGCCTCCATGGCCCGCTGCGTGACCTCTTCCACCGGCCCGGTGGCGTCGACGCCCACGAGAAGGTCGTCCTTCGCATAGAAGGAGACCAACGGCGCCGTCTGCTCCTGGTAGACCTCCAGGCGATGCCTGACGGTCTCCTCCTTGTCGTCGTCGCGCTGGAAGAGCTTGCCTCCGCACGCGTCGCAGACGTCGTCCTTCTTGTCGTCGAACTCGACGTGCCAGATGCGCCCGCACTGACTGCAGGTACGCCGGCCGGCCAGCCGGCGTACCACCTCCTCGTCGTCGACCACGAGCTCCAGCACGAGGTCGAGACCCTGCTCCCAGTCCTTCAGCATGTCGCGCAGCACCTCGGCCTGCGACACGTTGCGGGGGAAGCCGTCGAGCAGGAAACCGTCCTGCGCGTCGTCCTCACGGAGCCGGTCACGGACCATGGCGATCGTGACCTCGTCGGGCACGAGGTCACCGCGGTCCATGTACGTCTTGGCGAGCGTGCCGAGCTCCGTGCCGCCCGAGACATTGGCACGGAAAATGTCACCTGTCGAGATCTTCGGGATGGACAGGTTTGATGCGATGTACTGGGCCTGTGTCCCCTTACCCGCTCCGGGGGGCCCGACCAGAACCAGCCTCACTAGCGCAGGAAACCTTCGTAGTTACGCTGCTGGAGCTGGCTTTCGATCTGCTTCACCGTGTCCAGGCCGACACCAACCATGATGAGAATGCTCGTCCCTCCGAACGGGAAGTTCTGGCTCGCCCCGGCGATGGCCAGAGCGACGATCGGGACCATGGCGATCAGACCCAGATACAGCGCGCCGGGCGCGGTCAGCCGGGTGAGCACGAAGTTCAGGTATTCGGCCGTAGGCCGTCCCGGGCGGATACCCGGAATGAACCCACCGTACTTCTTCATGTTGTCGGCGATCTCAGTGGGGTTGAAGGTGATCGACACGTAGAAGTAGGTGAAGAACACGATCAGCAGGAAGAACGTGATCATGTAGATCGGGGTGTCGCCCGTCACGAAGTTCTGCGAGATCCACTGCACGACCGCGTTCGGGCTCTCCGCGTTGGCGAACAGCGAGGTGAGCAACTGCGGCAGATAAAGCAGGGACGACGCGAAGATGACCGGGATGATGCCCGCCTGGTTCACCTTCAGCGGGATGTAGGTGGAAGTGCCGCCATACATCCGGCGCCCGACCATCCGCTTGGCGTACTGCACGGGGATGCGGCGCTGAGCCTGCTCGACGAAGACGACCGCGGCGATCATGAAGATACCGACCACCAGAACGGCGGCGAAGGTGAACCTGTTCGCCTGGAAGATGTTGGCCAGCTCGGACGGGAAGACCGCGACGACCTGCGTGAAGATGAGGATCGACATACCATTGCCGACACCGCGGTCGGTGATGAGCTCACCGAGCCACATGATCACCGAGGTGCCCGCCGTCATGATGATGACCATCGTGACGATCCCGAAGATGTTGTCCGGGTCGAGCAGGATCTCCTGCTGGCACTGCGGGAACAGCTGACCGGTACGGGCCAGCGCGATGAAGGCGGTCGACTGGAGAATGCCGAGGCCGATGGTCAGATAACGCGTGTACTGCGTGATCTTCGTCTGCCCGGCCTGCCCCTCCTTCTTCAGGGCTTCTAGTCGGGGGATCACGACGACGAGCAGCTGCAGAATGATGCTCGCGGTGATGTACGGCATGATGCCCAGCGCGAAAACCGACAACTTCAGAAGGGCGCCGCCGCTGAACAGCTGCACCATTCCATAGATGTTGCCGGCGGAACTGTCTCGTGCTTGTTCGAGACAGGTCGCGAGATTCTGGACGTGAACGCCCGGAGTCGGAAGAACCGAGCCGAGTCGGAACAGCGCGATGATGCCCAGAGTGAAGAGCAACTTCTTGCGCAGGTCCGGCGTCCGGAACGCCCGGGTAAACGCGGTCAGCACGGTCCCTCCTGCGCGCCATGGTGGCGGTGTGAGTATGCGATGGTGCGGGGATCTGCCATTTGAAGTGTCAAGTCAATTCGAGCCGGACAGATGCCTGCCGTCTCGCGAACTCTAACGCACTACGGGCGTGAGGGCCCATGGTCAGGGCCCCCACGCCTCGTCATAGCGGTCTTACAGCTCGGTAACGGACCCACCAGCAGCGGTGATCTTCTCCTTCGCGGAACCCGAGAAGGCGTGAGCCTGCACGTTCACCGCGACGGAGATCTCACCGGTGCCGAGGACCTTCACCGGCTGGTTCTTGCGGACGGCGCCCTTGGCGACCAGCGTCTCGACGGTGACCTCGCCACCGTCGGGGAACAGCTCGCCGAGCTTGTCCAGGTTGACAACCTGGTACGTCGTCTTGAACAGCGCGTTGGAGAAGCCCTTCAGCTTCGGCAGACGGCGCTGCAGCGGCACCTGGCCACCCTCGAAACCGAGGGGAACCGTCGTGCGGGCCCGCGAGCCCTTGGTGCCGCGACCCGCGGTCTTGCCCTTGGACGCCTCGCCGCGGCCCTTGCGGACCTTCGACTTGTTGGATCCAGGAGCAGGACGCAGGTCATGAATCTTGAGCGGAGCCTTGTCAGTCATGACTAGTCGACCTCTTCCACCACGACGAGGTGCGTCACCACGGAGACCATCCCACGGATCTCGGGACGGTCCTCCTTGACGACGACGTCGCCGATTCGCTTCAGGCCAAGCGAACGCAGCGAGTCACGCTGGTTCTGCTTGCCACCGATCTTCGAGCGAACCTGAGTGATCTTCAGGCGTGCCATGACTAGCTCACCGCCTTAGCCGCCGCGGCAGCCTCGGCAATACCCTCGGCGCGCGCCTTGAGCATCGCCTTGGGAGCGACGTCCTCGATCGGCAGGCCACGACGGGCCGCGATCGCCTCGGGAGTCGACAGACCCCGCAGCGCCGCGACCGTGGCGTGCACGATGTTGATCGGGTTGTCCGAGCCGAGCGACTTGGACAGCACGTCGTGGATGCCCGCGCACTCCAGGACCGCGCGCACCGGGCCACCGGCGATGACGCCGGTACCGGCCGAGGCCGGACGCAGGAAGACGACGCCGGCCGCCTCCTCGCCCTGCACGGTGTGCGGAATGGTGCCCTGGATGCGAGGAACGCGGAAGAAGTGCTTCTTCGCCTCTTCGACACCCTTGGCGATGGCCGCGGGGACTTCCTTGGCCTTGCCGTAGCCGACGCCGACCAGGCCGTTGCCGTCACCGACGACTACCAGGGCGGTGAAGCTGAAGCGACGACCACCCTTCACGACCTTGGCCACTCGGTTGATCTTCACTACGCGCTCGATGTACGAAACGCCCTTGTCGGCGGCGCCACCGCGGCGGTCGTCGCGACGGTCCCGCCGCTCGCCACCGGTGCCGCCACCGCGACGCGGAGCTGCAGCCATCAGTGGTTCCTCTTCTCAGCTGTTGCCATCAGTTGCGATCCTCGGTTCCTCATCAGAACTCGAGCCCGCCTTCACGGGCGCTGTCCGCCAGAGCGGCGATACGGCCCGCGTAGCGGTTACCACCACGGTCGAACACGACAGCGGTGATACCGGCATCCTTGGCCCGCTGAGCGAGGAGCTCGCCGACCTTCTTGGCCTTCGCGGTCTTGTCGCCCTCGGCCGAACGCAGCGTGGCGTCCATGGTCGAGGCGCTGACCAGCGTGTGACCCTTGGAGTCGTCCACGATCTGGACGAACAGGTGCCGGGTCGAGCGGTTGACGACGAGGCGCGGACGCTCCGCCGTACCGACGACCTTCTTGCGGACGCGGCCGTGACGGCGGGCCCGCGAGACGGTGCGGGCAGCCGTGTGCTTGCTGTACGCAGTCTTGCCAGCCATGCCTACTTACCAGCCTTTCCGACCTTGCGGCGGATCTGCTCGCCTTGGTACCGCACACCCTTGCCCTTGTAGGGGTCAGGCTTGCGCAGCTTGCGGATGTTCGCGGCGACCTCGCCGACCTTCTGCTTGTCGATGCCGTCCACGTGGAACAGCGTCGGCTTCTCGACGCGGAAGGTGACACCCTCGGGAGCGTCAACGATCACCGGGTGGCTGAAGCCGAGCGCGAACTCGAGCTGCGACGGGCCCTTGGCCTGAACGCGGTAACCGACACCGACGATCTCAAGGCTCTTGGAGTAGCCCTGAGTGACACCCTGCACCATGTTGGCGATGAGCGTGCGAGACAGGCCGTGCAGCGCACGGACCTTGTTCTCGTCATTGGGACGGGAGACCGCGATGGTCCCGTCTTCGGCGCGAGCCACCGAAATGGGCTCGGCCACCGTGTGAGAAAGCGTGCCCTTCGGGCCCTTGACCTGGACGTCCTGGCCGGTGATCGTGATGTCTACGCCACTGGGCACAGGGATGGGCAGCCGTCCGATTCGCGACATGCTGTGTTCCTCCCCTCTACCAGACGTAGGCGAGGACTTCGCCGCCCACGCCACGCTTGCCGGCCTGCTTGTCGGTCATGAGCCCGCCAGACGTCGAAATGATCGCGACGCCCAGCCCGCCCAGAACTCGAGGCAGGTTGTCCTTCTTCGCATATACACGCAGCCCGGGCTTGGAAACCCGGCGCAGCCCCGCGAGCGAACGCTCACGGCTCGGCCCGAACTTGAGCTCCACCACGAGGTTCTTCCCGACCTTGGCGTCCTCAACGGTCCAGGCCTGGATGTAACCCTCCTGCTGGAGGATCTCGGCGATGTGCGCCTTGATCTTGGAATACGGCATGGTCACGCTGTCGTGATATGCCGAATTCGCATTGCGCAGACGCGTCAACATGTCTGCGATCGGGTCGGTCATCGTCATGGCCAACGGCCTTCCTCGCCGCGGTTTCCAGTCGGTGAAGCAGAGCTCTACCGGTGGACCTTCGGCGTGGTCACGGGCGCTCCGACGGAGCACCCAGTTTGGATATATCTGGAAAGTACGGCTGGCGCACTCCAGGGACGGCCGGAGAACGGCCGCCCCTTAGAGTACCTACCAGCTGGACTTGGTGATGCCGGGCAGCTCGCCCCGGTGCGCCATCTCACGGAAGCAGACACGGCACAGGCCGAACTTCCTGTAGACGGCGCGGGGACGGCCACAGCGAGAGCAACGGGTGTAGGCCCGGACCTCGAACTTCTGCTTACGCCCCGCCTTGGCGATCAGCGACTTCTTCGCCATCGTTTAGGCCTCCTTGAAAGGGAAGCCGAGGAGCTTCAGCAGCGCCCGGCCCTCGTCGTCGTTCTTCGCGGTGGTCACGACCGTGATGTCCATGCCCCGCGGGCGGTCGACCTTGTCCTGGTCGACCTCGTGGAACATAACCTGCTCGGTCAGACCGAAGGTGTAGTTGCCGTTGCCGTCGAACTGCTTCGGCGACAGACCGCGGAAGTCACGGATACGGGGCAGCGCCAGCGACAGCAGCCTGTCGAGGAACTCCCACATCCGGTCGCCGCGAAGGGTCACGTGCGCGCCGATCGGCATGCCCTCACGCAGCTTGAACTGCGCGATGGACTTGCGGGCGCGGACGACGGCCGGCTTCTGGCCGGTGATCACCGTGAGGTCGCGGACAGCGCCCTCGATCAGCTTGGAGTCGCGAGCGGCCTCGCCGACACCCATGTTGACCTTGATCTTGGTCAGGCCGGGCACCAGCATGACGTTCTCGAAGCCGAACTCCTCACGAAGCTTCGCGATGATCTCCTCGCGGTACTTCGTCTTGAGGCGCGGCGTCGGACGCTCGGTCTCGGTGGTCGTGGCAGTCATCAGCTGTCCTCACCCTCCGAAGCGTCGGCCTTCTTCTCGTCGGCCTTCTTCTCCGCGGGCTTGTCGTCCTTGAGCTTCTTCACGTTGCTCACGTGGATGGGGGCCTCCATGGTCTGCACGCCGCCCTGCTTGGCGCCACGCGGACCCTGGTTGGTCTCCTTCGAGTGCTTCTTGATCAGGTTGACGCCCTCGACCACCACACGGTCCTCGTGCGGGAGGGAGGCGATGACCCGGCCCTTGGCACCCTTGTCCTTGCCGGCGATGACCTGAACCAGGTCACCCTTCTTCACGTGCAGGAACTTCGGCATTACAACACCTCCGGAGCGAGCGAGATGATGCGCATGAACTTCTTGTCGCGCAGCTCGCGGCCGACCGGGCCGAAGATACGAGTGCCACGAGGGTCACCGCTGTCCTTGATGATGACGGCGGCGTTCTCGTCGAAGCGGATGTAGGAGCCGTCAGGCCGGCGGCGCTCCTTGACCGTGCGGACGACGACGGCCTTGACCACGTCACCCTTCTTGACGCCCGTGCTGCCGGGGAGGGCGTCCTTAACCGTGGCGACGATCACGTCGCCGATACCCGCGTAGCGTCGACCCGAGCCACCGAGAACACGGATGCAGAGAATCTCCTTGGCACCCGTGTTGTCGGCGACCTTGAGTCGCGACTCCTGCTGGATCACTGTTACTCCTGTTAGTCGCGCCGGTTCTCAGCGAGCCGAGCCTGGCGGAACCTGTCGTTGTCTTGTTCCCCCGGCCACAGCCCCTCTCCAGGAGAGAGGCCGCACCGCAGGCGACGCGGCAGCCGTACGACGGCCACGTCCTTGGACGCCGTCATGGGGGCTGTCGAGACAGCCCCCACGAGGCGCGCATATATCCGAGCGGGCCTTACTTGGCCTTCTCGAGGATCTCCACCACGCGCCACCGCTTGGTAGCGGAGAGCGGGCGGGTCTCCATGAGCAGCACGCGGTCGCCGACGCCACAGGCGTTGGCCTCGTCGTGTGCCTTGTACTTGGTCGTACGGCGGATGACCTTGCCGTACAGACGGTGCTTGACGCGGTCCTCGACAGCGACGACGACGGTCTTGTCCATCTTGTCGCTGACGACCAGGCCCTCGCGGACCTTGCGGAAGGTCCGCTGCGTCGTCTCAGTGGTCTCGGTCTCAGCCATCGCTCGACTCCTTCTCAACCACCGTGACAATGCCGAGCTCGCGCTCGCGCATCACGGTGTAGATGCGGGCGATCTCGCGGCGAACGGCACGCAGCCGCCCGTGGCTCTCCAACTGACCGGTCGCTGACTGGAAGCGAAGGTTGAACAGCTCCTCCTTGGCTTCCTTGAGCTTCTGGACCAGGGTGTCCTGGTCCTCCACCCGCAGCTCGCCGGCGGTCAGGCTCTTGGCCATCACGCCTCACCCACTTCACGCTTGACGATCTTGCACTTCATCGGGAGCTTGTGGATCGCGCGCTTGAGCGCTTCGCGAGCCACCGGCTCCGCGACACCCGACAGCTCGAACATCACGCGTCCGGGCTTGACGTTGGCGATCCACCACTCCGGCGAACCCTTACCGGAACCCATGCGGGTCTCGGCGGGCTTCTTGGTGAGGGGACGGTCGGGGTAGATGTTGATCCACACCTTGCCACCACGCTTGATGTGGCGGGTCATCGCGATACGCGCGGACTCGATCTGGCGGTTGGTCACGTAGGAGTGCTCAATCGCCTGAATGCCGAACTCGCCGAACGTGACCCTGGTGCCACCCTTGGCGGCGCCACTGCGGTCGGGCCGGTGCTGCTTGCGGTGCTTGACCCTGCGCGGGATCAGCATGGTCAGCTCCCTTCAGCACCCGGCTGCGCAGCCGGGCCGGTCTCGGGGGCAGCCTGTGCGGCCGCCTCGGTGCGGGGGGCGCGGTCGCCACGGCCACCGCCACCGCCACCGCGGCGAGCGCCACCGGCGCCACCACCACGACGCGGACGGTCGCCGCCGCCACCACGACGGTCGTCGCGCTCACGACGCTGGCCGGCGCGAGCACCGGCGGCAGCCGCCTCACGCTCGGCGCGGCTGGTCGGAGCCTCGCCCTTGTAGATCCAGACCTTCACGCCGATACGGCCGAAGGTCGTGCGGGCCTCGTAGAAGCCGTAGTCGATGTCCGCGCGCAGGGTGTGCAGCGGCACGCGACCCTCGCGGTAGAACTCCGACCGGGACATCTCGGCGCCGCCCAGACGACCGGAGCACTGGACACGGATGCCCTTGGCGCCGGACTTCATGGCCGACTGCATCGCCTTGCGCATGGCGCGGCGGAACGAGACACGGCTGGACAGCTGCTCGGCGACGGCCTGAGCCACCAGCTGAGCGTCGATCTCCGGGTTCTTGACCTCGAGAATGTTGAGCTGAACCTGCTTCTTGGTCAGCTTCTCCAGGTCACCACGGATGCGGTCCGCCTCGGCGCCGCGGCGGCCGATGACGATGCCGGGACGCGCGGTGTGGATGTCCACCTGTACGCGGTCCGTCGTGCGCTCGATCTCGACCTTGGAGATGCCGGCCCGCTCCATGCCCTTCTGCAGCATGCGGCGGATCGACACGTCCTCGGCGACGTATGACTTGTACAGCTTGTCGGCGTACCACCGGCTCTTGAAGTCGGTCGTGATGCCGAGGCGGAACCCGTGCGGGTTAACCTTCTGGCCCACTATCGGGTCCTTCCCTTCGGCTCGCGGGACTCCACGATCACGGTGATGTGGCTCGTCCGCTTGTTGATCCGATAGGCGCGACCCTGGGCACGCGGACGGAACCGCTTCAGCGTCGGGCCCTCGTCGACCCACGCACGGCTCACGACGAGCGACTCGGGGTCGAGCTTGAAGTTGTGCTCCGCGTTCGCCATCGCGCTCGAGAGCACCTTGTAGATCGGCTCGCTCGCCGCCTGGGGAGCGAACTGCAGCACGGCCTGCGCCTCCGAAGCGGGCAGCCCGCGAATAAGGTCCACCACGCGGCGGGCCTTGAGGGGCGTGACACGGACGAACCGCGCCTGAGCCCTGGCTTCCATCGCTTACTCCTCTTACTTCTGAAGGCTGTTTATCGCCGGCTGCGGCGGTCTTCCTTGACGTGGCTGCGGAACGTCCGCGTAGGCGCGAACTCGCCGAGCTTGTGGCCGATCATCGACTCGGTGACGAACACCGGGACGTGCTTGCGGCCGTCGTGCACGGCGATCGTGTGACCGAGCATGTCGGGCACGATCATCGACCGGCGCGACCACGTCTTGATGACGTTCTTGGAACCCTTTTCGTTCTGGACTTCGACCTTCTTCTGAAGGTGGTCGTCCACGAAGGGGCCCTTCTTAAGGCTACGTGGCATTGTGGCTGCTCCTACCGCTTCTTCCTCTTGGACCGACGGCGGATGATCAGCCTGTCACTGGCCTTGTTCGCCTGACGGGTACGGCCCTCGGGCTTGCCCTTGGGGTTGACCGGGTGGCGACCACCGGAGGTCTTACCCTCACCACCACCGTGGGGGTGGTCGACGGGGTTCATCGCGACACCGCGGACGGTCGGGCGCTTGCCCTTCCACCGCATACGTCCGGCCTTGCCCCAGTTGATGTTGGCCTGCTCGGCGTTGCCCACCTGACCGACAGTCGCGCGGCAACGCACGTCGACCATGCGCATTTCGCCGGAAGGCATACGCAGCGTGGCGTACTGGCCCTCCTTGGCGAGCAGCTGGATCTGCGCACCGGCGGAACGACCCAGCTTGGCGCCACCGCCCGGACGGAGCTCCACCGCGTGGATGAAGGTACCGGTCGGGATGTTGCGCAGCGGCAGGCAGTTGCCCGGCTTGATGTCGGCCGAAGGGCCGTTCTCGATCCGGTCGCCCTGCTTGAGGCCGGTGGGAGCGATGATGTAGCGCTTCTCACCATCGGCGTAGTGCAGCAGAGCGATGTTGGCGGTCCGGTTGGGGTCGTACTCGATGTGAGCGACCTTGGCCGGAATGCCGTCCTTGTCATGCCTGCGGAAGTCGATAATCCTGTAGGCGCGCTTGTGACCGCCGCCTTGGTGGCGAGCGGTGACCCGGCCGTGTACGTTGCGGCCGCCCTTGCTGTGAAGGGGCGCAAGCAGCGACTTCTCGGGCGTGCTGCGGGTGATCTCGGAGAAGTCCGAGACACTCGAGCCGCGGCGACCCGGGGTCGTCGGCTTGTACTTACGGATGCCCATCTTTTTCGTTCATCCTTTGTCGGTTACATGGGAGAGCCCGCCGCACGAACGTGCGGCGGTTCGCCCTTTTCTAGCTATGTACGGCGAGCACTAGCCGATCTGACCGAAGATGTCGATCCGATCGCCCTCGACCAGGCTCACAATCGCGCGCTTGGTGTCGGGACGCTTGCCGAAACCGGTGCGGGTGCGCTTGCGCTTGCCCTGCCGGTTGATGGTGTTCACGCTGCTGACCTTGACCCCGAAGATCTGCTCGACGGCAATCTTCACCTGAGTCTTGTTCGCGGTCTTACGGACCAGGAACGTGTACTTGTTGTGCTCATCGATCAGGCCGTAGCTCTTCTCGGAGACGACCGGCTTGATGATGACGTCGCGCGGGTCGGCGATCTTCTCCATCAGGCGTCTTCCTTCTTGCTCGACTCGACCGAAAGCCGCGCGACGACCTGGTCGTAGGCCTCCTGCGTGAAGACCACGTCGTCGTGGACGAGCACGTCGTAGGTGTTCAGCTGCCCGGCGTCCAGCAGGTGGACCTCCGGAGCGTTGCGCAGGCTCATCCAGGTCAGCTCGTCGGCCTCGTCGACGACGACGAGAACGCGCGGAGCCTGGGTGATCTTACGCAGCGCCTCCAGGGCGGCCTTGGTCTTCGGGGTCTCCCCCGTGACCAGCGTGCTGACCACGTGAACGCGGTTGCCGGACGCCCGGTCGGACAGGGCGCCACGCAGGGCGGCGGCCTTCATCTTCTTCGGGGTCCGCTGCGAGTAGTCGCGCGGGACCGGACCGTGGACGACGCCACCGCCGGCGAACTGGGGCGCGCGGGTCGAACCCTGACGGGCGCGGCCGGTGCCCTTCTGGCGGTAAGGCTTCTTGCCGCCACCACGGACCTCACCACGGGTCTTGGCCTTGTGGGTGCCCTGCCGGCGAGCGGCGAGCTGGGCCACGACCACCTGGTGGATCAGCGGAACGTTGACCTTGACCCCGAAGATGTTCTCGGGGAGGTCAACCGTGCCGGTCTTCGCGCCGCTGGCGTCGAGGACGTCAATAGTGGTACTCACTTGGCAGCCCCCTTCTTGGCAGCGGTACGGACGAGGACCAGGCTGCCGTTGGCGCCGGGGATCGCACCCTTGATCAGGATGAGGCCCTTCTCGGCGTCCACGGCGTGAACCTTGAGGCTCTGCACGGTGGTGCGGACGTTACCCATCCGGCCAGCCATGCGAAGACCCTTGAATACGCGGCCCGGGGTGGCGCAGCCACCGATGGAACCCGGCGAGCGGTGCTTGCGCTGCGTACCGTGCGAGGCGCCCAGGCCCTTGAAGCCGTGGCGCTTCATGACACCGGCGAAGCCCTTGCCCTTGGACTTGCCAGTCACGTCGACGTACTGGCCGGCCTCGAAGGTGTCGGCCAGCAGTTCCTGGCCCAGGGTGTAGTCGCTCGCGTCGTCGGTGCGGATCTCCGCAAAGTAACGGCGCGGGGTGATGTCGTGCTTACGCAGGTAGTCGCCGAGCGGCTTGTTGACCTTCCGGGGGTCGACCTGCCCGAAGCCGAGCTGGATGGCGGAGTAGCCGTCCTTCTCAGCGCTGCGGACGCGGGTCACCACGCACGGACCGGCCTCGACCACGGTCACCGGAACCATCCGGTTGTCCGCGTCGAAGACCTGGGTCATGCCGAGCTTCTTGCCCAGGACGCCCTTGATCGTCTTAGCCATGTCAGTGCGTTCCCTCAGAGCTTGATCGAGATGTCAACGCCCGCGGGGAGGTCGAGCCGCATGAGCGAGTCGACGGTCTTGGGCGTGGGGTCGATGATGTCAATCAGCCGCTTGTGCGTGCGCATCTCAAAGTGCTCGCGGCTGTCCTTGTACTTGTGCGGCGAGCGGATGACGCAGTACACGTTCTTCTCGGTCGGCAGCGGCACCGGGCCCGCGACCTTCGCGCCAGTCCGCGTCACCGTCTCGACGATCTTCTTGGCCGAGCTATCGATGACCTCGTGGTCATAGGCCTTAAGCCGGATGCGGATCTTCTGTCCCGCCATAGTGGCCTCGGTGTCCTTCGCTGTCGTCTGAAAAAGTATCGTGCGGCCTGTTGCCGCTGTTCATACGGGCGAAACCGCCCGATAACCCCACGTAGCAGACGTATACGATCTGCCGTTTTCTTCCGTGATCCGGCAGTTACTTCGGTCACAACCTGCGGTCGTCCGAAGCCACTGCGAGATCACGGCTTTGCGTGGAGCCGTGCTGGAGCTTTCGCGGATCGGCGGCCGGCCCTGTGATGAGGCCGACCGCCGCCCCGGCGAATCGTGCTACTTGAGGATCTTCGTCACGCGACCGGCGCCGACGGTGCGGCCACCCTCACGGATCGCGAACTTCAGACCGTCCTCCATGGCGATGGGCTGGATCAGCTCAACGCGCATTTCGGTGTTGTCGCCCGGCATGACCATCTCGGTGCCCTCGGGGAGGTTCACCACACCGGTCACGTCCGTCGTACGGAAGTAGAACTGCGGGCGGTAGTTGTTGAAGAACGGCGTGTGGCGGCCGCCCTCGTCCTTGCCCAGGATGTAGACCTGAGCCTCGAACTCGGTGTGCGGGGTCGTGGTGCCCGGCTTGATGACACACTGACCGCGCTCGACGTCCTCGCGCTTGATGCCACGCAGGAGCAGACCGACGTTGTCACCGGCCTGGCCCTCGTCGAGCAGCTTGCGGAACATCTCGACACCGGTGACCGTGGTGGTGGTCTTGTCTTCCTTGATGCCGATGATGTCGACGGTCTCGTTGACCTTGACCACACCGCGCTCGATACGACCGGTGACGACGGTGCCGCGACCCGTGATCGAGAAAACGTCCTCGACCGGCATCAGGAACGGCTTGTCGGTCTCACGGACCGGCTCGGGGACGTTCTCGTCGACAGCGGTCATCAGCTCGATGATGCTGTCCTCCCACTTGGTGTCGCCCTCCAGCGCCTTGAGCGCGGAGACGCGGACCACGGGGAGGTCGTCGCCGGGGAACTCCTGAGCGGACAGGAGCTCACGAACCTCGAGCTCGACGAGCTCCAGGATCTCCTCGTCGTCCACCATGTCGGACTTGTTGAGCGCCACGACGATGTAGGGAACGCCGACCTGGCGAGCCAGGAGGACGTGCTCCTTCGTCTGGGGCATCGGACCGTCGGTCGCCGCGACCACCAGAATCGCGCCGTCCATCTGGGCAGCACCGGTGATCATGTTCTTCACGTAGTCGGCGTGACCGGGGCAGTCCACGTGAGCGTAGTGGCGCTTCTCGGTCTGGTACTCGACGTGCGCGATCGAGATCGTGATGCCGCGAGCCTTCTCCTCGGGCGCCTTGTCGATCTTGTCGAACGGGGTCGCCTCATTGATCTCGGGGAAGCGCTTGTGCAGCACCTGGGTGATCGCCGCGGTCAGAGTGGTCTTGCCGTGGTCGATGTGCCCAATGGTGCCGATGTTCACGTGCGGCTTAGTCCGCTCGAACTTGGCCTTAGCCACTGGTTCTCTCCTTAGAGAATCTGACTGACTTACTTCACACTCGGGCCCGGGAAGTTACCCGGCCCCTGGGCGGTGAGGCGGCTCGCACCGCCTCACCAGGGACTCCGGGGTTTGTACTACTCGCCCCGGGCCTTCGCGACGATCTCCTTGGCGATGCCGGGCGGCACCTCCGCGTAGGAGTCGAACTGCATGCTGTAGCTCGCGCGGCCCTGCGTCTTGCTACGAAGGTCACCCACGTAGCCGAACATCTCGGACAGCGGAACCAGGGCGGTGATGACGCGGGCGCCGGAGCGCTCGTCCATCGACTGGATCTGCCCGCGGCGGCCGTTGAGGTCACCGATGACGTCACCCATGTAGTCCTCGGGCGTGGTGACCTCGACGGCCATCATCGGCTCGAGAAGCACAGCGTCCGCCTTGCGCGCGGCCTCCTTGAAGGCCATCGAGCCAGCGATCTTGAAGGCCATTTCCGAGGAGTCGACGTCGTGCGCGGCACCGTCGGTCAGCGTCACCTTCACGCCGACCATCGGGTAACCGGCCAGCACGCCGAACTCGGCGGCTTCCTGGGCGCCGGCGTCGACCGAGGGGATGTACTCCCTCGGGACGCGGCCACCCGAGACCTTGTTCTCGAACTCGTACCCGTCGTTGCCTTCGCCGAGCGGCTCGAGGTTGATGATGACCCGCGCGAACTGACCGGAACCACCGGTCTGCTTCTTGTGGGTGTAGTCGACCTTCTCCACCTTGCGGCGGATGGTCTCGCGGTAGGCGACCTGCGGACGACCGACGTTGGCCTCGACCTTGAACTCGCGGCGCATACGGTCGACGATGATCTCCAGGTGGAGCTCGCCCATGCCGGAGATGATCGTCTGACCGGTCTCCTCGTCACGCTGGACGCGGAAGGACGGGTCCTCCTCGGCCAGACGCTGAATGGCGGTGGACAGCTTCTCCTGGTCGCCCTTGGTCTTGGGCTCGATCGCGACCTGGATGACCGGGGCCGGGAACGTCATCGACTCCAGAACCACGGGCTTGTTCACGTCGCAGAGCGTGTGACCGGTCGTGGTGTCCTTCAGACCCATGACGGCGACGATCTGACCGGCGTACGCCGACGGGCGCTCTTCGCGCTTGTTGGCGTGCATCTGGTAGATCTTGCCGATCCGCTCCTTACGGCCCTTCACAGGGTTGAGCACCTGCGAGCCGGTCTCGAGCGAACCCGAGTAGATGCGGAGGTAGGTGAGCTTGCCCAGGTGCGGGTCGCTCATGATCTTGAAGGCCAGAGCCGAGAAGGGCTCCTCGGGGTCCGCGTGCCGCTCGATGATCTCCTCTTCGTTGCCGACCGCGTGGCCCTTGAAGGCCGGGATGTCGGTCGGCGCGGGGAGGTAGGCGACGATGGCGTCGAGCAGGGGCTGCACGCCCTTGTTCTTGAACGCGGTGCCGGTGAGGACCGGGTTGATGGCGCTGGCCAGGGTCGCGCGCCGGATGGCGGCGACCAGCTGCTCCTCGGTGGGCTCGACGGCGTCGAGGTAGAGCTCCATCAGCTCGTCGTCGTTCTCGGCGACGGTCTCGACCAGACGGTCGCGCCACTCGCGAGCGATCTCGGCGTGGTCGGCCGGGATGTCGACGACGTCGTACATCTCGCCCTTGGCCGCCTCTTCGCTCCAGAGCAGGCCCTTCATCCGGATGAGGTCGATGACGCCCTTGAAGCCGGCCTCGACGCCCCACGGAAGCTGGACAACCGCCGGCGTCGCCGCCAGACGGCTGACCATCATGTCGACGCAGCGGTGGAACTCCGCGCCGACGCGGTCCATCTTGTTAACGAAGCAGATGCGCGGAACGCCGTAGCGGTCAGCCTGCCGCCACACCGTCTCGGACTGCGGTTCGACACCCGCGACACCGTCGAACACGGTGACCGCGCCGTCGAGGACGCGCAGGTTGCGCTCAACCTCGATGGTGAAGTCGACGTGGCCCGGGGTGTCGATCAGGTTGATCGTGTGACCGTCCCACTCGGCAGTCGTCGCGGCGGACGTGATCGTGATGCCGCGCTCCTGCTCCTGCTCCATCCAGTCCATGGTGGCAGCGCCATCGTGGACCTCACCGATCTTGTAGTTGATACCGGTGTAGAACAGGATGCGCTCGGTCGTCGTGGTCTTGCCCGCATCGATATGGGCGATGATCCCAATGTTGCGGACCTTGGCCAGGTCAAGAGCGGTCGTTGCGGCCACTTCTCTCGCGTCCTCGTCGTCTCGTCGAACCCGCTGTTACCAGCGGTAGTGGGCGAAGGCCTTGTTGGACTCGGCCATCTTGTGGGTGTCCTCGCGCTTCTTGACACTCGCCCCCAGGCCGTTGCTGGCGTCGAGGAGCTCGTTCATGAGGCGCTCGGTCATGGTCTTCTCACGGCGGGCGCGGGAGTACTGCACCAGCCAACGCAGGGCCAGGGTGGTGCTGCGCGAGGCGCGCACCTCGACCGGGACCTGGTAGGTCGCGCCACCGACACGGCGGCTGCGGACCTCGAGAGTGGGCTTGACGTTGTCGAGGGCACGCTTGAGCGTGATGACCGGGTCGTTGCCGGTCTTGTCCTTGCAGCCCTCGAGGGCGCCGTAGACGATCGACTGCGCGATGGAGCGCTTGCCGTCCAGCAGCACCTTGTTGATCAGGGCCGTAACCAGCGGCGAGCTGTAAACCGGGTCAGACATGAGCTGACGGCGGCCAGGAGAACCCTTGCGAGGCATAGTTAGCTCTTCTCCTTCTTCGCGCCGTAGCGGCTGCGGGCCTGCTTGCGGTTACGGACACCCTGGGTGTCGAGCGAGCCACGGATGATCTTGTAACGAACACCCGGCAGGTCCTTCACACGACCGCCACGCACGAGCACGATGGAGTGCTCCTGCAGGTTGTGACCCACACCCGGGATGTAGGCCGTGACCTCGATGCCGTTGGTGAGGCGGACACGGGCCACCTTGCGCAGTGCCGAGTTCGGCTTCTTGGGGGTCGTGGTGTAGACGCGCTGGCAGACGCCGCGTCGCTGCGGACTCCCCTTTAGGGCAGGAGTCTTGGTCTTGGAGACCTTGTCCTGCCGGCCCTTGCGGACCAACTGCTGAATAGTGGGCACTGCCACTCCGTTCATGCCTAAGCCGGTGATACGTCAGGTTGTGCATTTCGCAGGTACTGCCGGTGTCATGACCTGCGGTTTTCTCCCCTGCTTCGACCCACGCGGTCGGGCGTGTCGCGCTCTTACAGAGCCACACTCCCGCGTAGAAGAACGCCAGGGGGAGGCCACGCCGCGCCATTGCGAGCGCACGCGTGAGAGCCCATGAATACACGGGCACGAAGGGCAAGACTACCTAGCCCCGCGCAGCACGTCAAAACGGCTGCGCGTCGATATGTTTCGCGCCGTGGTCAGTAGCAGACTCCGCGCCAAGTTTACCCGGTCCGGGCCACTGTTCTGCCCTCGTTACCCCAACCTTCTGCGCGGGTACGGCAAGCCCCCGGCAACCCTTGCACGTGAGTGCCCTCCCAGCGGGGCCCCTGCGAGCCCCAGGGGCCGCATGGCCCGATCCTCGCACAGACGCGGAAGCGCCCGAGATCCGCAGATCTCGGGCGCCTCCACTAACCGTCTAGCGCGACCGGCTCATCGGTTGTACTGGCCGAAGTCGTACTCCTCCAGCGGCACAGCCTCGCCCGACCCGGTGCCGAACGTGTAGTCCGCCGCGGAGCCGTCGTAGCCGCCGACCGTGTACATCGCGGCCTTGGCCTCCTCGGTCGGCTCCACCCGGATGTTGCGGTACTGGGGCATGCCCGTACCGGCCGGGATGAGCTTACCGATGATGACGTTCTCCTTCAGGCCCAGGAGCGAGTCGGACTTGGCGTGGATCGCCGCGTCCGTCAGGACCCTGGTCGTCTCCTGGAAGGAGGCCGCCGACAGCCACGACTCGGTGGCCAGCGACGCCTTCGTGATGCCCATGAGGACCGGACGGCCGGCGGCGGGCTGGCCGCCCTCGGCCACGGTCTCGCGGTTCATGTTCTCGAAGCGGGGACGCTCGACCAGCTCGCCGGGGAGCAGGTCGGTGTCGCCCGACTCCAGCACGTTCACGCGCTTGAGCATCTGGCGGACGATGATCTCGATGTGCTTGTCGTGGATCGACACACCCTGCGAGCGGTATACCTGCTGGACCTCGGCGACCAGGTGCAGCTGCACCTCGCGCGGGCCCATGATGCGCAGGACCTCGTTCGGGTTGACCGCACCCGCGATCAGCTGCTGGCCGACCTTGACGTGCTGGCCTTCCGAGACGAGCAGACGCGACCGCATCGACACCGGGTAGGCGATCTCCTCGGAACCGTCGTCCGGGGTGATGACCACCTTGCGGGTCTTGTCGGTCTCGTCGATCCGCGCGCGGCCCTCGGCCTCGGAGATCGGGGCGACACCCTTGGGGATGCGCGCCTCGAAGAGCTCCTGGACACGGGGCAGACCGTGGGTGATGTCCGCACCGGCCACACCACCGGTGTGGAAGGTACGCATCGTCAGCTGGGTACCGGGCTCACCGATCGACTGGGCGGCGATGATGCCGACCGCCTCGCCGACGTCCACGAGCTTGCCGGTGGCCAGCGAGCGGCCGTAGCAGGTCGCGCAGACACCGATCTTGGCCTCGCACACCAGCGCGGAGCGGGTGCGCACGGTCTCGATCCCGGCGTTGACCAGGTCGGTCACGTGGATGTCGTTGATGTCGACACCCGCCGGGGCGATGATCTTGCCGTCGACCTCGACGTCCTCGGCCAGGATGCGGCCGTGCACGTTGGACTCGGCGTTGTCGGCCTTGACCAGGTTGCCCGCCGCGTCACGGTCGCCGACGTGCAGCGGGACCGCGCGGTCGGTGCCGCAGTCGATCTCGCGCACGATGACGTCCTGCGCCACGTCCACCAGACGACGGGTCAGGTAACCCGAGTCGGCGGTACGCAGGGCGGTGTCGGCCAGACCCTTCCGCTGACCGTGGGTGGAGATGAAGTACTCCAGCACCGACAGGCCCTCGCGGAACGAGGCCTTGATCGGACGCGGGATCGTCTCACCCTTGGTGTTGGACACCAGGCCGCGGATACCGGCGATCTGACGCACCTGCATCTTGTTACCGCGGGCGCCGGAGTTGAGCATCATCCAGACCGGGTTCGTCGCCGGGAACGCGTTGACCATGTCGGTCTCGACGTCCGCGGTGGCGTGGGTCCAGATCTCGATGAGCTCCTGGCGGCGCTCCTCGTCGGTGATCAGGCCGCGCTCGTACTCACGCTGGACCTTGTCGGCCCGGCGCTCGTAGTTCTCCATGATCTCGGCCTTGTTGGGCGGCGCGACGACGTCGTCGATCGAGATCGTGACACCGGAGCGGGTCGCCCAGCGGAAGCCGGCGTCCTTGAGCGCGTCGAGCGAAGCCGCGACCTCGACCTTGGGATAGGTCTCGGCCAGCTCGTTCACGATCGTGGACAGCTGCTTCTTGCCGACCTGGAAGTTGACGAACGGGTAGTTCGGCGGCAGCGTCTGGTTGAACAGGCACCGGCCGAACGTCGTCTCCAGGCGGATCGGGTCGCCCTGCTCCCAGCCCTCCGGCGCGACCCAGTCGCGCGCGGGGAAGACGTCCTTGAGCCGGATCTGGATCTTCGCCTGAATGTCCAGCTCGCGGCGGTCGAACGCCATCTGGGCCTCGGCCACGGAGCCGAAGACGCGGCCCTCGCCGAGGGCGCCCTCCTTCTGCGTGGTCAGCCAGTAGAGGCCGATGACCATGTCCTGGGTGGGCATCGTCACGGGCTTGCCGTCGGCCGGCTTGAGGATGTTGTTGGTCGAGAGCATCAGGATGCGTGCCTCGGCCTGGGCCTCAGCCGACAGCGGCAGGTGCACGGCCATCTGGTCGCCGTCGAAGTCCGCGTTGAACGCGGTGCAGACGAGCGGGTGGATCTGGATGGCCTTGCCCTCGACCAGCTGCGGCTCGAACGCCTGGATGCCCAGGCGGTGGAGCGTCGGAGCGCGGTTGAGCAGCACGGGGTGCTCGGTGATGACCTCTTCGAGCACGTCCCACACGACCGGGCGGGCGCGCTCGACCATCCGCTTGGCCGACTTGATGTTCTGCGCGTGGTTGAGGTCGACCAGGCGCTTCATCACGAACGGCTTGAACAGCTCCAGCGCCATCTGCTTGGGCAGACCGCACTGGTGCAGCTTCAGCTGCGGGCCGACGACGATGACCGAACGGCCGGAGTAGTCGACACGCTTGCCCAGCAGGTTCTGGCGGAAGCGGCCCTGCTTGCCCTTCAGCATGTCGCTGAGGGACTTGAGCGGACGGTTGCCGGGGCCCGTGACCGGGCGGCCGCGGCGGCCGTTGTCGAACAGCGAGTCGACGGCCTCCTGGAGCATCCGCTTCTCGTTGTTCACGATGATCTCGGGGGCGCCGAGGTCAAGGAGACGCTTGAGGCGGTTGTTCCGGTTGATCACACGACGGTAGAGGTCGTTGAGGTCGGAGGTCGCGAACCGGCCACCGTCGAGCTGCACCATCGGGCGCAGGTCCGGCGGGATGACCGGGATGCAGTCGAGCACCATCCCGCGCGGCGAGTTGGTGGTGTTGAGGAACGCCGAGACGACCTTGAGCCGCTTGAGGGCGCGGGCCTTCTTCTGGCCCTTGCCGCTGCGGATCGTCTCGCGCAGGTTCTCGGCCTCGGCGTCGAGGTCGAAGCTGGTCAGACGGTCCTGGATCGCCTGCGCGCCCATGCCGCCCTTGAAGTAGCGGCCGAAACGGTCGCGCATCTCGCGGTAGAGCAGCTCGTCGCCCTCAAGGTCCTGGACCTTGAGGTTCTTGAACCGGCTCCACACCTCGTCCAGGCGGTCGAGCTCGCGCTGCGCGCGGTCGCGCAGCTGGCGCATCTCGCGCTCGGCGCCCTCGCGGACCTTGCGGCGCTGGTCGCCCTTGGCGCCCGCGGCCTCAAGCTCGGCCAGGTCGCCTTCGAGCTTCTTCTGCCTGGTCTCGATGTCGGCGTCACGACGCTGCTCGATGTGCTGCCGCTCGACCGAGATCTTCGCCTCGAGCGAGGGCAGGTCACGGTCGCGCATCTCGGCGTCGACCTGCGTGATCATGTAGGCCGCGAAGTAGATGACCTTCTCGAGGTCCTTCGGGGCCAGGTCGAGCAGGTAGCCGAGACGCGAGGGAACGCCCTTGAAGTACCAGATGTGCGTGACGGGCGCGGCCAGCTCGATGTGGCCCATCCGCTCACGACGCACCTTGGCGCGAGTGACCTCGACGCCGCAGCGCTCACAGATGATGCCCTTGAAGCGGACGCGCTTGTACTTACCGCAGTAGCACTCCCAGTCGCGGGTCGGGCCGAAGATCTTCTCGCAGAAGAGTCCGTCCTTTTCCGGCTTGAGCGTCCGGTAGTTGATCGTCTCCGGCTTCTTGACCTCGCCGTGTGACCACTGGCGGATGTCGTCGGCCGTCGCCAGCCCGATCCGGAGCTCGTCGAAGAAGTTGACGTCTAGCATGTGCGATCTCCCCCTCAGACTTCTTCCACGCTGCTCGGCTCACGCCGGGACAGATCGATACCGAGCTCTTCGGCGGCCCTGAAGACGTCCTCGTCGGTGTCGCGCATCTCGATGGACATGCCGTCGCTGGAGAGCACCTCGACGTTCAGGCACAGCGACTGCATTTCCTTGATGAGGACCTTGAAGGATTCGGGGATGCCGGGCTCGGGGATGTTCTCGCCCTTGACGATGGCCTCGTAGACCTTGACCCGGCCGAGGACGTCGTCGGACTTGATGGTCAGGAGCTCCTGCAGGGCGTACGCCGCGCCGTAGGCCTCCAGCGCCCACACCTCCATCTCACCGAAGCGCTGGCCGCCGAACTGGGCCTTACCGCCGAGCGGCTGCTGGGTGATCATGGAGTACGGGCCGGTGGACCGGGCGTGGATCTTGTCGTCCACCAGGTGCAGCAGCTTCAGGATGTAGCTGTAGCCCACCGCGATCGGGTAGGGGAACGGCTCGCCGGAGCGGCCGTCGAACAGCTGCGCCTTCCCGCTCTCCTGCACCATGCGATCGCCGTCGCGGTTGGGCAGGGTGTTGCTGAGCAGACCGACGATCTCCTCCTCGTGGGCGCCGTCGAAGACCGGCGTCGCCACGTTGGTACGCGGCGCGACCTGCTCGAAGCCCTTCTCGCGCAGGCGTTCCGCCCACTGCTCGGTCAGGCCCGAGATGTCCCAGCCACGGGCCGCGATCCAGCCGAGGTGAGCCTCGAGCACCTGCCCGATGTTCATTCGGCCGGGCACGCCCAGCGGGTTGAGGATGATGTCGACCGGCGTGCCGTCCTCAAGGAACGGCATGTCCTCGACGGGCAGGATCTTGGAGATGACGCCCTTGTTGCCATGGCGGCCGGCGAGCTTGTCACCGTCGGTGATCTTACGCTTCTGGGCCACGTACACGCGGACCAGCTCGTTGACACCGGGAGGAAGCTCGTCGCCCTCGTCACGGGAGAACACGCGGACGCCGATGACCTTGCCCTGCTCGCCGTGCGGCACCTTCAGCGAGGTGTCACGCACCTCGCGGGCCTTCTCGCCGAAGATCGCGCGCAGCAGCCGCTCCTCGGGGGTCAGCTCGGTCTCACCCTTGGGCGTGACCTTGCCGACGAGGATGTCGCCGGGTACGACCTCGGCGCCGATGCGGATGATGCCGCGCTCGTCGAGGTCGGCCAGGACCTCTTCGGAGACGTTCGGGATGTCCCGGGTGATCTCCTCGGGGCCCAGCTTGGTGTCACGGGCGTCGACCTCGTGCTCCTCGATGTGGATCGAGGACAGGACGTCGTCCTGCACCAGCCGCTGCGACAGGATGATCGCGTCTTCGTAGTTGTGGCCCTCCCACGGCATGAACGCCACGAGCAGGTTCTTGCCCAGGGCCATCTCGCCCTGGTCGGTGCAGGGACCGTCGGCGATCACCTGGTTGACCTCGACCCGGTCGCCTTCGACGACGATGGGCTTCTGGTTGAACGAGGTGCCCTGGTTGGAACGCTTGAACTTGGCGACACGGTAAGTCGTGCGGGTGCCGTCGTCGTTCATCACGGTGACGTAGTCGGCGGAGACCTCCTCCACCACACCGGCCTTCTCGGCGCTGATGACATCGCCGGCGTCGGTCGCGGCACGGTACTCCATACCGGTTCCGACCAGCGGCGCCTCGCTCTTCAGCAGCGGCACGGACTGCCTCTGCATGTTGGAGCCCATGAGCGCGCGGTTGGCGTCGTCGTGCTCCAGGAAGGGGATCATCGCCGTGGCGACCGACACCATCTGGCGCGGCGACACGTCGATGTAGTCGACTTCCTCGGCACGGGCGAGTTCGGTCTCGCCGCCCTTGGTGCGGACCAGGACGCGCGACTCGGCGAAGGTGCCGTCGGGGTTGAGCACCGTGTTGGCCTGCGCCTTGACGAAGCGGTCCTCCTCGTCGGCGGTCAGGTAGTCGACCTGCTCGATCACCTTGCCGTCGACGACCTTGCGGTAGGGCGTCTCGACGAAGCCGAAGGCGTTGATCCGGCCGTAGGAGGCCAGCGAGCCGATCAGACCGATGTTCGGGCCTTCGGGCGTCTCGATCGGGCACATCCGGCCGTAGTGGGACGGGTGCACGTCTCGGACCTCGAAGCCGGCCCGCTCACGGGACAGACCACCGGGGCCCAGCGCGGACAGACGCCGCTTGTGCGTCAGGCCGGCCAGCGGGTTGGTCTGGTCCATGAACTGCGACAGCTGCGAGGTGCCGAAGAACTCCCGGATCGAGGCCACGACCGGGCGGATGTTGATCAGGGTCTGCGGCGTGATCGCCTCGACGTCCTGCGTGGTCATCCGCTCACGGACGACGCGCTCCATCCGGGCCAGGCCCAGGCGGACCTGGTTCTGGATGAGCTCCCCGACACTGCGCAGACGACGGTTGCCGAAGTGGTCGATGTCGTCGGTCTCGACGATCCGGTCGCCCTGGGCGCTCGGCATCGACTCCTCGCCCGCGTGCAGGCGGACGATGTACTCGATCGTGGAGACGATGTCGTCCTCGGTGAGGGTGCCCTGCGTGATGTCGCTGTCGACCCCGAGCTTCTTGTTGATCTTGTAGCGGCCGACCTTGGCGAGGTCGTAGCGCTTGGGGTTGAAGTACAGGTTCTCCAGCAGGGTCTGCGCCGACTCCTTGGTCGGCGGCTCGCCCGGACGGAGCTTGCGGTAGATGTCGAGCAGGGCGTCATCCTGGCCGGCCGTGTGGTCCTTCTCCAGGGTGGCCCGCATCGACTCGTACTGGCCGAAGCGCTCGAGGATCTGTTCGTTGGTCCATCCCAGTGCCTTGAGAAGCACGGTGACGGCCTGCTTGCGCTTGCGGTCGATGCGCACACCGACGCTGTCGCGCTTGTCGATCTCGAACTCCAGCCAGGCACCCCGCGAGGGGATGACACGGCAGTCGAACAGGTCCTTGTCCGAGGTCTTGTCGACACTGCGGCCGAAGTAGACACCCGGGGACCGGACCAGCTGGGAGACGACGACACGCTCGGTGCCGTTGATGATGAAGGTGCCCTTCGGCGTCATGAGCGGGAAATCGCCCATGAACACCGTCTGGCTCTTGATCTCACCAGTGGTGTTATTGATGAACTCCGCCGTGACGAACATCGGGGCGGAGAAGGTCATGTCCTTGTCTTTGCACTCGTCTACTGAGTACTTGGGCGGCTCGAACCGGTGGTCGCGGAACGACAAGGACATGGTCCCCGAGAAGTCCTCAATGGGACTGATCTCTTCGAAGATCTCTTCGAGGCCCGACTGGGTCGGGACGTCCTTGCGCCCGGCCTGACGAGCCGCCTCAACCCGGGCCTTCCACTTCTCGTTGCCCAGCAGCCAGTCAAAGGACTCGGTTTGCAGGGCGAGAAGATCAGGAACTTCGAGGGGCTCCTGGATACGCGAAAACGAAACGCGATTGGGACCAGCGGGTACGGCGGAGGCGTTGCGCGAGGCTGCCAACAGATGTCCTTCCGAGGGCTCGCGGCGGACTGACTACACGCACGCCAGACAACCTCGCAACGTGAGCAAGCATCGCGGGTCGTCAAAGGGCAGCGCAAAGGGGCAGTGTAGCCGAACGGCACACGCCTGTCCACTTCGCTCTCGCTGCATGCTCCACGTTGGTCGCAGCATCGCCCGTTCGGACGCAAACGTCAAGCCCACAACCGCGACTTTCCGCCGGGTCGGGGCCGCGACGCTGGGATTTCTCCCCTGCGTGATCGGGCGCCTACCGTCAGGCCCAAGACGATACCCGCGAACGGGGACGGCTAACGCTCCGTCACACCGAGGGTCGAACCCATGCCGACAACCGGTGTAGCAGTGACTGGGATACCCCTGGGCAAGGACTCGCTAAACCTGAATTTTGATAACAATTGAAGGACGCGCCGCGCCCGGGGCCTCAGGCGGTGCCCAGCAGCGTCGACAGGTCGGCGACGAGCCAGCGGCCGGCTGTCCTGATCATGACGAACCTGGCGCGGTTCTGGGTGATCTGTTGCTGAGGCTCGGCCTCGCCGGGCAGCTCCTTGACCGTACCCGTGTTGACGAACAGGAGAACCTCTACCCGGTCGGGTTCCGCGCGCTCGACTGCCGCCCCGGCGACCGCGGTCGTCTGGACGGTCTTCTGGGCCTTGGCGGTGGGCACGAGGGTGGTGGCCAGCTCCTTGTAATGGGTGGTCAGCTGGCCCGTGGTGTGCTCGCCGGCCCGCGCCAGGTCCTGCTCGATCGTGCGGTGGTTGTACGACAGCAGGTCCGGCGCCACGGCCTTGGCGGCGGCCATGGCCTCGACGCCCGCGGACTGCCCGTCGCGCAGGTGCCGCAGATCCGTCCACATCACCCAGAGGGCCACCGACAGCCCCAGTACGAGCGCCGCCAGCACCCCGATCGCCACGGCCTTCACAGCACCTGCACCGCCTTCGACACCAGCCAGACCCCGCCGACCTTGGTCACATCCATCGACCAGCGGTAGAAGCGCTCCTGAGGGGCGTTCTTGGAACCCTCCCAGCGGATCTCGACGTCGGCCACCACCAGGACCTTGGCGATGCCGCCCGTCATGGACTCCAGCCCGCGGGCGCGCAGCACGCCGTGCTGGACGACCTTGTTGGTGATCGTGGTCTCCTTGAGCCGGGCGGCGTTGGCGGTGTACTCGGCCCGCGCGGCCCCGGTCGAGGTCGCCAGGATGCGCCCGAGGTCGGCGTCGACGGTCTTGTAGTTGAGCGAGAGCAGGTTGACCGCGTGGGTGCCCGCGGCGTCGAGCGCGGCGGCCCGGTCGTCGTCGGTGGCCTGTTCGCCGCGGAGCTCGCCGCTGACCCACAGCGCGAACCCGCCGAGCAGCAGCGCGAGCACCCCGAGCACGATGATCGTCAGCCAAGCGGCGGACCGAGAGGCGGTGCCTGTCATGTCCGCTCCTTCCTGATCGCCGGATCATTACCCGCGAGCCACTCTTCCAGACCCGGGATCGACGGCGGTACGCCCGGCGGCGGCACATCCGCGCCCCCGCGCACACCGGTCGGCGAGCCTTCCGGCTCCGTGCAGGTCGCGCGCGGGTCGACCGCCTTCACCCGGGTGTCCTGGGGATAGCGGCGGCGTACGTCCTCGTAGCCGCGCGTGCACGGCGGCGGCACGTTGAGGTTGAGGTTGAGCCCGAAGTGCAGCCCGTCGCGCCCGACCACGGTGAAGGCCCCGGCCACGCCCGCCGGGTAGCCGATGAGCAGCTGGCGCAGCGCCGCCACCCGGGCCGAGACGGTGCGGCCGCCGACGATCAGGTTGCCCAGCAGCGGCCGCAGGTGCGGTTCGAGCCCGTCCACGAGCTTCTCCGCCGAGCGCGCCGCCGGGCCTGCGGCGTCGATCGTGCGCTCCAGGTCCGCCGAACCCTCGCGCAGCGAACCGGTCAGCGAGGCGAGGTCGCGCGCGAACCGCTTCAGATGCCCGCCCTCGGCCCGCTGCGTGCGCAGCACCGTCTCCCCTCGCTCGATCAGCGTGACCGTCTCGGGCAGGACCTCCACGGCCGCCGCCGTCAGCTCCTCGCCCGCCGCCAGCAGCCGCCGCAGGTGCGCGGCGTTGCCGCCGAAGGCCTGTTCCAGCTCGGTCACGACGGTCTCGGTGTCGCGCGGGTCCACCGACGTCAGCAGCCGCTCGGCGTCGCCGAGCAACTGGGCGGTGGTGATCGGCAGCGCGGTCCGTTCCCTGGCGATCGTGTCGCCTTCCTTCAGGTACGGCCGCGCCGTACCCGAAGGCTGGAGGTCGAGGTACTGCTCGCCCACGCCCGAGCGGTTGGCGACGACGGCGAGCAGCCCCGTGGCGGGCACCGGCGGCTCGGGCCGCAGGCGGAGCACGGCGCGCACTCCGTCGGCGGTGAGGGACAGCGACTCGACGCGGCCGACCTGGACGCCGCGGTAGGTGACCTCGGCGTGTTCGAACAGGCCGCCGGCCTCGGCCAGTTCGACACCGACCCGGTAGGCGGGCTCGAACAGGTCGGCGCCGACCCGCGCGTAGCGGACCAGCGTGTACGCGGTGGCCGCGAGGCTGATGGCGAGGAAGGCGGCCAGCTTGATCCGCAGGCTCATCGCGGGCTCCTGCCGAGGAGGTTGTCCAGGGTGGTGGACGGGGTGAGGTCCACGGTGACGTCGACGTTGCCGTAGTCGCCGCGCAGCAGGCCGGTGGCCGAGCCGGGGAAGGGGAAGGTGAGCGCGGTGCCCAGGTTCGTGGCGATCTCGTGGCGGGCGCGGTCGAGGTCGGCCAGCAGGGCGCGCAGGTGGGCGAGGTTGGCGAGGGTGTCGTCCTGGGAACGCGTGACGACGCGGGTGGCGGTGCGGCCGAGGCGGGCCAGGGCGGTGAGCATGCGGGTGAGGTCGGCGCGCTGGCGGCGCAGTTGCTTGACCGCGGGGCCGATGTCGGTGGCGACGGCGCGCAGGGTCTGGCGCTGGGCGGCCAGGGTGGCGGTGAGCCGGTCGAGGTTGCCGATGAGGCGGACGATGTCGCCCTTGGAGCCGTCGAGCGCGGCGGTGAACGCGTCGAGGCGGCGCAGCAGGTTCCTGACGGTGCCGGTGCGGCCGTCGAGCATGGCGCCGAGTTCGGTGTTGATGGTGGCCAGTTGTTCCAGGCCGCCGCCGTTGACCAGCAGCGAGGCGGCGGCGAGCACCTGCTCGACCTCGGCGGTCCGGGTGGTGCGGCTCAGCGGGATGCGGCCGCCCAGGCTGCCGGTGCCGGCGGGGACCAGCTTGACGAACTTCTCGCCGAGCAGGCTCGTCTGGGAGATGGCGGCGCCGGTCCCCGCGGGCAGCGCGGCGTCGGCCCTGACCGTGCAGGTGACCTCGGCCCGCCAGCCGGCGGCCAGTTCGATCGCGGTGACCTTGCCGACGGTGACGTCGTTGAGCTTGCACAGCGAGTGCGGGACGAGGTCGAGGGCGTCGGCGAACTCGATCGTCACCTCGCGCGGGTTCTGCCCGAGGTCGGCTCCGCCGGGCAGCGGGAGCGACTGGACGCCCTCGAAACCGCAGCCGGCGGCCAGCAGCAGGGCCGTGATCGCGACGGGTGTCTTCACGGAGCCAGCCCTCCGAGCGTGCGGTCGGGCATCTTGACGGAGGCGGGCAGCGGCACGAGGTTCTGAACGATCGCGTCGAACCAGCGTCCGTTGCCGACCGCGTCGGTGAACTGCCGGGTGAAGGGCGCCAGCAGCCGCAGGGAATGGTCGAGGCTCTCCTCGTTGCGCCGCAGCAGCCCGACGAACTCCCGCAACTGGCGCAGAGCGGGCTTGAGCGTGGTCCGGTTGTCGGCGATCAGTCCGTCGATCTCCGCGGTCAGCTCCAGCGTGTTCATCAACAGGCTGTGGATGACGGCGCGGCGGGCGGAGATCTCGCGCAGCAGGAGGTCGCCGTCCTTGATCAGGGCGCGGAGATCCTGGTTGCGGCCGGCCACCAGGCCGGTGACGGTTTCGGCGTGCCGTACCAGATCGTGGAGTTTGTCGTCGCGGGAGGCGACGGTCCGCGAGAGGCGGCCGAGGCCGCGCACGGAGGCGCGGATCTCCGCCGAGGAGCCGTCCAGGGTCTGGGCGAGCGTGTCGAGCGCGCTCTTGAGCGCGCCCGCGTCGATGCGGGCTGCGCTGCCGGCGAGGTCGCCGAGTGCGGGCATGATCTCGTACGGCACGCTGGTCCGCTCGACCGGGATGGCGCGGTCGAGGCGGCCGGGGCCGTGGGGTTCGAGCTGGATGTGGTGGGAGCCGAGCAGCGTCGCCAGCCGGATGTGCGCGCGGGTCCGCGAGCCCAGTTGCACCTCGCGCTCCAGGCGCAGGCCGACGCGGACGTGCGCGCCCTCCAGTTCGACCTCGCTCACCTCGCCGACCTTCACCCCGGCCACGATGACGTCCTCGCCCGGCCGCAGCCCCGCCGACTCGGCGAAGGCGGCCGTGTACACGGTGCCGGTCTTCAGCTCGGGTACGGCCAGCACACCGGCCACCAGCGCCGCGACGGCGGCCAGGCCGGCGATGCCGAGCGGGAGCGGGTCGCGGTGGCGGAAGGGGGTCAGCGGCATCGGCGGCTCTCGTTGACGATCTTCGGCGTGGTGGTCGCGCCCGCCCGGACCTCCAGGGAGCAGAGGTAGAAGTTGAACCACGAGCCGTAGGAGACGGCGCGGGTGAGCTGGTTGAGGCGGATCGGCACGTCCTTGATGGTCTTGTCGATCAGCGCCCGCTCCTCGTTGAGCGCGGCGAGGAAACCGTCGGCGTGCCGGATTCCGGCCTTGAGGTCGGGCCTGGCGCGCTCGGTGAAGCCCGCGGTGACGCCGGCGAGCCGGTCGAGGGCGGCGAGGGAGTCGCCGATGGCCTTGCGGTCCTCGGCCAGGCCGCTGACCAGCGACCGCAGGTCTGCGACGAGTTCGCTGTAGGCGTTCTCGCGGCCGGCGATCTCGGCGAGCACCGCGGTGAGGTTGTCGATCACCCGGCCGATGACGGCGTCGCGGTCGGCGAGCGTGCCGGTGAGCGAGGCGACGTGGCCGAGGAGGCTGTCGACGGTGCCGCCCTCCCCCTGGAGCACCTGGACGATCTGCCAGCTCAGCTTGTTGACGTCTTCCGGGCGGATGGCCTTGAGCAGCGGGCGGAAGCCGTTGAACAGCGCGGTGACGTCGAGCGCCGGGCGGGTGTCGGTGATCAGCTCGCCCGGCCGCAGCGCGCCGGGTCCGCCGCGGCCGGTGGACAGCGCGAGGTAGCGGTCGCCCACCAGGTTGCGCCAGCGGATCGCGGCGATGACGCCGCGGGGCAGCCGGGTGCGTTCGAGGACGGTGAAGGAGACCTCGGCGCGCGTCCCGGCCAGCGCGATCTCCTCCACGCGGCCCACGCGTACGCCGGCGGCCCGCACGTCGTCGCCCGGCCGCAGCCCGGTGGCGTCGGTGAACACCGCGCGGTAGACGCTCGCCGCGGCGAACTGCGTCCCGGAGATCGTGATCGCCAGCATGGCCACGCACAGGGTCGTCGCCAGTCCGAACAGCCCGAGCTTGATCGCCGCCTTCAGCGTGGTCATCGCAGCATCAGCCCCGCCAGATCCTCGGCGCCGTCGGCGAACCGCACCCCGGGGAAGGGCACCTTCGGGCGGGGCAGGCCGTAGCAGCGCGGGCCCCTGGTGTCGCGGTAAGCGGGCGCGTCGGTCCCTTCCCTGTACGGCGGCGCCGGCCTGACCAGCTCCAGCACCGCCTTCACCCGCCCGTCACCGAACGCCTCGTCCAGCAGCGGCCGCAGGCGGTCAAGGCCCTGGAACACGCACGGCACCGTCGGCGCGTAGCGGGCGGCGAGGTCGAGGGCGGGCCTGGACACGTGCTGGAGCCCCACCAGACCGGTCTCGTTGACCGTCAGCAGAGCGTCGGCCTTGCCCGCGCTCCTGGTGACCACGCGGGCGAGCCGGTCGATCTCGGCCTCTCTGCCGGTGAGCGTCCTGCTCAGCGCGGCGGAGTTGGCCAGCGTGCGCAGGAGGTCGGGGGCGGCCTGGCCGTACAGGCCGGTGACGTCGGCGAGGGCGGAGAGGTCGCGGCGGATCGCCGGAAGGTGGGGGGTGAGCCGGGTGAGGTAGTCCTCGGCCCTGTCCAGGGTGGCACCGGTTCCGGCGCCTCTGCCTTCCAGGGCGGTGGCGAGGGCGGTCAGGGTGGTGGCCAGCCGTTCCGGGTGGATGCTCCGCAGCAGCGGCAGCAGCCGGTCGAGCACCTGCGCCACCTCGACGGCGGCGGCCGGGGCGATCAGGCGGTCGCCGTCGCGCAGCTCGGAGGTCGGGGTCGCGGGCGGGACGAGGTCCACGTACTTCTCGCCGAAGACGGTCTTCGGCAGGAACCTGGCCGTGGCGGCGCGGTCGACGGGGTGGTCGAGGGCGAGGGTGAGCTCCGCGCCTCCGGTGGTCGCCTTCAGGGCGGTGACCTCGCCGACGATGACGCCGCGTACCTTGACGTCGGCGCGTGGGCCTAGCTGGAGACCGGCTCTGGGGGCCGACAGGGTCACGATCGTCGCGCCGGAGAACACCTTGAAGTACGCCGCGGCGGTCACCGCCGTGAAGGCGGCGATCAGGGCCAGCAGGGCGGCGCCGTGTCTCATCCGGCCAGCCGTACCGTGGTCGTGGTGCCCCAGATGGCCAGGCCGAGCAGGACGTTGGCCACGTTCACCGCGACCAGCACCGCGCGCACCGCCCGCCCGACCGCGACGCCGACGCCCGCGGGGCCGCCGGAGGCGTGGAAGCCGTAGTAGCAGTGCACGAGGATCACCAGCACGGCGAACAGCACCACCTTGCCCAGCGACCAGAGCACGTCGTAGGGCACGAGGAAGAGGTCGAAGTAGTGGTCGTAGGTGCCGGTCGACTGGCTGTAGAGGACGGTGGTGATCAGGCGGGTGGCGACGTAGGAGGCGAGCAGGCCGAGGACGTACAGGGGCAGCATGGCGGCGAACCCGGCGATCAGCCGGGTGCCCACCAGGAACGGCACCGAGGGGATCGCCATGACCTCGAGCGCGTCGATCTCGTCGCTGATCCGCATCGCGCCGAGCTGGGCCGTGAAGCCGGCCCCGACGGTGGCCGACAGGCCGATGGCGGCCACGATGGGGGCGATCTCGCGGGTGTTGATGTAGCTGGAGAGGAACCCGGCGAAGGCCGAGGTGCCGATCTGGTCGAGTGCGGTGTAGCCCTGCAGGCCGACCTCGGTGCCGGCGAAGAAGGTCATGAACGCGACGATCGCCATCGTGCCGCCGATGACGGCCAGGCCACCGGTGCCGAGGCTCACCTCCGACAGCAGCCGCAGGATCTCGGCGCGGTAGCGGAGCGCGCGGGGCAGTTGGAGGAAGGCCTTGGTGTAGAACTCGCCCTGCCTGTTGAGTGACATCACCACACCGCCGCGCTGATGAGGAAGTTCTCGGCGAACAGGACCATGGCCGCGAAGACCACCGTCTGGTTGACGGCGTCGCCGACGCCCTTGGGCCCGCCGGCCGCGCTCAGCCCCTTGAAGCAGGCGATCATCCCGGCCGTGGCGCCGAAGACGAGCGCCTTGACCTCGGAGATCCACAGGTCCGACAGCTCCGCCAGCGCGTTGAACGACTGCAGGTACGAGCCGGGCGAGCCGCCCTGGGCGATCACGTTGAACAGATAACTGGCGATCAGGCCGACCGTGGTCACCAGGCCGTTGAGCAGGGGCGCGACGACCGCGCACGCCGCCACTCTGGGCACCACGAGGCGGTGGAGAGGGTCGATGCCGAGCACCTCAAGCGCGTCGATCTCCTCGCGGATCCTGCGCGCGCCCAGGTCGGCGCAGATGGCGCTGCCCGCCGCGCCCGAGATCATCAGCGCGGTCACGACCGGGCCGGCCTCGCGCACGATGCCGAGCACGGCGGTGGCGCCGGTGAACGACTGGGCGCCGAACTGGCGGATCAGGTTGCCCGCCTGAAGGGCGAGCACGGCGCCGAACGGGATGGACACCAGCGCCGTGGGCAGGGCGCTGACGCTGACGATGAACCAGGCCTGCTGCAGGAACTCCCGCCAGTGGAAGGGCCGCTTGGGCACGGCACGCAGGGTGTCGAGCGTGAGCGCCACGAACGCGCCGCTCGCCCTGATCACGTGTCGCGTCCTTTCGAGTGCGGAGAGTAGTCGTTCTGGGCCGCGAAAAAGGCCGGTCCGTCCATGCGCGGGGGTTACCTGACGCCGTTGAGATGGGCGCTGACCAGCCGAGGGTACTCCTCCAGCCAGTTACGCCCGCGGTCGTCGACGAACGAGCCCTGCGGCGGGATCACCCCGTGGGCGGCCAGCCAGGCGCCGGGCGGCTGCTGGCTGCGGCGCACCCGGTTGCCCGTGGGCATGAGCTGCGGCGGGATCGGCGGCAACGAGCCGGGGTCGTGGCCCATCTGGGCCTCGGCCTCCAGTTCGGAGACGTCCTTCTCCTCCGACATGCCGATCGGGCCGTGGCGGCGCGCGTTGAGGAACTGGCGCACGACCGGCTCGTCGCTCGACAGCAGCATCTCGCGCGGCCCGAACATCACCAGCTCCCGGCGGAACAGCAGCCCGATGTCGTCAGGCACGGTACGGGCGGTGTTGATGTCGTGGGTGACGATGAGGAACGTGGCCTCGAAGTCGGTGTTGAGATCGACGAAGAGCTGGTTGAGGTACGCGGTGCGCACCGGGTCGAGCCCCGAGTCCGGCTCGTCGACGAGGATGATCTCCGGATCGAGCACCAGCGCCCTGGCCAGGCCCGCGCGCTTGCGCATGCCGCCGGAGATCTCCCCGGGCAGCTTGGACTCCGCGCCGAGCAGGCCGACGAGTTCCATCTTCTCCATGACGATCTGGCGGATCTGGGTCTCGCTCTTCTTGGTGTGCTCGCGCAGCGGGAAGGCGATGTTGTCGAACAGGCTCAGCGAGCCGAACAGCGCGCCGTCCTGGAAGAGCACGCCGAACAGCCGGCGCAGCTCGTAGAGCTTGTCCTCGCTGCAGTTGGCCAGGTCGTAGCCGTCGATCCAGATGTGGCCGCGGTCGGGACGCAGCAGGCCGACGAGCGTCTTGAGGAAGACGGACTTGCCGGTGCCGGAAGGGCCGAGCAGCACCGAGATCTCGCCCGCGGGCAGCGTCAGCGAGACGTCCTGCCAGATGACCTGCCGACCGAACGATTTGGTCAGCCCCTCGACCACGACTTCGACGCCCACCGGTCACCTTCCGCGAGCATGGGGTAACGTGACGCACACTTTACTTTCAAGTTCCCATCACGTTAGCCGTGTTCCGCGGAATTGGAACAGATTCTAATAACTTGTTACTGGCCGGTTATCGGGGTCTGGTCAGGTCGAACACCGTCGTACCGGCCACCGTCGCGGAGTCGTAGGTCCGCTCGACCCAGGCGGCGATCCCGACGGCCGGGTCGGTGCCGTTGAACCCGGCTGGTATCCGGCCGCGTTGTTGGAGCCCACGGTGGCGGCCACCCAGGTGCAGCGGGCCGCGGTGTCTATCGCGTACGCCGCCGGTCCCGCCCAGCGCCGCGATCGCGGGCGCCACCGTGTAGTACGCGACGCTGGGCACCCCGCCTGAGACGGCCATGAGAATCGCCTGAACGTGGCCAAGAGCGGAGTTGTCGCGGCGAGGACCCCGTGAGCCCTCACGACCATCGCTCGACGGAGGCCCGCTGAGGGCGGCGGGGCGGGTGGGGTGGCGGGAGCCGTAACGGAAGGGCGGGGTTGAAACAGCCGCAACCCGAAACGCACGGAAGGGCGGGGTCGAAACAGCCGCAACCCGGAACGCACCGAAAAGCGGGTTGAGACAGCGTGAAAAGCAAAAGAGGCGGCACACCCGGCACCTGGGTGTGGCCGCCTCTTTCGGAAGCGTGAAAGTTACTTCACGGTGACGCTGGCGCCGGCGCCCTCGAGGGCAGCCTTGGCCTTCTCCGCCTGCTCCTTGTTGACCTTGCTCTCGAAGACGGACTTCGGAGCGCCGTCGACCAGGTCCTTGGCCTCCTTGAGGCCGAGGGAGGTCAGCGCGCGGATCTCCTTGATGACCTGGATCTTCTTGTCGCCGGCGGCCTCGAGGATGACGTCGAACTCGTCCTGCTCCTCAGCGGCGGCCTCGCCACCACCGGCGGCCGGGGCGGCAGCGGCGGCGACGGCGACCGGGGCGGCAGCCTTGACGTCGAACGTCTCCTCGAAGACCTTCACGAACTCGGAGAGCTCGAGAAGGGTCATCTCCTTGAACGCGCCGAGCAGCTCGTCGGTGCTGAGCTTCGCCATGTTTTCCTCCGTATGGGATGTGCTTTAAAGGTGGATCGGGACCGCGGTTAAGTGCGGCAACCCCCAGCTACTCGCCGGCCTCCGCGCGCTTGGCGCGCAGGGCTTCGGCCAGCTGAGCCATGTTGGTGGGCAGCGCGGCGAACATGGCGGCAGCAGCGGACTGCTTCGCCTTCATCGCACCGGCCAGCTTCGCGAGGAGAACCTCGCGCGACTCCAGGTCGGCGAGCTTGGTGATCTCCGTGGCGTCCAGCGTCTTGCCGTCGAGGACACCGCCCTTGATCACCAGGAGGGGATTGGCCTTGGCGAAGTCACGCAGACCCTTGGCAGCCTCGACGACGTCGCCGCTGACGAAGGCGATCGCGGTCGGGCCGCTGAGCAGGCCGTCGAGGCCCGTCAGACCGGCCTCGTTGGCAGCGATCTTGGTGAGGGTGTTCTTCGCCACGGCGAACTTCGCATTCCCACCGAGTGCAACGCGCAGCTCCTTGAGCTGAGCGACGGTGAGACCGCGGTACTCGGTCAGAACGGCTGCGCTGCTTCCAACGAACTCGTTCTTGAGCTCGGCGACCGCGCTCGCCTTATCCGGCCTCGCCATGGGCCTCCTTCCAGGATGTTCCGCCGGAGAAGGCCCAGAAATGAGAACAGCCCCGGGCGCAGGGCGCACGGGGCTTCACACACACTCATCGTGTGGGGAAACTCGTATCACACCTGCGCGGGCCGTCCGCAAGAAGCGGATCCTTCGGTCACCAGGACTGGCCAAGGTGACAACCGGCGGTCTTCGGCAACGACCAGACTACGGGCTGGTCGCCGAGTTTCCAAATCGATGTTCTCTTGTGGGTTGCCGCTACGAGTTCGACGGGCTCGGCTGCGGGACGTTCGACGGCATTTCGCCGACCTGGTCCGCGGGCGGAGTCTGGATGTTGACGGGCTCGTTGAAGCCCTTGAAGAACAGGGTGGCGTCGAGCTTGCCGCCCTGCTTCTCACCGTTGAGCTGGAGCTTCGCCGGAAGGCCCTGGCCGTCGACCCAGATGTCGAACTTGACGTCCTTCAGCTCGGCCATGTTCTCCTTGGCGCGCTGCTGCTCGTCGGCCGGCAGCAGTTGCACCGCCGCCTCGACCGGGAACGTGCCGCTGAAGTGGGTCGTGTCGACGCCGTTCACGCTCTCGGTGCCGACCTGCTTGACATCCTTCGAGGCGGTGACCATCTTCGTGACCGCCGCCAGGTCGAACTGCTGGACCTGCGCCAGATACTGCTGCACCTCACCGCGGCTGTCGGCCTCGCTGAGCGAAACCTTGATCCACGGCTTGGTGGCTCCGACGAGCTTGTTGAGGGCGTCGACCTTGACGTAGACGACGTCGCCCTGCAGGACCGCCCTGGCCCCGCCCGGCAGCTCGCGGTCGCCGAATCCCGCCGTGTCAACGGTGAGATCGATCGCCAGCGTCGGCTTGCCCTGGTAGAGCATCCGGCCCTGGAGCTTTCCGCTCTGCCCGTTGGGGTCCGTCGCGTTGACCACCGCGTCAACGGTGTAGCTGGATACCTGCTCGGTCTTCTGCGCAGCCTGCGTGAGCACCTCCGAGGCGGCCAGGTTGACCTGGATGGGCTGCGCCGTCGATCCACAACCTGCTACCCCGGCCACCACCAGTGCGGCAGCAGCCGCGGCGGCAGCGAGAGAAAACCTACGCTTCACCATGCCTCCGACCCTATGTGGCTAATCACCGATCTGGCGGCTTCCCCGCACAAACCCAGGGAAACCTCGGGGGAATCCCCTAGATCTGCACAGCACCTCCACATCTCCCCGCGGTCAGACGGGCGGCGCCAGCTCGAAGTAGCGATCAAGCAGCTTGGGATCTCCGGAGACGGCCAGCCGTCGGGCGGGGATCCGCTGCCACAGGAACAACATCAGCTGCGAAGCCGTACCCGCGACCTCAAGGTCGGGGGAACCCGCGTCAAGCAGCTCATCCCCCTCGAACCGCACCGTCCAAGCGCCTTCGTCGCACACGAACCGGAAGGTCTCCCCCGCCCCCGGCGGGGCCTTCTTCAACGCCCGCCGAGCCGGGACCATGACCTCGAACGTCTGCGCCACGGCGTCCGCGGCCATCTCGGCGTCCATGTCCCCCGGCTCGCCGAGGGCGTTCTCCGCGTCCCACCGGTGGATGGCCGCCTCGATCGTCTGCATCCGCGACCAGAACCCGGCCGTCTGCTCCGCCGACCACGTCCACACCCGCTCGTCCGGGCCGGTCCTGGCGAACACGTTTCCCAGTACGGCCGCGCCCTCCGCGAACCAGTCGACCAAGCCGACCGGCAACACCCCGAGGCTCGGCGCCCGCCCCGACAGCGGCCACCCCTCGGTATCGGCGGGCAGCAGGTGCGCCAGCCCGCTGGGATCCGGCGGCTGCGCGAGCCGTTCCTCGATGACCGCCGTCACCACCCGGTGCACGCCCGACAGGTGCATCACCAGGTCGGACATCGTCCACCCCGCACACGACGGAACCGGCGGCGCCTCCCGCCCCGCCACCCGCCGGCACGCGGCCTCGAACGCCTGGACCTCGCGATGAAAATGAGCGACGTAGTCCATGCCCTCCACTCTGGCACGCGTGTCCACGCTCCCGTCGTCTCCTACCCGCCTTCTACCCGCCGAAAGTCCGCCGGTACGCGGCCGGGGTGGTGCCGAGGCGGGCGTGGAAGTGGCGCCGCAGGTTCACCGCCGACGACAGCCCGACCCTGGCGGCGATCGTCTCGACGGGCAACGGCGTGCGCTCCAGCAGCTCACGTGCGGCGTCCACCCGCTGGGCGAGCAGCCACTGACCAGGGCTGACCCCCAGATCGGCGGCGAAGCGACGCGCGAACGTACGCGGCGACAGGCGGGCCCGCCGCGCCAGATCCCCGACCGTGAGGGGCTGGTCGAGCCGCCCCGCCGCCCAGTCGAGCACCGCACCCAGCGACCCGTCACGTTCGCGCGCCGGCGCCGGCCGCACGAACTGCGCCTGCCCGCCCTCCCTGCGCGGCGGCATCACCATGTGCTGGGCGATCTCCGTGGCGTAGGCGGCGCCGTGGTCGTTCCTGACGATGTGCAGGCAAAGATCCAGTCCAGCGGCGGTCCCCGCCGACGTCGCCACATCGCCGTGATCGACATAGAGAACGTCAGGATCCACCGTCACATCCGGATACCGCAGCGCCAGTTCCTCCGTCCGCCGCCAATGCGTGGTGGCCCGCCGCCCACTCAGCAGCCCGGCCTCGGCCACCAGAAACGCCGCCGAACAGATGGACACGATCCGCGCCCCACGGCGATGCGCCCGCCGTACCGCGTCAATGATCTCCCCGGGAACGTCGTCCGCCTGCCAGCCCGGAATCACCACGGTGTCCGCGCTCTCCAGCGCCTCCAGCCCGTCGCCGACTCCGATCGTGTAGCCGCCGAGCGTGGGCACCTGCCCGGGTTCGAGGGCGCAGATGCCGAAGTCATAGCGCGCGGGCATCCCCGGCCGCCGCAGCCCGAACACCTCCGTGACACACGCCAGCTCGAACGGCGCCTGCGGAGGATGTACCAGCGCGACCACTCTGATCATGGCAGCAATATACCCAGAGATGACATTCCAGCCACTTTTCCCCTGGTACGCCGCCCGCCACGATGGGCCCCATGCCAGAAATCCCGAAGCTCACCCACGTGGCCATCGACACCGTGGAGACCAGCGACATCGCCCCCGGCATCGTCCGCCGCGGCCTGCCCGGCGGCGCCCTGGCCGCCCGCGCCTTCGACTTCGCCCCCGGCACCACCTGGCCGGAACCCGACCACCACGTCACCGACGAACTCATCTACGTGGCCGAGGGCGA
Source organism: Nonomuraea sp. NPDC059023 (assembly GCF_042740095.1). Taxonomy (NCBI): domain Bacteria; kingdom Bacillati; phylum Actinomycetota; class Actinomycetes; order Streptosporangiales; family Streptosporangiaceae; genus Nonomuraea; species Nonomuraea sp. NPDC059023. The sequence continues at coordinate 69,049 of NZ_JBHYIO010000016.1, read as the reverse complement.
ACTCCTCGACAACGGCCACACCTTCCCCGCCGGATCCTTCCTCCACTACCACCCCGGCTCCGTCCACCAGCCCGGCACCCGAACCGGCACCCGCATCCTCGTCTTCAGCCTCCCCCACACCACCCCCACAGACTGACCACCCGAGCGACCATCTCGCCACGGCTGTCATCTTGAACACATGGTCACGACACCTCACGGGCAGCTGGTACGACGCCACGCCGAGCAAGCGATCAAGGACGCACTGGCCGACACCCGCGTCGTCCTGGTCAACGGCGCCCGGCAGTCGGGCAAGAGCACACTGGTCCGACTGCCGGCGAAGTCAGACGGCACCGAGTGGCGTGACCTGGACGACGCCGTGACCCGGCAGGCCGCACTGAGCGACCCCAGCGGGTTCGTCGACTTTCCCGAGCGAATGGTCATCGACGAGATTCAGCGAGCCCCCGAACTACTCCTGGCCATCAAGTGCCAGGTAGACGCAGACCCGAGGCCCGGCAGATACCTGCTCACCGCCTCGTCGCGCCTCCTCGCGCTTCGCGGGCTACCGGACACTCTGCCCGGCCGTATGGAGACGATCGAGCTCTGGCCGTTCGCGCAGGGCGAGATCGACGGACAGCCCGACGGCTTCATCGATGCGATCTTCACCCATGGCCCCACGCTGAGGCACAACTCCCAGGTAACCCGAGCGGACTACGCCGAACGCCTGATCCGCGGCGGCTACCCCGAGGCGGTCACCCGTCGCCGGCAACGCTTCTTCGACTCCTACATCGGCGACCTGATCAACCGCGATGTGATGCAACTGTCGGAGATCGAGCGCACCGCGGAACTGCGTGCGTTGATCAGGCTGCTGGCGGCCAGGTCCGGCCAACTCCTCGTCACCCAGAGCCTGAGCCGTGATCTCGGCCTGCCCGGCAGCACCACCGCACGGTTCCTCGCGCTCCTCGAAGAAGTCTTCCTGGTGAAGCGGGTACCCGCCTGGTCGAGGAACATCAGCAGCCGGGCCGTCCGCACCCCCAAGATCGCCTTTGTGGACTCGGGGGTGGCCGCGAACCTGCTCGGCACCGACGCTCGCGGCCTGCTGCGGCCGGGCTCCGCGTTCGGCCCGCTGCTGGAGGGTTTCGTCCTCATGGAGCTGGCCAGGCAGACAACCTGGTCGGAAACTCTGGTCGAGCTCTACCACTACCGAACCAAGGATCAGGTGGAGGTGGACGCCATCCTTGAGACCCGTCAGGGCCAGGTGGTGGGCATCGAGGTCAAGGCGGCGTCCACCGTACGCCCGGACGACTTCAAGGGGCTGCGTCACCTCGCCGAGCGCGTCGGCCCCGACTTCATCGCCGGCCTGGTCCTGCATACCGGCACCGGCACCTTCTCCTTCGGAGACCGGATGCTGGCCGTACCGGTGAGCGCGCTGTGGCAGGCACGGGCCGGCGGTTAGAAGAGGGCCTGGCCCACCGTCGGCCTCGCGCAGACGGAGGTGTTCTCGATGCAGGCTTCCGCCGGACGCGTGCCGTCGACCATCTTCGTCCACGCGACATGGTGGACCATGTTCTCGAACAGCGGTGTGCCGTTGTTGTTCCTGACGTAGATCCTGCGGTCCAGCGGCGCGCCGATCACGGTGGCCCACTTCGCCTTGCAGGAGGGGCTGTAGTACCCCTGCAGCAGGCGGTCGCGGAACCACACCTCCGCGATCGGCCTGGAATCCTTGTCGCATCCGGTGGTGAGCGGGTCCTTGTTGAAGCATCCTGCCCCTGTGCACGCGGGCGCCGTGACGGCGGCCGTCGCCGGGTGCGCCCCGGACAGCAGGGCCGCGACGACGAGACCGGTGGCGATGTTCCTGACGCGCATGACTCCCCCAGACGAGATGGTCACTCAGTGTTGCCGCTCAGGAGCATAGAGCAATAGTGATCTTGCCTGAAGGACTCGGGCCGTGACGCCTACTCACGACCGCTGCGGAGGGCCTAGAAGAGCCGCTCAAGCCGCGCACGGTGATCATCCATCAAGCCGGCCGCCTGCACAGCGCTCGCCCTCCCAACCCACGGTCGACACCTCCCCGACTGTGCCAGCGGGCTCACCACGGAGCGAAGCAGACTGGACACCGCCCCAGGACTACAGGGGAGCCCGCCACACCTGGGCTTGCCCCACCCAAGAAAGGGCTGCCCGAGCGAAGCGAGGGCCGTGCCTTTGGAGTGGGGGCGCGGGGGGCTCTGCCCCCCGGTCAGACGCTGCCGGAGCCGCCCATGCGCGAAGCGCCCGCACGAAAGCGCGAAGGCCCGAGCCCTCAGGGCCCGAGCCGGTAAAGCAGAAGGCCCCGCCGTACAACGGCAGGGCCTTGAGCGGATGCAGCCAGTACGGCTAGCCGTCCAGCTCCGCGGTGAGCCCGCGGGTGGCGTTGGGGTCGACCGGGACGCCGGGGCCCATCGTGGTGGAGAAGGTGACCTTCTTCACGTAACGGCCCTTGGCGGCCGACGGCTTGAGACGGAGCACCTCGTCCAGCGCGGCGGCGTAGTTCTCGATGAGCTGGCGCTCGGGGAACGACGTCTTGCCGATGATGAAGTGCAGGTTCGCCTGCCGGTCGGTGCGGAACTCGATCTTGCCGCCCTTGATCTCCGTCACGGCCTTGGCGACGTCGGGCGTCACGGTGCCGGTCTTCGGGTTGGGCATGAGGCCACGGGGACCGAGCACGCGGCCCAGGCGGCCGACCTTGCCCATCAGGTCGGGGGTGGCCACGACGGCGTCGAACTCGTTGAGGCGGTTGCCCTTGGAGATCTCGTCGATGAGCTCGTCGGCGCCGACGATGTCGGCTCCGGCCTCGCGGGCTGCCTCGGCACGGTCACCGGTCGCGAAGACCAGGACCCGGGCGGTCTTACCGGTGCCGTGCGGGAGGTTGACCGTGCCGCGCACGATCTGGTCGGCCTTGCGAGGGTCGACGCCCAGTCGGAGCGCGACCTCGACGGTCGCGTCGAACTTGGTGGTGGTGGTCTCCTTGGCCAGCTTGGCGGCTTCGGCCGGAGAGTAGAGCTTGTCGCGGTCGACCTTGGCCGCCGCGTCCTTGTGCGCCTTGCTGCGCTGCATGGCAATCTCCTGTGGTGGAGTCTGTGGTGCGGGCCAGCGCGGCCCTTCCACGGTGGTCGGAAGGTTAGTCGGCGACGGTGATGCCCATCGACCGGGCGGTGCCGGCGATGATCTTCTCCGCTGCTTCGACGTCGTTGGCGTTGAGGTCCGGCATCTTGGTCTCGGCGATGCTGCGGAGCTGCTCGCGGCTGAGCTTGCCGACCTTCTCCTTGTGCGGGACCGCGCTGCCCTTGTCGAGGCCCAGGGCCTTCTTGATCAGCTCAGGCGCCGGGGGCGTCTTCGTGATGAAGGTGAAGCTACGGTCTTCGAAGATGGTGATCTCAACGGGGATGATGTTGCCCCGCTGAGCCTCCGTCGCAGCGTTGTACTGCTTGACGAAGTCCATGATGTTGACGCCGTGGGGACCGAGGGCGGTACCGACGGGCGGGGCCGGGGTGGCCTGACCAGCGGGGAGCTGGACCTTGACCAAGGCCGCGATCTTCTTCTTCGGAGGCATTTTTCCTACTCCGGGTCCTGATAGGTGATGTGTTCGGCCGGGTACCTGGCCGAACATGTCGGAAGGCCGCCCTTCGCGAGAGACGGCCAGCCGAACGACTCAGTGTATGTCAGATCTTGGAGACCTGGTTAAACGACAGCTCGACCGGGGTCTCGCGGCCGAAGATGGAGACCAGCACCTTGAGCTTCTGCGACTCGGGGCTGATCTCGCTCACCGAGGCGGGCAGAGTGGCGAACGGACCGTCCATGACGGTGACCGACTCGCCGATCTCGAACTCGACCGTGGGGCCGGCGGACGCCTTGGTCTTGGTCTGCTTGGCCTCTTCGCTCGGCTCCGGGGCCAGTAGCTTGGCGACCTCGTCGAGGCTGAGCGGGGAAGGCTTGTTGGACAGGCCGACGAAGCCGGTCACACCGGGCGTGTTACGCACGGCGGCCCAGGACTCGTCGGTCAGCTCCATGCGTACCAGGACGTAGCCGGGCAGCACGCGCTCCTTGACCGGGACCTTCTTGCCGCTCTTGAACTCCTGGACGGTGTGCGTGGGCACCTCGACCTGGAAGATGTAGTCCTCCATGTTGAGCGATACGTTGCGGCTCTCGATGTTGGACTTCACCCGGTTCTCGTAGCCGGCGTAGGAGTGGATGACGTACCACTCGCCGAGCTGGCCACGCAGCGACTGCTTGAACTCCTCGACCGGGTCGACCTCCGGGACGTCCTCGTCCTCGGCGTCGTCATCGCCCTCTACCTCATCGACGGCGGCGGGAACCTCAGCGTCGTCGTCCTCGGCCTCATCGACCTCATCGGCGGCAGGAGCCTCGGCGACGACGTCGTCGTCGGCGGGCTCGGCAGCCTCGTCAGCGGCCTCTTCCGGCTCGGCGTCCCACTCTTCGCGGGGCTCGTCGGCCGGGAATGAAGACTCGGACACGGTGACATTTCCTCTTTCGTCGAATCGCGTGGCGAAGGGTTATTCCCCGCCGAAGACGCGGATGACACCCCAGCCCAGGGCGGCGTCGAGGCCGTAAACGATCCCAACCATGATCAGAACGAATATCAGAACGACCGTGGTGTAGGTGATGAGATCCTTGCGTGTCGGCCAGATGACCTTACGCAGCTCGTTGACCACCTGCCGGTAGAAAAGGGCAGGAGATGTGCGGGTCTTCTTCTCGCCACTAGGCTTGCCTGCGGTCTCGCCGCGCGTGTCGATCGCCACAGTCCTCACCTGATCCGTCGTGTCCAACGCAGATTGCGGCGCGCTTTCACGCCAAGCTGCGCGGACCGCACTCGCAGGGCACGAGGGACTCGAACCCCCAACCGCCGGTTTTGGAGACCGGTGCGCTACCAATTGCGCTAGTGCCCTATGTCGCCAACCAGACTACCCCGGCCGGCTCACTGCCCGGACCGAACCGCGGCTCGACATGCGGCGGCAGGACCAGGCGAGAGTCTACGGGTGAATACCCCGCCACGTCGAACCGAATCTGATCGCCCAGGTCACAGCACCCGGGAAACAGCATCGTGGGAGCATGGAGCCATGTCCACCCGACCCCGCATCTCCACACGAATCTCCGCGATCTCCGAGTCCGCCACCCTCGCCGTAGACGCCAAGGCCAAGGCGATGAAGGCCGCTGGCCGCCCGGTCATCGGCTTCGGCGCCGGCGAGCCGGATTTCTCCACGCCCGGCTACATCGTCGAGGCGGCCGTCGAGGCCGCGCGCGACCCCAAGAACCACAAGTACACCCCGGCGGGCGGCCTGCCCGAGCTGAAGCAGGCCATCGCCGAGAAGACGGCGCGCGACTCGGGCTTCCAGGTCGAGGCCGCCCAGGTCCTGGTCACCAACGGCGGCAAGCAGGCCGTCTACGAGGCGTTCGCGACCCTGCTGGACCCGGGTGACGAGGTCCTGGCCGTCGCCCCCTACTGGACCACCTACCCCGAGGCGATCAAGCTGGCCGGGGGCGTCCAGGTCGACGTGGTCACCGACGAGTCCACAGGCTACCTGGCCTCGGTGGAGCAACTGGAGGCCGCGCGCACCGAGCGTACGAAGGTGCTGCTGTTCGTCTCGCCGTCCAACCCGACCGGCGCGGTCTACAGCCGCGCCGAGGTCGAGGCCATCGGCCGCTGGGCGAGCGAGCACGGCCTGTGGGTCGTCACCGACGAGATCTACGAGCATCTGGTGTACGGCGGCGCCGAGTTCACCAGCATCGCCCACTACGTCCCGGCCGACCACGTCGTCATCCTCAACGGCGTCGCCAAGACCTACGCGATGACCGGCTGGCGGGTGGGCTGGATGATCGGCCCGAAGGACGTCGTCAAGGCGGCCACCAACCTCCAGTCGCACGCCACCTCGAATGTCTCCAACGTGGCCCAGGTCGCCGCGCTGGCCGCGGTCAAGGGTGATCTGTCGGCCGTGTCCGAGATGCGCGAGGCGTTCGACCGCCGCCGCCAGACGATGGTGCGCATGCTCAACGACATCCCGGGCGTGTTCTGCCCGGAGCCGAAGGGCGCCTTCTACGCCTACCCGTCGGTCAAGGAGGTGCTCGGCAAGGAGATCCGCGGCCGCCGCCCCCAGACCTCGGCGGAGCTGGCGGAGCTGATCCTGGAGGAGGCCGAGGTCGCGGTGGTCCCGGGCGAGGCCTTCGGCACCCCCGGGTACTTCCGCCTGTCCTACGCGCTGGGCGACCAGGACCTCGCCGAGGGCGTGGGCCGCATCGCCAAGCTGCTGTCAGAGGCCCGCTAACCGCCAAGGCGGGCCACCAGAGCGGGTCACCAGGGCGGTCCGTACCAGTGGTCGGGCTACCCGGCGCCGATCGAGGACGCGACCGTGGCGATCTGGTCGGCCAGGTCGGGCGTCGCCGCGATGTACACGGCGAGGCCCGGCCGGTCGAGCCACATGAAGTGCCGGACGCTGCCCCGGGTGTTCCAGCGCAGCGCCGGCCGCCCTTCGTGCGTGCTCAGCCGCGAGTCGCCGATCAGCGTGACGAACCGCTGGGCCGAGTGCACGCCGCACACCACCCCGATCCACAGGGTGTCGTCCGCGCTGCCGAAGGCGACGCTCTGCGCCTCGTACCGGCTGGGCAGCCCGGGGATGCGGCTGGTCGTGTCGCCGCGCTTGAGCCCGGCGGGAACGGTGTAGGTGATCCGCTGCTCGCCGCACCCCAGCACCGTCGCCCGCGCGGGCTCCGGACTGGGGCTGGGGACGACCCGGCTCTCCGGTACGGCGGTGCCGCACCCGCCCAGAGCGAACACGAGCGCCAACGTTGCCAACCGCCGCATCGTCCGCCTTCCGGAAAAGGTCCCTAGTCTCCCACCGGGGCCTTCACCGAGGCCGCGATGGCGAGCAGCTCCTTGGCCAGCGGCTCGCTGACGCGGATCCACGCGCCGGTGCCGACGCGTTCCAGCCAGACGATCATCTTGCCGCCTTCCGGATGGGCGCCGACCACGGCGGGCTTGCCGCGCACGGTGGTCTCGCGGGCGCGCTCAAGGTCGGCCCGCTTGCGGTAGGTCTCCCAGTCAGCAGCGACAGTACCGTGTTCGACCTGCGCCTCGACCGTGCGTTCGCCGGTTCCGAAGCGGGCCCAGCCGCCGTCGGCGCCCTTGTCCTGGGCGATCACCCCGCCGCCGGTCCGTTCCAGGCCCGCGGGGAGATAGGTGAGCCAGAAGTTGTCGGAGACGACGGCGATCGTGGTGGGCTTGATCATCGCGGGGGCGGGAGGCGGCGGCGCGGGCCGGGGTTGTTGTCCGAAATCTGCGGAGAACACCAGGGAGAGCGCCACCACCGACGACACCAGGGCCAGGACCGAGAACGCGGCACGCCACCATTGCCCTGAATGCATACCCGGTAGATCCCCAGTTTCGGGCGGACTTTACTCGGAGATCGGATGAATTCCTTCCGCGATTTTGACGAGCTCGTCCTTGATCTTGTCCTTGCCGATGTTCTTGACGCGGAACTGGCTCATCATGACCTCGACCGCGAGGCCGTCACGCAGCTTCCAGCCGATGGTGTGGGTGCCGCCCTCCGGCTCGGTGTACGCGCCCACCTTGGCCACCTCGCCGCCCTCCGACACGTTGGCCAGGTAGGCCTTCTTCCCCTTGATCTCGACCGTTTCGGCGCCCTGGCCGGGGAACTCCGCCAGCCGGTTCTCGACGAACGACGCCGCCTCACCCTCGTAGACGACGATCTGGATGGAGTAGGCGCCGTCCTTGTTGGGCTCGTCGAAGGTGGTGGTGTAGGAGGTCTTCCCGAAGCCGTTCTTGCCCGACCACTTGCCCCAGGACAGTCCCTCGGGGACGTATCCCACCCGGATCCCGCCGAACTCCCGGCCGTCGCCCAGGTCGCCGAGGTCCTGCAGGTCGGAGGTCAGCGTCACCTTGGTGCCGGGCTCGACCTCCTCGCCCGCGGCGGGCTTCTGCCCGTTGACGAACTGGGGGATTTCGCCAATGTCGTCGACCTGGAGCCCGGCGGCTCTCAGCGTCTTCACCGCCTGATCCAGCTTGAGGCCGTTCACGTCGGGCACCGTCACCTTGGTCGTGACCACGGCCGAGGCGGTCTCGTTGCCCCTGACCTGCTGGGGTTCGTTGGAGGTGAGGACCGCGGGCACCGTCACCGCCACCGCCGCGGTGACCAGGGCGGCGCCCGCCGTACGAAATCTGATGGTGTGGCGGCGGCGGGCGCGGCGCACGGAGCGCCCCAGCGTCGGCGGCGCGTGGACGTCGGCGACGTGCCTGGCCATCGCCTCCCTGAGCTCTTCCTCGACGTTCATCGAAACACTCCTTCCTTGACGCTCTCGCGCATCTTGGCCAGTCCTCTGGCCGCCTGGCTCTTCACGGTGCCGAGCGAGCAGCCCAGCAGCGCCGCGGTGGCGCTCTCCGACTGGTCCTCCCAGTAGCGGAGGACCAGGACGGCCCGCATCCTGGGCGGCAGCCTGCGCAGTTCCCCGATGAGGCTGTCGCGCAGGTCCACGTCGGGCGAGCCGGCCACGGTCTCGGGCGGCCGGGCGAAGGTGATCTCCTGCAGCACCCGGCGGCGCCTGGCCTTGTTGATGGCCGCGTTCACGACGACCTTGCGCGCGTACGCCTCGGGGTTGTCGCGGCGGATCCTCGACCAGTGCCGGTAGACCTTCTCCAGTGCGCCCTGGACCAGGTCTTCGGCGTCGTGCGCCGACGCGCCGCAGACCAGTACCGCGGTCCGCAGCAGCGAGGTGCTTCTGGCGGCCACGAACTCGTCGAAGGCCGCCTCGTCTTCATCCGTCATCAGCGGGGTCCCCTTTCGCCTTCCACAACACGCGAACCCGCCGGGAAGTTGAGTGGAAGAATAAGGAGATGCACCGCCCGCTCCACATGCTCCCCAAGGCCCACCTGCACCTGCACTTCACCGGCTCGATGCGCCACTCGACACTGATCGAGCTGGCCAGGTCGCAGGGCCTGCACCTGCCGGACGCGCTGGAGGAGGACTGGCCGCCGCGGCTGCGCGCGACCGACGAGCGGGGCTGGTTCCGCTTCCAGCGGCTCTACGACATCGCCAGGTCCGTGCTGTCCACGCCCGAGCACGTCTACCGGCTGCTGCGCGAGGCCGCCGAGGACGAGGCCGCCGAGGGTTCGCGCTGGCTGGAGATCCAGGTCGACCCGTCGGGCTTTCAGCAGCGCTTCGGCGGGCTGACCGCGACGCTGGAGCTGATGCTCGACGCGGCCGCGCGCGCCGCCGCGCATGCCGGGATCGGTGTCGCGGTGATCGTCGCGGCCAACAGGACCCGCCACCCGCTCGACGCGAACACGCTGGCCAGGCTCGCCGTGCAGTACGCCGGCCGCGGGGTCGTCGGCTTCGGCCTGTCCAACGACGAACGGCGCGGCGAGGCCAGGGAGTTCGAGCGCGCCTTCCGCATCGCCAAGCGCGCGGGCCTGCTGTCCCTGCCCCACGGCGGCGAACTGCTCGGCCCCCGCAGCATCGAGCAGTGCGTCAACGACCTCCACGCCGACCGCGTCGGCCACGGCGTGCGCGCGGCGGAGTCGGAGCGGCTCATGGAACGGCTGGCCGACCGGCAGATCTGCTGCGAGGTCTGCCCGACCTCCAACGTCGGCCTCGGGGTGGCGGAGCGGGCGGCCGACGTGCCGGTGCGGCGGTTGTTCGAGGCGGGGGTGCCGATCGCGCTGGGCGCCGACGACCCGCTGCTGTTCGGCGCGCGCCTGCTGCGCCAGTACGAGCTTCTTCGCGAGGTGTACGGCTTCCGCGACGCCGAGATCGCCGAGGTGGCCAGGCAGTCGATCAGGTCGTCGGCCGCCCCCGAGTCGGTGAGCAAGGAGATGCTCAAGGGCGTGGACGACTGGCTGGCGGCGCCGTCAGCGGAGTGAGTTCGCGATCTCCGCTGCCCGGTCCTTGTCCTTGACGCCTTCGAGGCGGAAGCCGACGCCGTGGCGCTCCCACAGCAGGGTCTCCTCGGCCAGCCGCAGCGGGAGCGGGGTGTTGTCGCCGCGCTTGAGGTAGCTGAGCCGATGGGTGCCGGTGATCCACCACGCCTCGCCGTAGCGGAGCGGGACGTTGTCGGGCCAGGGCTCGCCCATCTCCTTGAGGAAGACCGGGCTGAAGCCGCCGTCGAACTGGTCCAGCCTGATGCCGTCCCAGAACATCGACACCACGCGGCCCTTGTCGCTGATCCTCACCTCGCCGGGCTCGCCCAGGACGCTGGGGCGGTTGACCGGAAATTTCACCAGATCGGAGAGTTGGTCCGGGGTGACCGTGCGCTCGCCCGGCAGCGGCGTCGGCGTCACGGCCACCGGCGGGGCGTCGCTGATGCGCAGCTCGATGCCGGCCAGCCGCAGGATGTGCGCGACCGCCGCCCTGCCCTGCGGAGTACCCGCCGTGATCGCCACCACGACCGCGACCACGACCGCCGTGACCACCCACCGCCGCCGCCTGGCGGGCCGCCGCGACACATCCTCCCGCCCACGCGGCCGCCGGAAGAGCCCACCGGCCCGCCGAGCACCCCGCCCGTCCGTCGCGGGCGAACCCGATACGGCATCACCGGGCGGAGCCGACCCGGCGTCACCCTCGGGCGTGATGGGCGTGATGGGTTCGTCGGGTGGCGGGGCCTGCTCGGGGGCGGTGGTGTCCTCGCCGTCCGCGAGGCTGGCGCCGTCCTCGGTCTCCAGCCGGGCGCGTACGGCTGCCGCCACGTCGGAGGGAGGCGGCGCGGGCACGTCGACGGCGTCGCCGAGCGCGAGAAGTTCGGCTTCCAGGTCGTCGAACGGCTCATGCGAGGTCACGGCCCACCTCCTCCCTCAGCCTGGCCAGCCCGCGATGGGTGCTGGACTTGACGGTGCCCAGCGGCCAGTCGAGCACCTGGGCGGTCTCCGCTTCCGACAGCTGTAAGAAGTACCGGCAGACCACGGCCTGACGTTCCCGATCAGGCAGCCGCCGTACCGCTTCCAGGAGCCGGGCCCTGCGGTCGGCGGCGACAGCCGTACCCTCTGGGTCGTCGGGGGCGGCCGCGTCGGCGCTCATGCTCGCCCGCAACGTCAGCTCGGTGCGGCGGCCGCGCGAGCGGGTGAGGTTGTGCGTCTCGTTGGCGACGATCCGCAGCAGCCACGGCCGGAAGGGCGCGTCGCGGCGGAAGGAGGCGAGGTGGCGGTAGGCCTTGACGAACGCCTCCTGCACGACGTCCTCGGCCTCGTCACCGGCGCCCAGCATGGCCGCGGTGCGGTGCGCGAGCGCGCTGTAGCGGGCGACCAGCGCCTCGTAGGCGGACAGGTCGCCGGACAGCGCGCGGGTGATCGCCTCGTCGTCGTCCATGGACGAGACAGATTCCACCGCATCGCGGCCCCGCAGCGGAAGAGGTGAGCCTCATCGTTAAGCGGGCACTAGACTCTGGCAGATCCGTAGCCCCTTGAAGGAAACAAGGACTCATGTCTTCTGGGTATGACCGTGTAGTACAACCGGCGGCCGGTGACGAGGCCCTGGAGAACCACCTAGGTGGCGACGAGGCCAAGAACTACCGGCAGTACGAGTTCGACATGGTCGCACCGCACGTCGGCCGCTCGATGCTGGAGATCGGCTCCGGGCTGGGGCACTTCGCCGAGCAGTTCCTGCCGCGGCTGGACCGGCTGGTGGTCAGCGACTTCGACCCCTACTGCTGCGACCAGCTCAACAAGCGCTTCGCCGACAACTCCGACATCGAGGTCCTGCACTTCGCGCTCCCCGACGCGGTCCCGATGGAGGGCCAGGTCGACACGGTCGTCCTCATGAACGTCCTGGAGCACATCGAGGAGGACTCCGAGGCCCTGCGCTCGCTGGCCAAGGTCACGGCGCCCGGCGGCCGGATCATCATCTGGGTGCCCGGCTACATGCAGCTCTACGGAGACTTCGACCGCAAGGTCGGCCACGTCCAGCGCTACACGCCCAAGACGCTGACCCAGACGGTCATGCGCGCCGGGCTGGACATCGACGTGTGCAAGCCGATCAACTTCCTGGGCGGCATCGCCTGGTGGGCCGCGGTCCGCCGGGGCGGCGTGGGGTACCCGGACCCCCGGCTGGTCAAGATCTACGACCGCACGGTGGTGCCGACGACCCGCTTCATCGAGCGGTTCATCCGGCCCCCGTTCGGCCAGACGGTCTTCTGCGTGGCCCGGGTTCCCCAGTCCTGATCAGCCGAAGGCCACGTCCTTGGTCTCCACGATGCCGCCCTTGCGCCCCGGCGCGGTCTGGAAGCGCCAGTAGAGGTTGGTGTGGGCGATGACCTGCTCCGGCGCGGGCGCGCCCCAGGCGGACTGGTCTTCGGTGGTGTGCGCGTCGCTGACCAGCGTCGCGTCGTAGCCGCGGACGATGGCTCCGTGGAGCGTGGAGCGGATGCAGGCGTCGGTCTGCGCGCCCACCACGACGAGGTGGCCGACGCCGAGGCCGGACAGCACGCTCTCCAGGTCGGTGTCCTCGAAGGAGTCGAGGTAGACCTTGTGCACGAGCGGCTCCGCCTGGTCGGGAACCAGTTCTGGCACGATCTGCCAGCCGTCGCTGCGCAGGGCCAGTTCCTCGTCGGAGTGCTGCACCCACACGACGGGCACCTGCTCGCGCCTGGCCTTGTCCACGAGGTCGCCGATGTTGGCGACGACCGTGTCGCGCTCGTGAGCGCCGGCGACGACGCCGTTCTGCACGTCGATGACCAGCAGCGCGGTGTTGGGCCGGTCGGCGAGAGTGGTCATGAAGCCCCCTGGGTCCGTGGTGAAGCCCACACAGTAGCCGGTACTCCCGACAAATGCCGCGGGGAACGAGATCGATCCCAAGGCCGCCAGGCCCACACCCGGGTCGGCGGACCTGTGCCTGGTGAGCGCGGTGCCGATCGAGGAGGTCATCGCGCATCTGGGCGCCTCGGGGGTCGCGATCGAGGTGGGGCCGGCGCCGCGTACGGGCGCGCTGGGCGAGATGACGTCGGTCTACTTCCGTGACCCGGACGGCAACCTCATCGAGGTCTCCACGTACTAGGCCGCGCCTTCCGACTTCCGCGACAGGGGCGTAACGTCGGCGGGAGGGCGCAGATGAGCGACTATGCCAAGGCACGAGAGCTCGGCGAGCAGGCCCGTGAGACGGAGTGGAACCGGCCAAGCTTCGCGAAGCAGCTGTTCCTCGGGGATTTCCGGCTGGATCTGGTCTATCCGGTTCAGGCGGTCCCCGACGACGCGGCCAAGCGGGGGGAGGACTTCGTCCGGGCCGTCCGGAGATTCCTGGATACGCGGGTCGATCCGGCGGTCATCGAACGGACGGGGGTCGTTCCCGACGAGGTGGTCAACGGGTTCAGGGAGCTCGGGGCCTTCGGGATCACGATCGCCGAGGAGTACGGCGGGCTGGGCCTGCCGTACCTCTACTACTGCCGGGCGCTCATGCTGGTCGGGTCGTACTGCCCGGCGCTGGCCACGCTGCTGTCGGCGCATCAGTCGATCGGGGTGCCGCAGCCGCTGAAGCTGTTCGGCACCGAGGAGCAGAAGCGGAAATTCCTCCCACGCTGCGCAAAGGGTGAAATATCGGCGTTCCTGCTGACTGAGCCGGATGTGGGGTCGGACCCCGCGCGGCTGGCCACCACCGCCGTCAAGGACGGGGACGACTACGTCCTCGACGGGACGAAGCTCTGGACCACGAACGGAGTGGTCGCCGATCTGCTCGTCGTGATGGCGCGTACCGGGAAGAAGATCAGCGCCTTCGTGGTCGAGGGCGACTCGCCGGGGATCACGGTGCAGCGGCGCAACACCTTCATGGGGCTGCGCGGGATCGAGAACGGGGTCACGACGTTCGCCGGCGTGCGGGTGCCGGCGGCCAACCTGATCGGGCGCGAGGGCGAAGGGCTGAAGATCGCGCTGACCACGCTCAACACCGGGCGGCTCTCCCTGCCCGCCACCTGCGCGGGCAACGCCAAGTGGGCGGTGAAGATCGCCCGCGAGTGGAGCTCGGCGCGCGTGCAGTGGGGACGCAGCGTCGGCGAGCACGAGGCCGTGGCCACGAAGATCGCGTTCATCGCGGCCACCGCCTACGCGCTGGAGGCCGTCTGCGACCTGACCGCGCGCATGGCCGACTCGGCCGCCACCGACATCCGCATCGAGGCGGCGCTGGCCAAGCTGTACGCCACCGAGTTGTCCTACACCGCCCTCGACGAACTGGTCCAGATCAGGGGCGGACGCGGCTACGAGACCGCCGAGTCGCTGGTGGCCAGGGGCGAGCGGGGCGTACCCGCCGAGCAGATGCTGCGCGACTCCCGGATCAACCGGATCTTCGAGGGCTCCTCGGAGATCATGAAGTTGCTGATCACCCGCGAGGCGGTCGACGCCCATCTGAGCGCCGCCGGTGAGCTGATCAACCCGGACGCCTCACGCCACGAACGGGCCCAGGCGCTCCGGCGGGCGACCGCCTTCTACGCCAGGTGGCTGCCCACGCTGGTGGCGGGCTCCGGTTCGCTGCCCGCGTCGTACCCCGACTTCGGCCCGCTCGCCCGTCACCTGCGCTACGTGGAGCGGACCAGCAGGAAGCTGGCGCGCTCGCTCTTCTACGGCATGTCGCGCTGGCAGGGACGGCTGGAGCACAAGCAGGCCTTCCTCGGCCGGATCGTGGACATCGGCGCCGAGCTGTTCGCGATGACGGCCGCCTGCGTGAAGGCCAGGGAGGACGCCGCCGACCTGGGCCGGCGCCCGCAGGAACTGGCCGACACGTTCTGCCTGCAGGCCAGCCGCCGCATCCAGACGCTCTTCTCGACACTCTGGGACAACAACGACGCCCAGGAGGTACGGCTGGCGCGCTACGTCCTGGAAGGCCGCTACACCTTCCTCGAAGAGGGCATCCTCGACCCCTCGGTCGAGGGCCCGTGGATCGGCGCGCCCGAGGGCGGGGAGAACGTGCGGAGAAAGATCCCCTGACACACCCGGTCTAGACCGGTTATGCCGGTTTGTGCGTTTGGATGTTTTCAAACCGATACCCACCGGTATAGACCGGCTGCTGAACAGAGGCTTACTCTGACGCAAACGCGGTGAGCTGTGGCTCACGCACCCCCAAACCCTGTGGGCTGGGTCCGGGGCTGGTACGGACCAGCGTGACCCGTCCGACGAGAAGGCGGTATCTACGGTGAACATCAAGCTTGTGGGCGGCGCCGCTCTCGGCCTGGCCACCATGCTGGTCCTGTCCAGCTGTGGCGGCGGCTCGGGCACGCCGGCCGAGGGTGGCAACACGGCCTCCGCCGGTGGCGCGGTCACGCTGAAGATGGTCGCGGCCGACTACGGCGACGGCCCCGGCGCGGCGAACTCCGGCGACAACTTCTGGAAGGAGGTCGTCGCCGAGTTCAACAAGGCCAACCCGAACATCAAGGTCGAAGTCACCGTCATCAACTGGAATGACATCGACAAGCAGGTCGCGACCATGGTCCAGAACGGCCAGGCGCCCGACATCCTGCAGACCGGCGACTACTCCGGCTTCGTCAAGGACGGCCTGCTGCACAAGGTCGAGGAGATCGTCTCCCCGAACGTCCAGCAGGACCTGCTGGCCAAGTTCGCCGAGTTCGGCAAGGTCGACGGCGCCGCGTACGGCCTGCCGTTCGTCTCCTCCGCCCGCGCCCTGTTCTACAACAAGGAACTGTTCACCAAGGCCGGCATCGCCGAGCCGCCGAAGACCTGGGACGAGCTCAAGGCCGCGGCCGAGAAGCTGAAGAAGTCCGGCGTCAGCCAGCCCTTCGGCCTCCCGCTGGGCCAGGAGGAGGCGCAGGCCGAGGCGTTCCTGTGGATGCTGGGCAACGGCGGCGGCTACAAGGACGCCGCCGGCAAGTGGGCGATCAACTCCCCCGCCAACGTCGAGACGTTCACCTACGTCAAGGGCCTCGTCGACGCCGGCCTGACCAGCCCGAACCCCGGCACCAAGGACCGCAAGACGGTCTGGGAGGACTTCGCCGCCGGCAAGGTCGGCATGGCCAACGGCGGCCCCATGTCCATCCCGATCTTCGACAAGGGCGCCGTGAAGGACAAGTACGGCGTCGTGGCGATCCCCGGCAAGTCCGGCCCGCTCGACACGACCCTGGGCGTCATGGACTGGATCATGGCGTTCAACCAGAACAAGCACCCCGAGGAGATCAAGAAGTTCTTCGACTTCTTCTACACCGGCCCGGCCGCCGAGAAGATCGTGGACCTCTACAAGCTGCTGCCCGTCACCAACGGCGGCATCCAGAAGCTCTCGGGCGACGAGAAGCTCAAGCCGTTCCTCGACGGCCTGCCCAACGCCAGCTTCTACCCGTTCCAGGACCCCAAGTGGTCTGAGCTGAACACCCAGATCAAGCAGACCATGGGCGGCGCCGTGAAGGACCCGGCCAAGACGCTCGGTGAGCTCCAGAAGGTCGCCGAGACCGGCTGATCGGTCGAGGTGTGTACGGCAGGCGGCTCGGTGCCGGGCGCCTGCCGTACCTCCAGAAAGGGTTCGCATGAAGAAGCTGGAGCCGCTCGCCTGGGTCGGGCCCGCGGTCTTGCTGATCGCCGCGGTGGTCATCTGGCCGGTGATCGAGATGATCCGGTCGTCGTTCCTGCAGATCAGCCGGTTCGGCGTGGTCCGGGAGGGCAACTTCCCCGACAACTACACGAAGGTCTTCAACTCGAAGGACTTCGCGGACATCATGGTCCGCAGCGTGATCTGGGTGGTCGCGGTCGTCGCGCTCACCGTGCTGATCTCCCTGCTGCTGGCGCAGTTGTTCAACCAGAAGTTCCCGGGGCGCAAGCTGGCCCGCTGGGCACTGATCGCGCCGTGGGCGGCGTCGGTGCTGATGACCGCGATCGTGTTCAAGTGGATGCTCGACCCCGAGGTCGGTGTCATCAACCTGATCCGGCGTGACCTGGGCGTCTTTCTGAAAGACACCTTCGGCATCGAGCCGAGCTCGCTGGGGTTGCTCGGCGCGATGGGCGGCAGCTCGGCCGACCAGCTCGGCCAGGCCTCCACCGCGATGCCGTGGCTGATCTTCGTGGCGGTGTTCGTGTCGGTGCCGTTCACGACGTACGCGCTGCTGGCCGGCCTGGCCACTATCCCGGCCGACATCTACGAGGCGGCCAGGATGGACGGCGCCTCGAAGTTCCGCACTTACTGGTCGATCACTCTGCCGCTGCTGCGCCCCGCGCTGACCGTCGCGGCGCTGATCAACGTCATGAACGTCTTCAACAGCTTCCCGATCATCTGGGCGATGACGAAGGGCCAGCCGGGTTACGACACCGCGACGTCCACGATCTTCATGTACATCCTGAAGGGCTCCGACATCGGGGCGTCCGCGGCGATGTCGGTGGTGAACTTCGGCATGGTCATCGTGCTGACCATCATCTTCTTGCGGGTCTCCCGCTGGAACAAGGAGGTGGCGTAGGTGAGCACGCAGACCGCTCCCGCCCCGCTGAACAGGCGGCGGCACCATCACCAGCGCCCGCGCCGCTCGCACACGATGCCGCGGGTCAAGACGACGCTCATCGCCGGGCTCGCGTACCTGATCGGGTTCGTCTTCCTCTTCCCGTACCTGGTCATGGTGCTGATCGCGCTGCGGCCGCAGAACGAGCTGCGCACGGCGCAGTGGTTCCCCGACACCTGGGACCTGTCGGCGATCGGCGGGTTCTGGCGGGGCGGGCTGGCCGACAACCTGCTGGTCTCGTTGCAGGTCGCGATCGGCTCGACGTTGCTGGTGCTGATCGTGGCGCTGCCGGCGGCGTACTACACCGCGCGGCACAACTTCAGGGGGCGCACGTTCTTCCTGATCCTGGTGCTGGTCACGCAGATGTTCCAGCCGACCTCGATGGTCGTGGGCATCTACCGGGAGTTCTTCCAGTTCGGGCTGGTGGACTCGGTGTGGTCGCTGATCCTGGTCAACGGCGGTTTCAACCTGGCGTTCGCGGTGTGGATCCTCAACGCGTACTTCTCCAGCATCCCCCGTGAGCTGGAGGAGGCGGCCTTCATCGACGGCAACGGGCGGATGGGCGCGCTGTTCCGCATCACGCTCCCCCTGGCCATGCCCGGCGTGATCACGGCGCTGATCTTCACGTTCATCGCCGCGTGGAACGAGTTCGTCGTCGCGCTGACCCTGACCACGAGCCCGGAGAACCAGCCGCTGCCCGTGGCGCTGCACTCCTACATGGGCCAGTATTCCGTGGACTGGCAGGGACTGTTCGCCGGATCGGTGATCGCCACGATCCCGGTGATCATCCTGTTCGCGCTCATCGAGCGGAAGGTGGTCGGCGGTCTCACCGCCGGCTCGATCAAGTAGGCCACTCCCTGCGGCGACCTCCTCCCGCCCGCCCTTCGGCCGCCGCGCGATCCGTGGCGGCCGAAGTGTTTCCTTTCCTCAGAGAAAGAACGTGCGCAGGTCGGCGACGAGCACCTCCGGCACCTCCATGGCGGGGAAGTGGCCGCCCCGGTCGTACTCCGCCCAGTGCACGACCTTGTGCTCGCGTTCGGCGACGCGCCGCACGCCGGTGTCGCCGGGGAAGACGGCGACGCCGTGGGGCACTCCCGAGTACGGGCTCTGCCCGCCCCAGGCCGCGGCGCCCTCCTTGTAGATGCGGGCCGCCGAGCCTGCCGTACCCGTGAACCAGTAGACGCTGATGTTGGTGAGAAGCTGGTCGCGGTCCACTTCCACGCCGGCCCACTCGTGGAACTTCTCGGCGATCCAGGTGAGCTGGCCCGCCGGGGAGTCGTGCAGGCCGTAGGCGAGGGTCTGGGGCCGGGTCGACTGGATCATGGCGTAGCCGAGAGCCTCCGTGTCCGGATATATCGCCATGCGTGCGCTTTCGGCCTCCGTCAAGCCCTCCAGCTCGGCCGGGTCTCCCGACGGGAAGCCGAGGCCGCCGTTGACGTGCACGCCGACCACCCTGTCCGGCGCCACGCGGCCCAGTTCCGGCGCGATGACCGAGCCGGTGTCGGTGCCGTGGGCGCCGTAGCGCTCGTAGCCGAGGCGCTCCATGAGCACCGCCCACGCCCTGGCCACCCGCTTGAGGTCCCAGCCCTTCTCGCGGGTCGGGCCGGAGAATCCGAAGCCCGGGATCGACGGCGCGACGACGTGGAAGTCCTGGGCCAGCGGTTCGATGACCTTCATGAACTCCACGAACGAGCCTGGCCAGCCGTGGGTGATGATCAGCGGCAGGGCGTCCGGCTTGGCGCAGCGTACGTGGACGAAGTGGATGTTCTGCCCGTCGATCTCGGTGGTGAACTGGGGGAGGGCGTTCAGCGCGGCTTCCTGGGCCCGCCAGTCGAAGCCGTCGGCCCAGTAGCCGGCGAGGTCGCGAGCGTAGGAGAGCGGGACGCCGTAGGACCAGCCGACGCCGGGTAGTTCGTCGGGCCAGCGGGTGCGGGCCAGGCGTTCGCGCAGGTCGGTGAGGTCGGCGTCCGGAATGTCGATGTGGAAGGGCTTCATGGGGGCAACTCTAGAAAGCGCCTAGGTCAGGTAACGTCCTAGGTTGTGAGGCTGCTTTCTCTGCTGGGTCTCCTGCAGACCCACCGCGACTGGTCGGGGGCCGAGCTGGCCGAACGGCTCGGCGTGTCCATGCGTACCGTCCGGCGCGACGTGGACCGGCTGCGCGAGCTCGGTTACCCGGTCGACGCCACCGCGGGCGCGCCCGGGTACCGGCTGGGCGCGGGGTCGCGGCTGCCGCCCCTGCTGCTGGACGACGACGAGGCGGTCGCGGTGGCCATCGGGCTGCGCACCGGCGCCGGGGGCACCGTGGCCGGGCTGGAGGAGGTCTGCGTGCGGGCGCTGGCCAAGCTGGAGCAGGTGTTGCCCTCCCGCCTGCGGCATCGGGTCGACGCGCTCAAGGCGGTGACCGTGCCGATGCCGCTGGGCGGTCCCGCGGTGGATCCCGGCGTGTTGTCCGCGATCGCGGCCGCCGCGTGGGCGCGGGAGTGCCTGCGGTTCGACTACCGCGCGCACGACGGCACACCGAGCCGGCGTACGGCGGAGCCGTACCGGCTGGTGCATTCTGGACGGCGCTGGTACCTGGTCGGATGGGACGTCGAGCGGCGCGACTGGCGCACCTACCGCGTCGACCGGCTCACCCTGCGCACCCCGAACGGCCCGCGCTTCTCACCCCGCCCGCTGCCCGCCGACGACCTGGCCGGCTACACCTCGCGGCGGATCGCCAGCGCGCCCTACCGCTACCAGGGCCGCTTCACCGTCCACGGGCCCGCCGCCGCCGTGAGCGAGCGCATGACCGCGACGTCCGGCACGATCGAGCCGATCGACGAGCACACGTGCGTGGTCAGCACCGGCTCCGACTCCCTGGACGAGCTGGCGCTGTGGGTGGGGCTGCTCGGCTTCCGCTTCGAGACGCACGAGCCGCCCGAGCTCGTCGAGCACATCCGCACGCTGGGAGAGAGACTCAAGGCGTCGGCCGATAACCCGTTGCGCCCTCAATGATCGCTCCCCTACTGTCGGAGCACCAAGAGCCACTACCTGGATGGGTAGTTGAAGCGCCTCCACGCCATGGGCGCGAACACCGCCGGCGCCCCGGCCCTGCTTGTCACAGGGCCGGGGCGTCGCCGTAGGTGTACCACTGACCGTGGTCGAGGAGCTGGCGCGGCGTGACCGTCCAGCCGACCTCGCTCCCGAACGGTTCCACCGGCACGTCGATCAGCTCGCCGGGCAGGAAGTGGGCGACCGAGCCGTGCCTGGCCTGCCAGTCGGCCCAGAGCTTGTCCACGAAGCAGTGGTTGAGGAAGAACGCCGGGTCGTTCGGCGCCGAGGCGGGCAGCATGCTGCCGCCCATCCACACGTGGGCCCGGTTGTGCATGACCGGGCCGCCCGGCCAGCCCTCGACGAGGTTGCGGAAGCCGGCGCTCGCCGAGGAGTCGTACGGCGCCTGGTCGTAGAGCGAGGTGGCCATCGCCTGACTCACCAGCCCCGCCCCGGACGGCCGATCCGCCCCAACGCCGAACTCCCTGCGCAGGAACTCCCTGTTGTCCTCGCGGACGTTGAGCGGCCACTGCCCGTGGCGGAAGGCGAACGGCCCCTCCATCACCTGCTGGTCCCCCTGGCGCCCGTTGCCGCCGAGGAAGTCCGGGGTGAACGGCGTCGCGCCACCGCTCTGCTGGACCGTCCAGTCCCAGTACGGCAGCGCCACCCCGAGCTGCGTCTCGAAGTGCACCAGCATCGCCCGGTGCCAGGGCAGGAAGCCGGCGTGCATGTGGGCGTTCCACCCGTGCTGGGAGAAGGCCCTGCGGTGCAGGTCGACGAAGTAGTCGTACGCGCCGCTGCGCTTGAGCCGCAGGAAGGCGTCCACCAGCGCGGACTTCTCCGCGGAGCTCAGCGCGGCGGCGTTCTTGCGCAGGCGGCCCGCCCTGCGCCGGCCGCCGGAGTCGGGCTGCTCCAGCTTCACCTTCGGCGCCGGTGGCCGCTCGACCAGCCTGGCTCCGCGCAGCAGCTCGACCGCCTCGATCGCCACGCCCTTGAGCGTGCGGTGGCCGGAGTACAGGTTCAGCTCGCTGATGAACCTGCCGTTCTGCTCCATGATCTCCAGCGCGACGCCGTCGACGAACACCGACCTGTTGAGCAGGCCGTGCATCTCGTGCCCCGGCGGGCAAATCTTGATCTTGCGGCCCTTGTGGGTGAGCTCGACACACCCGTCGATGGGCGGCGGACCGGCCAGGAACGGCACCGCCCCCATCGCCATCAATACCTGCCGCCTGCTGGCACCGAACATGAGGCACCTCCTTCGCGATCTTGCTACCCGGAGATCCCTCTAGAACTGGGCTGAGTATGCGCAAGATCATTCCAGGAGTTCGCCGCCCCGGGGTCTGTGCCCCGGGGCGGCGTCCCGCCGTGTCCTACATGCGTTCGATGATCGTGACGTTGGCCTGGCCGCCGCCTTCGCACATCGTCTGCAGGCCGTACCGGCCGCCGGTGCGCTCCAGCTCGTGCAGCAGCTTGGTCATCAGGATCGCGCCGGTGCCGCCCAGCGGGTGGCCCAGGGCGATGGCGCCGCCGTTCGGGTTGACCGTGGCCGGGTCGGCGCCCAGCTCCTTGATCCAGGCCAGCGGGACCGGCGCGAACGCCTCGTTGATCTCGGTGACGTCGATCTGGTCGATCGACATGCCCGCCTTCTTCAACGCCTTCTGGGTGGCCGGGATCGGCGCGGTCAGCATGTACACCGGGTCGTCGCCGGTCAGCGCGAGCTGGTGGATACGGGCGCGCGGGGTCAGCCCGTGGTCCTTGACCGCCTGCTCAGAGGCGATGAGAAGCGCGCCGGAGCCGTCGGAGATCTGCGAGGAGGTGGCGGCGGTGATCACGCCGTCCTCCTTCAGCGTCTTCAGGCCCGCCATCTTCTCCAGCGTCGAGTCCGGGCGGGGGCCCTCGTCGTCGTGTACGCCGTTGACCGGGACGATCTGGTCCTTGAAGTGGCCGTTCGCGATGGCCTTGGCCGCGCGCTGGTGCGACTCGTAGGCGAACCGCTCCAACTGCTCGCGGGTGAAACCCCACTTCTGGCACATCAGCTCAGCGCCGCGGAACTGGGAGATCTCCTGCTTGCCGTACCGCTCGACCCACATCTCGCCGAAGGGGAACGGCATGCCCTTCTCCAACGCCGCCGTGATCGACGAGCCCATCGGCACGACGCTCATCGACTCCACTCCGGCGGCGACCACGAGGTCCTGTGTGCCGGACAGGACGCCCTGCGCGGCGAAGTGGATCGACTGCTGCGAGGAGCCGCACTGCCGGTCGATCGTGACACCGGCCGTGGTCTCCGGCAGGCCCGCGCTGAGCCAGGCGTTGCGCGCGATGTCCATGCTCTGCGGGCCGAACTGCATGACACAGCCCATGATGACGTCCTCGACCGCGACGGGGTCGACGCCGGTGCGGTCGATGAGCGCCTTCAGCGTCTGCGCGGCCAGGTCAGTGGGGTGGACGGTGGAAAGGCCGCCCTTCTTCTTGCCGACCGGGGTCCGGACCGCCCCGACGATGTACGCCTCTGCCACAGTGCCCTCCATGAAACCGAGCAATATTCGGTTACTGGGCAGACTACAACAGAACGATGCTCTACAGGAGGTCCCCGGGAGCGTCGATACGGAAGCACCACCGGTCCACCGCGATGCCCTGCAGCCCGTCCGCCAGCGACAGCGCCAGCGCGCCGACCTTCTCCAGGTCGTCGCCGCGCAGTTCCACCGCCGTCAGCTCCGTCGCGAAAGGCAGCAGATCCCGTACGGCCGGCGGCCGCGTCTTCAGGGGCACCACCACCGCGCGGAACCCGGTGCCCTCGAAGGCGTCGTCCTCACCGGGCTCGGCTTCGAGCAGGTCGGCCAGTTCGTCGTCGGCCGGCCGTACCGGGAGGATCACCGCGGCGCCGCGCTGCACGTCCTCATCGGACGGATCGCTCACCTCACCGCGGCACACCGCCAGCCCGCCCAGCCGGAACGCGATGCCCTCGGCCAGATAACGGTCGAAGTAGTCGAAAGGCAGCGGCCCCTCGGCCGCCACCCGAAGGGCCCAGACCGTTTCGAGCTCGCCGCCCACGAGTTCGGGCTCCGCCTCGACGGCCGCGTGGATCCTGGTGTCGGCGGCCAGGATGTCGCCGCCGTCCGCGCGGGCGTCCGGGTCGGCCAGTTGCACGATCCGCAGCAGTTCGGCCGGATCCGGCTTGGCGGACACCGCCGCCGTGGGGCCAGTACGCAGTCGCCGCTTCGCCATCCAGCCCATGCGCGTGTCCTCAGCTTCTGTAGGAGCTCGTCATTGTCGCGTAGACGATGATGTTGTCGGTGTAGTGACCGATGTTGCGGTTGTAGTAGCCGCCACAGGTGATCAGGTGGAGCTGGGCGTTGTCGCCCTGGTCGCCGTAGACGCGCTGGGTGGGGAAGGTCGTCTTCGCCGCCTGCTCCACGCCGCCCACGGTGAACACCGCCGTCACGCCGTCCTGCCGCTTGACCTCGATGGTGTCGCCGTTGCGGATCTCGTACAGGCGGCTGAACACCGCGGTGCCCCGCCGCGTGTCCTTGTGCCCCAGCATCACCGACGGCCCCGCCTCACCCGCGGTCGGCCCGTGCCGGTACCAGCCGACCAGGTTCGGATTGTCGATCGACGGGACCTGGATGGCGCCCCGCTTGTCCAGCCCGATCGAGGAGATGGGCGCGTTGATCCCGAGCCGCTTGATCACGATCCTCTTGGGCGTGGACGGCAGCATGGCGGGCGCCGGATTGATCGGCGGAAGGGGCGGCGGCACCGTGGCCTCCGCCTTGAACAACGCCTGCTGCGGCGCTCCGGTGTCCTTGCCGTCCGGCTGCGCCCCAAGATCAAGACTGTCCCGAGCCAGCCCATACTCCTGCGGCGACCCCGCGACGATCAGCAGCCCCGCCACGACCGTCACCACTCCGGCGATGGCCGCGAGAATCAGCGTGATCCGCAGCCCGCCGCCACCCTGAGACCCCTGCCCGGTCACCCTCAGCCCCGGTTGAGCCCGCGCCGCCGGACCATCAGCCCACCGGCGCCGGCGGCCAGGATGAGCAGAGAGCCGGTGAGAATGAACATCCGCCCATCAGGCCCCATGTCCCCACCACCACCGGTGTCCGCCCCGGCCTTGGGAGTCTTGGTGACCTTCCCGTTGTTGTCCTTGGGCGTCTCGGTGACGAACTTCGTCGTGGTCTTGGTGGGCTTGGGGGTGGTGGTCGTGGGGGTCGGCGTCGGCGTCGGCGTAGGGGTCGGCGTGGTGCCGTTACCCGCCGAGACGGTGAACTTGTAGGTCTTCAGGCCGCTGGCGGGAGGCAAACACTTGAGCTTCGTTCCGGTCGCGGTGGTATCGAAGACCAGGTTGCCGGGCGTGAGCGTGACTTCACCGGTCGTCGTCGGCTTGATCTTGACGGTGATCGTCTGGATGGTGAAGTCGCTTCCGGCGGTGGTGCTGGAGATCGTGCCCTCGCCGGTGGCGCTGGCTGGCACACCTGCGCCGGTCGCCACGATGGTCCCGAACGCCTTGGTCCCCGTGGTGAAGCCGCCGGTGGGCACCTTCAAAGGGTCACCAGTGGTCTGGACGGTGCTAGTCCACGTGATGGAGGCGTCGGCGTTGGCGGCGGCGGTGGTGGGCGGGGTGAGAACCACTTTGATGTCGATCGCACCCGGGTAGTTGATGTCGCCGGATGCCTCGCAGTCGTACTGGATGATGTCGGTGCCGGTTCCGTTGCCGGTGCCGATGGTGAAGCTCAGCGACCCCGGCTTGATCTCCACCATCGTGCCCGTCGCCGCAGCCGTGATCTTGAAGGCCACACTCTTGGCCGGGACCGTCGTGGACTGCGCTGTGATGGCCCCGCCTGGCTTGGTTCCGGTCTCGGCGGTGCTCGGGGAGACAGTGGGCGTCCAGCCGACGTTCAAGGCGGAAGCCGTCGTGGGCGTGGTCGCCAGGGTGAGCTGAGGAATCTCCAAGGTGACGTCGAAACTGCCACCGGGCGCGACCGTGCTCGCCGTCGTGCTGAGCTTGACCTCGATCGACTGGTTCGTGATCGTGCCGGCAGTGCAGGTGAAGGTGGCCGTCTTGGGACCCTTTTCACCGCCGGTGCTCGTGCTGATCGGGACCTTGAGCGTGGCGTCGGGCGTCGTCGCGGCCGTACAGGTCGAGGTCATGTTCGACTGCGCCGCTGCGGCCGAGTGGAAGAAGGTGGAACCGGCGACGAAGAGGAGGGTGCTTGCCAGCCCCAAGGCGGAAGTCTTCTGGGCGAGGCGGCGCCGCGCCTTGGACGTCAGCACTGTCTATCTCCGTTTCAGCGCAGGTTCAACAGGCGTACCAGGATTCCAGCGATTGGTCACGGTTAGGTTGAGATCGTACGAACTGACCCTGTAAATCTCCTGTAAACCTGAAAACCGGAACCAAGAACCGGTCAACCCTTCTTCTTGGACAGGGTCGCATACACGATGACGTTGTCGGCGTAGCTGTGGGCCGACTTGTTGTAGACGCCGCCGCACGTCACCAGGCGGAGCTGGGCGTCGGAGGTGTTGCCGTACACGCGGTTCGTCGGGAACGTGGACTTGCTGACCTGCTCGATGCCGCTCACCGTGAAGCGGGTCACCTTGCCGTCGGAGCGGTACACGTAGATGGGGTCGCCCTTGGTCAGCTCCGCGAGGCGGTTGAAGACCGCGGGGCCCTTGCGGGTGTTCACGTGGCCGTTGATGATCGACGGGCCGATGCCGCCGGGGACGGGGCTGTCGCGGTACCAGCCGGTCAGGTTCGGCTTCGCCAGGGACGGGACGCCCAGGGCGCCCTTGGAGTCGAGGGCCACGGCGCCGATCGGGGCGTTCACCTTGATCTTGGGGATCTTGATCCGCGTCGGCCGGGCCTTCTTCGCCGCCTTTTTCGCCGGCGGGATGGGCGCCACGGTCGGAACGGCGGCCAGCGGCGGCGGGGCCTCCAGCCTGGCCGGGGTCAGCGGGGTGTCCTTACCGCCCGGGCCCACGGTCGGGGACAGCATGAAGGCGCCGGCGTTCTGGATCTCGATCGGGGTCGGCTGCTCGCCGGTCCCGGCCTCGCGGGGGCCGGCGGCTCCGGCCAGGACGCCGCCGGGGCCGCCTTCCACCCTCGGGGCCAGCTGCAGCACGCCCACGGTCACCGCGACCACGCCGGCCAGCGAGCCGGCGACCAGCAGTCCGGGCAGGGCCCGGTTCATGGCTTTCTTCCGCTCACTCATCACTTCGCTCCTCCGGCGTGCGCGGCGCGGCGCCGCCGTACCAGCAAGCCGCCCGTCGCGCTGACCAGCAGCAGGGCCGAACCACCCGCGATCAGCCCGTACGGCCCGCCCGTCGCCTCCACGGGCGCCTCACCCGTGTCCACCCCGCCCTTGGGCGTCTTGACCACCTGGGCCTTGATGAAGCGGGTCGTGGTCGGCGAGGCGGAGGCACGGGTCGTCGGGGTCTTGACGGCGCCAGGCACCACACCGACATGCCACGGGTCCTGGTTGTTGTCGCCGTTGTTGTTCGGCGGCGTGGTCGTCGGGGTGTTGGTGGGCCTGTTGGTGCCGGTCGGCGTCGGCGTAGGCGTCGGCGTCGGTGAGGTGGTGGTGCCGCCCTGGACCACGACCTTCAGCGACGGCGCCGGCCGATTGGTCACCCGGCAGGTGGCGCGGTGGAAGCCCGCCGGAATCTCCTCCGGGTCCAGGAGGGCCTTGAAGGCGTCCACGAAGATCGGCTTGACCGCGGCCTGGGCTTCGGCCTTCGCGTCCACGCCATCCTCCGGCTCACCTTCGAGCTCGGGCGCCGCGGCCGTGTTCCCGGCGTGCGCGATGCGGACGGTGTGCTGGCCGTACGGGGACCTTCTCGCTCTCCCACAGGAGGGTGTTGCCCTCGATGCGGTTGGTCGGCGTGCCGTCGTCGTCAAGGGTCGGGTCCACGGTCGCCACCTGCTTCTCCGGCTCCGGTCCGGAGGGGTCGAGGTAGACCTTGACCTTGGCGCTGTTCCAGTGGCGGCGGCCGTAGTACTCGACGCCGGTCCCGGTGAAGGTGAAGCTCGCGGACGCGTCGGCGTCGGTGGTGCGGTGGACGTCCCGGTCGTGGTCCTTGTAGCGGACCGGGGTCGAGTTCTTGTGCGCCCACGCGCCGGCGGGCGCGTACTTGACCTGCGTGTCGTCGTCGTTCACCGTCACGGCTTCAGCGGCGGCTGGCAGGAAGTCGACGGTCATCGTCGACGGGGTGATCGTGAGCGTGCCCGGCTGGGTCAGGTGCGCCTCGCTGGAGGCGGCCTTGGGCAGCGCCAGCGGGTCCCACGGCTTGAGCTCCTTCTGCTCCTCGGATCCGGCGGCTTCGAGCGCGCCGGCCCAGGAGCCGCCGAGGGTGGCCGTCGAGTTCACGTGAAGGGTCGAGCCCGCCCCGAAGTAGCCCGGCGAGGAGAACCTGCCGGTCTGCCCGTCGTACGCGAGCGACCAGTTGACCCGGAGCTGGCCGCCCACCCGCAGCGTCGTGGGGGCCGTGACATCGACCTTGAGGTTGACGGGCCCGCGCTGGTCGGCGATTCCACCCGTGCAGAGGTAGTTCACGGGGATGCTGGCGGTCTCGGCCTCAGCGGGCAGGATGAACAGCCCGATGGCTGCTAAGCCTGCGAAGGAGGCGACCGCCGGTACGCGCCATCGACTCACGGGTCACTCCGATCACCCAGGTAGACCAAGGGTAGATCTTAGGGCTGGAACGACCGAGAAAGCGGCCATATGTCGCAGTGGCCGTGACTTGTGATGAAGCCGTGTCACTACCGTCACGATGACAGATTCAGGCGTTCACCGATCTCCGTAATTTCGACGTCGCCAGGGCCGGATGGGCCGGGCGGAACAGAAGGAGACGGCGATGAGGAAGACGGCGATGCTGGCCGGGGCGATGCTGGCGGTGGGACTGCTGAGCGCCCCGGCCCAAGCCCAGGTCACCCCCGACGAGTGCGGCACCGCGATCGGCTGGGTCTCCCCCAACGCCTGTAGCTTCATCAAGCGGCAGGTCGCGTTCGGCAAGGAGGCACCCGACGCCCTCTCGCGAGTCCCGCTTTATCTGGACATCTGGGATAAGGACGCCACCCTCTGGGAGCCGGCCGCCGCCGAACTGCCCCCGGCCAAGGGGCTGGCGGAGATCGAAAGGGCGATCACCAGGTCGCTCACCCTCGCCCCCGACTTCCGTTTCCACGGCACGCGGATCGGCGTGGACGGCGCCGCGGTGATGTTCGAGGCGGCCAACGAGGTCACGATCAAGGGCCACGCGATCTCCTACCCGGCCGTCTACCGCGTCCTGATGGCCGACGACGGCAAGGTGGTCCAGGGCCGCCGCTACTACGACCGGTACACGTGGTTCACCAAGCTCGACCCCACCGTCCGCAACCTGTTCGCCGGCGTGACCGACACCGGCCCCGCCGAGACGGGCCGCAGGCCCGCCATCAGTCCGGACGCGCTCGTGGCCCGCGGCCAGGCGTGGAACCGCAAGGACGCCGCCGCCCTCCTCGCCCCGCTCACCGGCGCGCCGCTCAAGGGCACGGGCCTGGAAGACCGCGCGCTCAGGACGACCCAGGGCAAGCAGGCCTACCTGAACGCGTTCTTCGCCCAGATCGGCGAACTCCAACTGAAGCCCGGCCAGGCAGTAAGAGCGGGCAATTCCACATACGTAGAGTGGTACGGCACGGTCACCCCCAAGCACGGCCAGAAGATGAGCTTCGGCATCATCGAGCGGCTCGACGACCGGTGGGGCGTCACGACGAACTGGCAGCTCAGCTTCGACCAGCTCCCGATCATCGCCGACCAGGCCAAGATCAACGCCCTCTACGGCCTGCTCAGGCCCTAGCCGACCAGCGCCGCCAGCTCCGACCTGGCGGCGATCCCCAGCTTCGGATACGCCTTGTACAGGTGATATCCGACCGTTCTGGGGCTCAGGTACAGCTGGGCGGCGATGTCCCGGTTCGAGGCGCCGGTGGCGGCCAGCCGTACCACCTGGCGCTCTTGGGCGGTCAGGACGCTCAGCGGATCGTCGGCGCGGCGCGGCGCCGCGGGGACGTCGCCCGTGAGCCGCAGTTCGGCCCGCGCCCGCTCGGCCCACAGGCTCATCCCCAGCCCGTCGAAGGCCGCCAAAGCCCCCCGCAGCTGCGTGCGCGCCTCGGCCCGCCGGCGCGCCCGCCGCAGCCACTCGCCGTAGAGCAGCCGCGTGCGCGCCTCCTCCTGCGGCTGCTCACCCCCCTCATGCAGCTGTACGGCCAGCGCGAACCGCTCCTCGTCATCGGCGACCAGCGCGGCGCACCGGGCGGCGACGGCCAGCGCGGACGGCAGCCCCACGGCCTGCGCCCACTCCGTGTACCGCCCCGCCAGCATCTCGGCCGTCGCCGTGTCACGGACCCGCAGCGCGGCCTCGACCCGGTCCGGCAGCATGAAGAGGGAGAACGGCGCATAAGCCGCACCGGCCACCGGCTCCATCGCCTTCAGCGCCGCCTCCGGCCGGCCGAGCGCCAGCTCCAGCCGCCCCAGAGCCCACGCCCCCAAGGCACCGCCCCCGCTCCGCCCGCGTTCCTCGTCCCCGAGCTCCGCGTGGGCGAACGCGAGCGGCCCGTCCAGCAGCGCGGGGTCGCCGACCAGCGGCGTGCCGTCCTCCCGCGCCTCGATCATGTCCTGGTAGCGCCCGAGGCAGGCCAGGGCCTGCATCCGCGCGTTCAGCCCGACGATCAGCCAGCCGTCCATCCCCCGCGCCCGGCAGTCGGCGACGGCCCGCGCGGCGACCTCATCGGCCAGCGAGGGCCGTCCGGCCGCCAGCGCCACCTGCGCGAGGAAGAGCCGCCCCGGAATCCCCAGTCCAGAAATATCGGGATCGACCAGCAGGCGTTCCATGAGCGCCACCGCCTTCGGCACCTCCCCGCCCATCATCGCCGCCACTCCGAGCGCCCCGCCCACCAGCGGCACGTCCACCGGCGGCATCAGCTCCGCCGCCCGCAGCGCCGGCTCGGCCGCGGTACCGAACCACGCGCAGCGGATCGCCTCCAGATACAGGTAGGCGGCCCGTTCGGGATCGAGCTGCGCGATCCGCCCGGCACCCGCGACGATCACCCGGGCCGCCTCGGCATAGGCACCCTGCTGCACGTGCACGTGCGCGCGTACCTGGAGCAGGTGGGCGAGCGCGAGCGGGTCGCCGATGCCGCTGGCCCGGTCGGCCAGCCGGTCGGCGTGCTCGAACCGGCCGCCGTCGCTGGCGGCCACTGCCGCGGCGGCCAGCCGTACCGAACGGAGGTCGGGGTCGGGAGTGAGCTCGGCGGCGCGCTCGTAGGCGGCGGCCATGGCGGCATAGCCCGCGCGCGTCTGCGCGCGCTCGGCGACCCGCACCAGCTCGGCGGCCACGTCCTCGTCGGGCGCGGCCGTCGCGGCCGCGAGGTGCCACGCCCGGCGGTCGGCGTGCTCGCGCCCGTTGAGCGCACCCGCCAGCGCCCGGTGTACGGCCGGCGCCGTCGTCAGCGGCACGTTCTGATAGGCCGTGGGCCGGATCAGCGGGTGGCGGAAGCTCACCTCCTGCCCGGCGACCTCGACGAGCCGGGCCCGCCGCGCGCTCTCCAGGTCTTCGATCCCCGCCCCGAACTCCTCACAGGCGCGCAACACCACGCCCAGCGAGCCGGTGTCGTCGGCGGCGAGCACGGCCAGCACGAGCTGGGCGGCCTCCGGCAGCGCGTTGATCTGCCCCAGGAACGCCTGCCGGACCCGGCTGGTGACCGGGATCTTGGTGTAGGGGGCCAGTCGGCCGGCCCGCTGCTCGGGGGTGAGGACGGCGGGCAGTTCGAGCAGGGCCAGCGGGTTGCCGTCGGCCTCGTCGAGAATGCGCTCGCGCACGGCGGGCGCAAGGTCGGCGGGCAGGAGCGCCGTGGCGGCGGCGCGGTCGACGCCGCGCAGCACGAGTTCGGGCAGCCCGGCGGGCTCGGCGGCGTCCCGGGTGGCGAAGATCAGCGCGATGCCCTCGGCGTCGAGCCGCCGGGCGGCGAAGACGAGCGCGTCGAGTGAGGCCTGGTCGACCCACTGCGCGTCGTCGACGACGCAGAGCAGCGAGCCGTCCCCGGCGATCTCGGCGAGCAGGCTGAGCACGGCCAGCCCGACGAGGAAGCGGTTCTCGGGAGCGAGCGCGCCCAGCCCCAGCGCGCCCCGCAGCGCCTCGGCCTGAGCCTGCGGCAGCGCGTCCAGGCGGCCGAGTTCGCCGCGCAACAGCAGGTGAAGTGCGGCGAACGGCAGCTCGGCCTCGGACTCCACACCGGCCCCGCGCAGGGTCCGCAGGTCTCCGGCCCGCTCGGCGGCATGCCGGAGCAGCGCGGACTTGCCGGCGCCTGGCTCGCCGCGGATCACCAGGACCCCGCTGTCGCCGTCGCGGGCCGAGTCCAGCAGCCGCTCGACGGCCGTCTGTTCATCCCCCCGGCCATGCAACATGGGGATGAATCTACCGGGGCCCCATTGCCGCCCCGTACGGTGGGAAAGCGGGTATACCTCCGAGTAACAGAATCGTATTCTGTTGCCCATCCATCCGAGTTGGAGGCGAACACATGCAGCGAGACCTCTTCGACGACGAGCACCTGCTCTTCCAGGAGACCGTCCGCGAGTTCATGACCCGCGAGGTCCTCCCCCACCACGACCAGTGGGAGAAGGACGGCATCGTCCCCCGGGAGGTCTGGAAGAAGGCCGGGGAGATCGGCATGTTCGGCTTCGCCGTCCCCGAGGAGTACGGCGGCGCCGGCATCACCGACTTCCGCTACAACGCGATCATCACCGAGGAGATCATCAGGACCGGCGCGTCCGGCCTCGGCTGGGGCCTGCACAACGACGTCGTGGCGCCCTACCTGGTGGAGCTGACCGACGAGGAGCAGAAGCAGCGCTGGCTGCCCGGCTTCGTCAGCGGCGAGCTGATCACCGCGATCGCCATGACCGAGCCGGGAGCCGGCAGCGACCTTCAGGGCATCCGCACGACCGCGATCCGCGACGGCGACCACTACGTCGTCAACGGCCAGAAGACGTTCATCACCAACGGCATCAACTCCGACCTGGTCGTCATCGTCGCCAAGACCGATCCGGACGAGGGCGCCCGCGGCACCACGCTGCTCGTCGTCGAACGCGGCATGGACGGCTTCAGCCGGGGCCGCAACCTGGAGAAGGTCGGGCTCAAGGCGCAGGACACCGCCGAGTTGTTCTTCGACAACGTCCGGGTGCCGGTGTCCAACCGGCTCGGCCCGAACGAGGGCGAGGGCTTCTTCCAGCTGATGAACAACCTGCCGCAGGAACGCCTGTCGATCGCGGTGGTGGCGGTGGGGGCGGCGGAAGCCGTACTGGAGATGACGATCGAGTACTGCAAGAACCGCCAGGCGTTCGGCCGCAACATCGGCAAGTTCCAGAACACCCGGTTCGTGCTGGCCGAGCTGGCCACCGAGGTCGAGATCGCCCGCCACTACGTGGACAAGTGCGTGCTGGCGCTCAACAAGAAGGAGCTCTCGGTCGTCGACGCGGCCAAGGCCAAGTGGTGGACGACCGAGCTGCAGAACAAGGTCATCGACCGCTGCCTGCAGTTGCACGGCGGCTACGGCTACATGATGGAGTACCCGGTGGCCAAGGCGTGGCTGGACAGCCGCGTGCAGACGATCTACGGCGGGACCACCGAAATCATGAAGGAGATCATCGGCCGCTCTTTCGGCTTTTAAGCAGAAAAATTGGCCATACTGGCCCTATGGACGGCGGCCTGATCCTCCTGGTTTTCCTGGCGTTGCTGTTCGCCTGGGGTCTCAACCGTGTCCGGCGCTCCTTACGGCTGGGCCCCGTCGGCTACGTCGGCGTCATGCTGGTCTTCATCATCGTCATGCTCCTGGTCTGGGGACAGACGATGCGCTAGCCGGGTCGGCCCAGCGGGAGAACGTCGCGCTGCCGTCCGGCCCGAGCTGCAGTATCGGGATGTTCTTGCCCACCGGGTCGCCGCCGTCGCCGATCGTGAACGGCCCGCTGGCGCCCGCAAGCGTCAGCGTGCCGCTGGTCAGCACGCTGGCGATGTCCCGCGCGGTCGGCAGTTCCCCGGCGAACTTCTCCACCGCCCTGATCGCCAGGTACATGGCGTCGTGGTGCACGATGGCCATGCCGTCGTCCAGCGACTCCTTGGGATAGAGAGCGCGGTAGGCGGTCGGGCTCCCATCACCGAAGCGCTTCTTCATGTCGTCGATGACCGGCCCGGCCGGCTGCGTGACCCCCTGGGAGTGCGCCAGCGCGGTGTAGAAGAGCCGGATCGCCTGATCGCCCCACATCGGCTGCTTGACCGGCCCGGTCAGCTCGGCCACGTCGTCGCCGCTGATCACCGTGATGCCGCGGTCGGCGCACTTCGCGTGCCGGCTCAGCCCGGCCATCAGCGCCGGCAGGTGGTCCGCGCGGCCCGCGTACAGGACCGTGTTGGCCGCCGAGGTGCAGATCCGCTCAGCGTTGAGCCCCAGCACCGTGCCCGGCGAGCCGGCCCCCGCGTCGAACGTGAGCGTCTCCTCCAGCTCCTTGTCCTCCAGCTCCCGGGTGAAGTGGTCGCCGAGCGTCTTGGTGTAGCTGTCGCCCCGGTTCCTGTCCTTGACCACGATCGCCTTCAGAACCGGGTTGGTGTGCCTGGCCAGCCGCAGCACCGCCTGGGCCTGGTCGCGGTTGAGCGGCGCGACCCTGGCCAGCCCCTTGAACGGCCCGAACTCGTCGGAGGTGATCACCGCCGCGGACATCCCGTAATACCGCTCGCTCAGGTCGGCGACCGACTTGCGCGTGCTCTCCGTACTCGCGCCCAGCCCGGTCACGGCCACGATGCGCTCGCCCACCGCCCGCCGTTCGAGGTCGGCGAAGGTCGCCGCCCAGTCGTCCGGTCCGTTGCTCCCCACCAGCACCTTGATGTACGGGGGCGACTGCTCCAGCCGGTTACGCCAGAGCTGGGCCAGATGGATGCCCTGCAACCCGTGCCGGATGGTCTGGCGCGACATCGAGATCTCCGGCACCTCCCCCGACATCGGCAGCAGCGCGACGATCGTGACGTGCGCGGCCGGATGCCTCTTCTCGACCTCGGCGTTCTCCAGCCGGATGCGCTCCATCACCTCGGTCAGGTCCTCGCCGAACGCGCCGGGATCGTCGGTCAGCGGCGCGGTCCGCAGCACGATGCTCACCACCACGCCCGCCACCAGCGCCAGCGCCGCGATCGAGGCCACCAGGACGATCCGCCGCCGGCGCCGCGCCCGGGTGAAGGACTTCAGGACCCGATCAGGACGTGACATACCGGTCCGCCTCCCGCTTCAGCACGGACTTGCTCGCCTTCGAGCGATCGCGCAGCTCCATCAGGCCGTACGCGATGTCCGCGCGCCGCCGTCCCGAGGGGTCGAGGAGGGGGTCGTTCCAGAACCAGCGGTCCACGACCAGGGTCCTGATCCGCGCCCTCCAGTCGCCGGGCCCCTTCGCCGAGCCGGTCACCAGCGAGTCGTACAGGTCCTCCAGGTCCTGCTCAAGCGGCAGCCGGCTCGGAGCCGTGGTCACCAGGTTGAACTCGGCGATCCACTCCGGCAGCTTGCCCCGCCCGTCGAGCTCGTCGAACCGCCCGTCCAGCCAGGCGGTCACGCGGGCCAGGTGCCCTCCGGCGTCGCCGGGCCGTACGCGGGCCAGGGCGTGGTAGAAGCCTTCCGCCTCCCGGTCGCGGCGGAAGGACTCCAGCAGTTCGTGCGCCTGGTCCCACTGCTCCTGGCTGAGCCGGTGCAGCAGCAGCCGCCTCAGCCAGGGGTGGATGACCGTGCCCAGCTCGCGGTCGTGCGTCAGCCAGAGGGCGTCGGCCAGCCGGTCGCGCAGGTTCGGCCGGGCGCTGAGCGCGTTCTCCGCGTCCTCCACGTGCCGCGCCGCCGCCCAGCCGGACAGGTGGTCGCGGTCCGGCAGGTGCAGCCACCCGGGCCAGCGCAGCGCCTCCTTCTGGTGAAGGATCGAGCGGAACGCGTCGTCGTCGGGCGCCGATCCGGCCCAGTCGAGCAGTTCCAGGGCGGTCTGCCGGTGCCCGCCGGTGAGCCGGTCGATCGCGCCGGCGTAGCGCCGCCCGCTCTCCAGCGCGGGCAGCGGCGGCATCAGCACCGGATACCACCACCGGTCCTCGCCTTCGGCCCGGTGGGCGAGCCAGCCGGAGTGGCCGGCCTCGGGCAGCGTGGGCGGTTGCGGCCTGCCGGCCGTGCCCAGGCCGGGCCGCGCCCACGCGCCGCCGACCGGCACCCAGGATCGCGCGGTCGCCACGACCACCAGCGGGTCGTCGCCCTTGGCCGGCCTGAGCGCCTTGAGGAACGCCCGGCCGCCCACGGTCTCGGCGCCCTCCAGCACCAGCAGGCAGTTGCGCGGATGCCGTCCCGGCCTGGCGTACTCCTCGCGCAGGTCGGCGAGGAGCGCCTGGCACAGGACCAGCGCGGGCGCACCCGCCAGGTCGGCGCCCCCGCGCTGGTGCTGTCTGGCCAGGGTCACCAGGTTGCCCTCGGGAAGCTGCGCGGTCAGCCACGTCCTGCCCTTGCGGTTGAGCTGCCTGACCGCGATCCGCTCGCGCCCCAGCGTCAGCCCGAGCAACGACACGCCGACCGCCAGAAACGGCC
The DNA here is from genome assembly GCF_042740095.1 of Nonomuraea sp. NPDC059023. Lineage (NCBI taxonomy): Bacteria > Bacillati > Actinomycetota > Actinomycetes > Streptosporangiales > Streptosporangiaceae > Nonomuraea > Nonomuraea sp. NPDC059023. The sequence continues at coordinate 32,976 of NZ_JBHYIO010000016.1, read as the reverse complement.
CGACCCGCGGAACCAGCCCGAGCAGCTCGCGCAGCGGGCCCAGGAACTCCGGCGGATTGGGCGCCGTGCCGTCGACCAGCCGGTCGAGCTCCGCCTCCACCTCGTGGTCCGGGCGCTCACCCGGCCGCAACGCCAGCACGTGCAGGGTGAACACGACCCTGGGCAACTTCACGCGGGAACTCCGCATCAGCCCGTGGGCCACACGCGCGACGATCCGCGACACCGGCAGATGCTCGTCGTCCTGATCGCGCAGACTCACCCGGACACCCGGTGACGCGGGCTCCACCGCCACGCTGTCACGGAGGTCCGAGGCCAGCGCGCCCTTGCCCGTGCCCGGCGGGCCGAGCAGCACCACGATCGGCAGCTCCTGCTCGCCTTCGCGCAGCAGGCAGTCGTCCATGACCAGGTGTCGCCAGGAATCGTCCACGAAGTGCGCCATCACGTCCTGCCGGCTCGTCAGGCGTGCGTCCCCGAGTGATCACCCTCAGTTTACGAGCCGAGTCAGGAAAGCGCGCTTGTTTCAGCAGGACTCGAGGATGACGCGGGCCACCAGGCCGGGGTCGTCGCTCATCGGCAGGTGCCCGCAGCCCTTGAGCAGCTTCACCCGCTGCCCCGACCACTTGGCCGCGCGCACCGCCTGCCGGCGCGGGAGCAGCCGGTCGTGCTCGCCCCACGCGATCGTGATCGGCGTCTTGGGCGGAGCGGGCGGCATGAGGTTGGTGAACGACTCCAGCGTCTCGTCGAACCCGGCCGCCCCGGCCAGCGCCTGCGTGGCCGCCATCAGCGCGGTCGGCGTCAGCCGCGACGGGTGGGCGACCAGCAGGCCCGCCGACATCGCCCGGCCGAGCGGGTTCTCCGCCGCCCTGGCCGCCTGCTCGTACGGCAGCGACCGGGCCGTCGAACGCAGCGCGCGCAGCGCCGTCTGGCACCACACCAGCTCCGGGCGCGACCAGAAGCCGGCCGGCGAGAGGGCGGCAGCCGTACGGACGACTCCGCGCGAAGCCAGCTCCAGCGCGATGTAGCCCCCGAGCGAGTTGCCCGCGACGTGCGGCTCGCGCACCCCCATCAGCGCGCAGAAGGACTCCACGGCGTCCGCGAGCGACTCGGCGGTGTACGGCGTGCCGTCCGGCAACCCCGGCGAGACCCCGAAGCCGGGCAGGTCGATCGCGATCACGTCGTGAGCGGCGGCGAGCCGGTCGAGCACCGGCAACCAGGCCTGCCAGTGGTGCCCGATGCCGTGGATGAGGATCAGCGGCGCGCCCGCGCCACGGCGTTCGAAGGCCAGCTCCATGCCGACGAGTCAACCACTCAGCGGCTGCGCGTGGGAATCTCGAACCAGACCGCTTTGCCTTCCCTGGTCGGGCGTGAGCCCCACCGCTTGGCGAGCTGGTCGACCAGGTAGAGGCCGCGCCCGCCCTCGTCGTTCTCGCCCGCGCTGCGGATGCGCGGCAGGCGCAGGTCCTGGTCGAACACCTCGACCCAGACCGACTCCTCGCCCCTGCGCAGCCGGAGCGTGAACTCCTTGTCGCCCATGACCTCGTCCTCGAACGGTACGTCCCAGGACTCCTCGAACGGCAGCGGCGGCCCCTCGACCACCAACTCCCGGCGCGGCACGCTCGCGGTGGCCGCGTGCAGCACCACGTTCGTGACGACTTCCGAGACCAGCAGGCAGGCCAGCTCGGCGCGCTCTTCGGGCACGTTCCAGCCGGTGAAGGCCTCGGCGGCCATCCGCCGCGCTTCGCCGACCATGATCGGCTGCGCGGGGAACGTGCGTTCCTCGACGTCCAGGTCGATGTCGCTGGAGCGCAGCACCAGGATCGCCATGTCGTCGTCGATCTCGCCGGGCACCGCGACCGTGGCGGCGTCGGCGACCCGCTCGACGTCGTCGCCGGTGGCCTTGGCCAGCTTCTCGCAGAGGATTCCCAGCGTCTCCTCGTCGGTCGGGACGCGGCCGTCGCGAGTGGGGCGGCGATCGACGAGCCCGTCGGTGTAGAGCAGCAGCGCGGCGCCGGGCGGCAGCGTGCGGGTCTCCTCCTTGTAGACCAGGTCGGCGTGCAGGTTCTTGGCCCGCACTCCGAGCGGCTGGCCGACCTCCTCGATGTCCATCTCCAGGCACTGGCCGTCGACCAGCAGCAGCGGCGGCGCGTGGCCGGCGTTGGCGAAGGACAGCTGACGCGACCACGCGTCGTAGACGAGGTACTGGCAGGTGACGATCGGCGGGATGCTCACCTCGGTGCCGTTGTCGTCCTGCTCGGGGGTGGCGATGATGCGGGTCCACTCGTCGAGCCTGGCCAGGATGTCGGCGGGCGACTTGTCGTCCTGGGCGAAGGCGCGCAGCGCGGCGCGCAGCTGGCCCATGATGGCCGCGGCCTTGGCGCCCCGGCCCTCGACGTCGCCGATGACGATGCCGACCCGGCCCGCCGACAGCGGGATCACGTCGTACCAGTCGCCGCCCACCTGGGTCTGGATGCCCTGGCCGTGGGAGGCCAGCGGGGCCGCCGGGTAGTAGCGGACGGCGATCTCCAGGCCGTCGAGCTGCGGCAGCGCGCGCGGCAGCAGGTGCTTCTGGAAGGACTCGGCGGTGTGCCGCTCCTCCTCGAACAGCAGCGCGTTGTCGATCGCGAGCGCGACGCGGGTGGCGATGGCCCCGACGAAGTCGCGGTCGAAGGCGTCGTAGTGGGGGCTGCGGCGGTCGGTGAGGTTGGACAGCCCCAGGTACATCAGGCCGAGCGTCTCCCCGCGCACGCACAGCGGGGCGACGATGGCGGAGGTCATGCCGACCTCGCCGCACAGCTGGGCGCTGCCCTCGTGGGGAGCGGGGAAGCTGCTGGTGGCGAAGTCCTCGACCAGGATCGTCTCCTGGCGGCGCATCGCGGTGTCGGCGTAGTGGCCGGAGGGGTAGCGGATCTCCGCGCCCACCGGCTTCCACGTGCCCGGCGGCGGGGTCCAGCCCTGCACGTGCTGGGAGACGCGGCGCACCAGGCGCTCGCCCTCCATCAGCTCGATGAAGCAGTGGTCGGCGAACTGCGGGACCAGCATCTCGGCGACCCGCTTCAGCGTCTCCTCGACGTAGAGGGAGCCGGCCAGCCGTTCGCCGATGCGCTCCAGCAGGCCGAAGCGGTCCTTCTCGCGCTCGTTGCTGCGCAGGGCCTCGCGGGCGGTGATGACGATGCCGGTCACCGAGCCGGACGGGTGGCGCAGCGGCACCGCCTGCGCCCGGACGTAGACGATGGTGCCGTCGCCGCGCCGTACGTCGAAGGTGCCCTCCCACACGCCACCCTTGAGCACGTGCTTGGCCAGCTCGATCGCGAGCGGGTGGTCCTTCTCCATGATCCCGAGGGACAGGACGGACGTCTCCCTGCTCGACGACTTGCCGGGGCGGCCGAACAGCTTCTCCGCGAAGGGGTTCCAGTAGAGCAGGTTGCTGAACCTGTCCGTCACGACGACGGCCATCTCCGCGTGATCCAGCACCGACCCGGCTGCCAAATGATCAGCCGCGTCTGGTGACAGATCCCCCCATCGCTTCATCCGGAGACCACTCCTCGGGGAGGCTTATGCGAAAAGCGAACCACGGGCGCTCCTGCAACAGTCATGGCCGGGGGGAGTGGAGGGTTCTCCCTTGAGGGATTCAACCAAGCAGAAGCTCGCGCGTCAGCGCCTGGAGACGAAAACGTGCGCGGCAACCTCACGCGGAAGTTCCGCGGGAGTTCCGTTCGCGTCTCCGTCACCTGTCACCCGCACACCGTCGTCGCTCGCCGCGAGCGTCACCTCGCGTCCGGGTTGTATCCCAACTTGCTTGAGTTTAAGCATCACAGCGGGATCGCTTTGCACTTGTTCGCTAATTCGCCGCACGACAACCGCCATATCGCGGGGTCCGGCAAGATCGGCCATGGCCTCCAGGGGCTTATCTGCTGCTTCATCCGCTTCGTGCGCGCCAAGCTCGGCCAGCCCGGGGATGGGGTTGCCGTGCGGGCAGACCGTGGGGTTGTCGAGCAGCGTGACCAGGCGGCTCTCCACCGACTCCGACATGACGTGTTCCCAGCGGCAGGCCTCGATGTGCACCTCCTCCCACGGCAGCCCGATGACCTGGGTCAGCAGACATTCGGCGAGACGGTGCTTGCGCATGACGCGCGTGGCCAGGGTCCGGCCGAGGTCGGTCATGGCGAGGTGGCGATCGCCTTCGACTTTCACCAGGCCGTCACGTTCCATCCGGGCGACGGTCTGGCTCACTGTCGGGCCGCTCTGCTGGAGCCGCTCGGCGATGCGGGCGCGAAGAGGGACGATGCCCTCCTCTTCGAGTTCGTAGATCGTGCGGAGATACATCTCCGTGGTGTCGATCAGGCCGTGTGCGGTCAAGGCTCCTCCCATCTTGATGCTACGCCGGTCCGGCGGGGACTGAGCCCGTCCGCGGCGGGCACAGAGGTCAAAGGGAACCCTATTGGGAGATCGACCGACGATGGCAAAGGACGGGAACAATAGTGCGGCCCGGTTCCTTCCCGATCACCGCCGTTGCGAGCGGTAGTTCCTGAATCCGGGCACCGCCAGCCCCACCAGCAACACCGCCACCGCGCACGCGAGACCGCCGCCGATCCAGGCCCCGGCCAGCCCGAACACCGTCGCGGTCGCCCCGGCGCGCACGTCACCCAGCCGCGGCCCGCCGGCGACCACCACCATGAAGACGCCCTGCAGCCTGCCGCGCATCTCGTCGGGCGCGTAGAGCTGCAGGATCGACTGCCGCCACACCGACGACACCACGTCGGCCGCCCCGCCCAGCGCCAGGAACACCACCACCAGCCAGAGCGACTGCGCCAGCCCGGCGGCCGCGACCGACAGGCCCCAGAGGGCGATGACGACGACGAGCGCGAGCCCCTGCCTGCTGACCCGGCCGACCCAGCCGGAGAACAGCGCGCCGGCGAACGACCCGAGCGCCATGGCCGCGTTGAGCCAGCCGAGCGCCAGCTCCGAGCCGCCGAACCGGGTGGCGGCCAGCTCGGGGAACAGCGCCCTGGGCAGCGCGAACACCATCGCGATGATGTCCACGACGAACGACATGAGCAGCACCGGCGTGACCAGGATGTAGCGCAGCCCGTCCAGGACGGCCCGCGCGCCGGGCCGGGTGACCTCGCCGACGGGCGGCAGCGGCGGCAGCTTGATCGCGGCGTAGAGCCCGGCGCTGAACAACACCGCGTCGATCGCGTACGCGGCCGCGAACCCGGAGGCGGCCATCACCACGCCGGCCAGCATCGGCCCGGCGACCGCGCCCACGCTGAAGACGAGCGACTGCAGGGCGTTGGCCGCCGGTACGCGCTCCGGTGGCAGGATCCTCGGGATGATGGCGCCCCTGGTGGGCGAGGTGATGGCGAAGCCCGTCGCGTTGACCGCCATCAGGCCCAGGAGCAGGTAGACGTTGCGCAGGTCCAGCAGGGCCTGCAGGAGGATGAGCAGGGTGCTCGCCCAGGCGATGAGCGAGCCGATCAGCAGCAGCTTGCGCCGGTCCATGGCGTCGGCGACGGCGCCGCCCCACAGACCGAAGACGACGAGGGGAACGAGGTTGGCGAGGCTGAGGAAGCCGACCCAGAGGGAGGAGTGGGTGAGCACCCACACCTGCTGGCTCGCGGCCACCACGGTCACGCCCAGACCGACGTGGGAGACGGTCTGGCCGATCCAAAGCCGCCGGTAGGCGGGGACCTGCAGTGGCCGGGTGTCGACAAGGTACCTTTTGATCAAATCCCCGAATGCCACCTAAGGCACATTAAGGGGCAAGTCTCTCCAGCTCCCAGCCGGGGTGCGCGCGCCGGTAGCGGAGCCGGTCGTGCAGACGGTCCAGCTGGCCCTGCCAGAACTCCATCTCGCTGGGCACCACCAGATAGCCGCCCCAGAAGTCGGGCACCGGCGGATCCTCCGGCCAGCGGGCGGCCAGTTCGTCGTAGCGCCGGTCCAGATCCTCCCTGGATCGGACCACGGCCGACTGCCTGGAGGCCCAGGCGCCTATGCGGGAGCCGTACGGGCGGGACTTGAAGTATTCGGCCGAGCGCTCGTGCGACAGCCGTACGACGGAGCCCTCGACGCGCACCTGGCGGCGGATCGGGTGCCAGGGGAACAGCAGCGACGCGCGCGGGTTCTCGGCCAGGTCGCGGCCCTTGCGGGACTCGTAGTTGGTGAAGAAGACGAAACCGTCCTCGTCGTAGCCCTTGAGCAGGACCGTTCGGGCGCTTGGCCGCCCGCCCGCAGAGGCGGTGGCGACGACCATGGCGTTGGGCTCGGGCAGGCCGGCGTCGAGCGCCTCCTGGAACCAGACGGTGAACTGGGCGATGGGGTCGGCGGCGACGTTGGCTTCCAGCAGGGGCTCGCCTTCGTACGAGCGGCGCAGCCCTGACAGCGAGGTGGCATCCACGAGACGGTATTCTTGCGCGCTTGGTGGCGATCCCACACAACCGCCCCCACCAGCGGTGATTGCGTTTCGGCGTGCCCGAAGACGAAGCACTGGACGGCAGGGGGTTAAATTGACGCGCCGGTATCTCGACATCAAGAAAGGGAGGCGGCCGAGAATGTCCGACTTCAAACCCGGCCTCGAAGGCGTAGTAGCTTTCGAGACCGAGATCGCGGAACCGGACAAAGAGGGGGGCGCCCTTCGATACCGGGGCGTCGACATCGAGGAGCTGGTCGGCCGTGTCCCGTTCGGGCACGTTTGGGGCCTGCTGGTCGACAACAAGTTCCAGCCGGGTCTACCCCCGGCGGAGCCGTACCCGATCCCCGTTCACTCCGGTGACATCCGCGTAGACGTACAGAGCGCCCTGGCCATGCTGGCTCCCGCCTATGGCTTCAAGGCGCTGCTCGACATCGATGACGACCAGGCACGCGACGACCTCGCCCGCGCCTCCGTCATGGCCCTCTCCTTCGTGGCGCAGTCGGCGCGCGGCCTCGGCCTGCCGATGGTGCCGCAGAGCCGCGTCGACGAGGCGAAGACCATCGTCGAACGGTTCATGGTCCGCTGGCGCGGCGAACCTGATCCCAAGCACGTCAAGGCCATCGACGCCTACTGGACCTCCGCCGCCGAGCACGGCATGAACGCCTCCACGTTCACCGCCCGCGTCATCGCCTCCACGGGCGCCGACGTGGCCGCCGCTCTCTCCGGCGCCGTGGGCGCCATGTCCGGTCCCCTGCACGGTGGCGCCCCCGCCCGCGTGCTGCACATGATCGAAGGCGTCGAGCAGCTCGGCGACGCCAAGAAGTACGTCCAGAGCGAGCTGGACAAGGGCAACCGCCTCATGGGCTTCGGTCACCGCGTCTACCGTGCCGAGGACCCGCGTGCGCGGGTGCTGCGCCGTACCGCCAAGGAGCTCGACGCGCCCCGCTACGAGGTCGCGCAGGCGCTGGAGACGGCGGCGCTCGAAGAGCTGCACGCCCGCAAGCCCGACCGGGTTCTGGCCACCAACGTGGAGTACTGGGCCGCTGTCGTCCTCGACTTCGCCGAGGTGCCCTCGCACATGTTCACCTCCATGTTCACCTGCGCCCGCACGGCCGGTTGGGCCGCGCACATCCTGGAGCAGAAGCGCACGGGCAGGCTCGTCCGCCCCAGCGCGAACTACACCGGCCCGGCCACCCGCCCCCTGAGCGACGTGCCCGGAGCCTCCGAGGTCGCCGGCCTCATCTGAAGCCTGCTTCGTACGGCTGCCGCCGTGGCAGCCGTACGTCAGGCCTTCGGAACGTCTCAAATCCCGGACCCGGGCCAAGCCATCCGTCACGGCTCAGTACGCTTATGCAGGTGGCTGACATCGTGATTCCCGCTGACATCAAGCCCGCCGACGGCCGTTTCGGCTGCGGGCCCTCGAAGGTTCGTCCCGAGCAGCTGGCCGCGCTCGCCTCCGCCGGAGCGAGCGTCATGGGGACCTCCCACCGCCAGAAGCCGGTCAAGAGCCTGGTCGGCCGCGTGCGCTCCGGCCTCGCGGACCTGTTCTCGCTGCCCGAGGGCTATCAGGTCGTGCTGGGCAACGGCGGCACCACCGCGTTCTGGGACATCGCCGCCTTCGGCCTGGTGCGCGAGAGATCGCAGCACCTGTCGTTCGGCGAGTTCTCCTCCAAGTTCGGCGCCGTCGTCAGCAAGGCGCCCTGGCTCGGCGACCCGACGATCATCAAGTCCGAGGTCGGCACCCACCCGGAGGCCGTGCTCGAAGAGGGCGTCGACGTCTACGCCCTGACGCACAACGAGACCTCGACCGGCGTCGCGATGCCGATCGGGCGGGTCGGCTCCGACGACTCGCTGGTGCTGGTCGACGCCACCTCCGGCGCCGGCGGGCTGCCCGTCGACATCGCCGAGACCGACGTCTACTACTTCGCCCCGCAGAAGAGCTTCGCCTCCGACGGCGGCCTGTGGATCGCGATCATGTCGCCGCGCGCGCTGGCCCGCGTCGAGGAGATCGCCGCCTCCGGCCGCTACGTGCCCGAGTTCTTCAGCCTGCCGGTCGCCATCGACAACTCGGCGAAGGACCAGACCTACAACACCCCGTCGGTGGCCACGCTGTTCCTGCTGGCCGACCAGATCGAGTGGATGAACGCCAACGGCGGCCTGGCCTGGACCACCGCCCGCACCGCCGACTCGTCCCAGCGCCTGTACACGTGGGCGGAGAAGTCCTCCTTCGCGACGCCGTTCGCCGCGCCCGAGTTCCGCTCGCAGGTCGTCGGCACCATCGACTTCAGCGACGACGTCGACGCCGCCGCGGTCGCCAAGACGCTGCGCGCCAACGGCATCGTCGACACCGAGCCCTACCGCAAGCTCGGCCGCAACCAGCTGCGCGTGGCGATGTTCCCCGCCATCGACCCGGCCGACATCGAGGCGCTGACGACCTGCGTCGACTACGTGGTCGAGCGCCTCTGACCCGTCCGCCTGGCCAGTTCCTCCAGCAGGGCGAGGGCGTCGGCGTCCTCGACGCTCTGCGCGAAGCGCGCCAGCACCGGCAGCCTGTCGGTGCTGGCCGAGAGGGCTTCGAGCATCAGCCTGGTGACGTGCTCGTCCCTGCTGTGCACGGCCGCGTACCTGAAGGCGTTACGGTACGGCGTGCGCACCAGCAACCCTTTCTTCAGCAACCGCTCGGCCACGGTCTGAACGGTGGTGTAGGCCAGCGCCCTGTCCTTGTTCAGCCTGGCCAGGACTTCCCTGACGAGCAGCGGTTTACGGGCGTCCCACAACACGTCCATGATCGCGCGTTCCAGGGATCCCAGGGTTGCCACAGGAAACATTCTTGCCGGAAAACCCCCGCGGCGACCAGTGATGTCGAGATTCCGTAAAGTTGTGCGAGAACGCACGCACGTGACGGGGGTTGACCGGAGTGACGTCCCATCCCACACGGCCGTTGGGCCTGGGGTACCTGATGTTCGCCAGCCGCTGGCTCCAGTTGCCGCTCTACCTGGGGCTGATCGTGGCGCAGGGCGTCTACGTGTGGCAGTTCCTGGTCGAGTTGTGGCACCTGATCCAGACGGTCGCCACCGGCGATCCCGGCCATTCGCCGGTCGCGGCGAGCTTCTCCAAGCTGACCGAGGGCGAGCCGCCGAGCATGGAGGTCATCGTCATGCTCTCCGTGCTCGCGCTGATCGACGTCGTGATGATCTCCAACCTGCTCATCATGGTCATCGTCGGCGGCTATGAGACGTTCGTCTCACGGATCAACCTCAACGGGCACCCCGACGAGCCCGAGTGGCTCTCCCACGTCAACGCCAACGTGCTCAAGGTCAAGCTGGGCACCGCGATCATCGGCATCTCGTCGGTGCACCTGCTGCAGACGTTCATCCAGGCGCGCTGGATCCCCGACAACAAGATCATGTGGCAGACGTTCATCCACCTGGCCTTCGTGGCCTCCGCGATCGGGCTGGCGTGGATCGACCGGCTGCTGTCCCACTCGCCCGCCGAGCGGACCAAGGACCTGGTGCACTAGTAGGCGGTGAGGGAGTTGCGGCGCCGGCGCAGCACCCACGCCGACACCACACCGGCGATGAGGCCGAACAGGTGGCCCTGCCAGGAGATGCCGGGCTGGTTCGGCAGCACGCCGAGCAGCATCGAGTAGTAGGCGATCGCCACGCCCACCGCGATGACGATGTCGAGGATGCTGCGGTCGAAGATCCCGCGGGCCACCACATAGCCGAAATAGCCGAAGATGAGGCCGCTGGCGCCCACCGCGACGGTCCCGATCGGGGTGGTCAGCCAGGTGCCGAGCCCGCCGATCAGGATGATCAGCAGGGTGGCCGCCACGAACCGGCCCAGCCCGCGCACCGCCGCCAGGAAGCCCAGGATGAGCAACGGCAGCGAGTTGGCCATCAGATGGCCGAAGCCCACGTGCAGGAACGGCGCGAACAGGATCCCGACCAGACCGGAGGGCTGCCAGCCGGCGATGCCGTAGTCGTCGAGGTTGGCCGGCAGGACGTAGTCCGCGACCTCGATGGCCCACATGGCGGCGACCGCCACGACAAGCAAGATCACGGCACCCGCGGCTTCGGCGAGCGTGCCACGGAAGCGGGACCGTCCTTCGGGCTGGCCGTTCATGCGCGCTCCTGCGGGGTCGACTGACTTCTCTTTTACCGTACGCAGGAATCGCCACGCATGCGTAGAGGGCCCCCTTCTCAACGGAGAGGGCCCTCTGTGCTACTCGCCCTTCCAGTGGGGGGCGCGCTTCTCGGCGAAGGCCGCGGCGCCCTCCATCGCGTCCTTCGAGCCGAACACCGGCCCGACGATCGCGCCCTGCCTGGTGAACATCTCCTCCAGCGACCAGTCCTGCGACTCGATGATCACCTTCTTGGTGGCCGCCAGCGCCAGCGGGGCGTTCGCGGCGATCTTCCCGGCCAGCTCCAGCGCCGTGTCAAGGGCGCCGCCCGCCGGGGTGATCCGGTTGACCAGGCCCAGCTCGTACAGGCGGGCGGCCGGGTAGTGGTCGCCGGTCAGGGCGATCTCCATGGCCACGTGGTAGGGGATGCGGCGGGGCAGCCGCATGACGCCGCCGGCGCCGGCCACCAGGCCGCGCTTGGGCTCGGGCAGCCCGAACTTGGCCTCCTCGGAGGCGACGATCACGTCGCAGGACAGCGCAAGCTCGAACCCGCCGGCCAGCGCGTACCCCTCGACGGCGGCGACCAGCGGCTTCTTCGGCGGCGCCTCGGCCAGACCGCCGAAGCCGCGGCCCTCGACCACCGGGAAGTCGCCGGACAGGAAGCCCTTGAGGTCCATTCCCGCGCAGAAGGTGCCGCCCGCCCCGGTCAGGACGTAGGCCGAGATGTCGGCGCGGGCGTCGAGCTCGTCCAGCGCCGCGGCGATGCCGCGGGCCACCGCGCCGTTGACGGCGTTGCGGGCCCGCGGCCGGTTGATCGTGATGACGGCGACGTTGCCGGATTCCTCGACGAGAACCTCAGAGTCAGACACGCGACCTCACTTGGGCTGGAAGCGGATGCCGCCGTCGAAGCGGACGACTTCGGCGTTCATGTAGTCGTTCTCGATCAGCGAGCGGACCAGGTGGGCGAACTCGTCGGGACGGCCCATGCGCTTCGGGAAGACCACCGGAGCCACCAGCTTGGCCTTGAACTCCTCCGAGTTCGGCGAGAAGCCGTAGATCGGGGTGTCGATGATGCCGGGGCAGACCGTGTTCACGCGTACGCCGATCGCCGCCAGGTCGCGCGCGGCCGGGACCGTCATGCCCACGATGCCGCCCTTGGAGGCGGAGTAGGCGAGCTGACCCGTCTGGCCCTCCAGCGCCGCCACGGAGGCGGTGTTGATGACGACACCGCGGTGACCGTCCTCGGAGGCGGGCTCGGTCTTGGCGATGGCGGCCGCGCCGATGCGCATGAGGTTGAACGTGCCGATCAGGTTCACCTCGATGACCTTGCGGTAGCTGCCGAGGCTGTGCGGCGCGCCGTCGCGGTTGACGGTCCGCTCGGCCCAGCCGATGCCGGCGCTGTTCACGATCACACGGACCGGCTTGCCGGTCGCCACGGCGGCGTCCACCGCCGCCTGCACCTGCTCCTCGTCCGACACGTCGGTCTTGACGAAGACTCCGCCGAGCTCGTCGGCGATGGCCTTGCCGCGCTCCTCGTTGAGGTCGGCGATGACCACGGTCGCGCCGTGGGCGGCCAGCTCGCGGGCGGTGGCCTCACCGAGGCCGCTGGCACCGCCGGAGATGATTGCTGCAGATCCGTTGACGTCCATATCCCGGACCCTAACCCGACAACCGAATGAAGTTCTACTCGGGGTGGGTTAATTCGCGGTCACATGCCGCCGACGGCGCTGTCGACGTCGGTGTAGACCTTGATCCGCCGGTCAAGGCCGGTGGTACGCAGGATGCGGGCCACGGGCGCCTGCGGGGCGGCCAGGGACACGCCGCCGCCCTCGCCGGTCGCCAGCCGCCACGCCTCGATCAGCACCGACAGCCCGCTGGAGTCCATGAACGACAACTGTTGCAGGTCGAGCACCAGCCGCGCACTGTCCTGCTTGATGGCATCGCGCACCTCGTCGCGCAGGAAGGGCGCGGTGAACAGATCGAGTTCACCCTCGACGGCCACCACCACGGCATCGCCCATCGAGTGTCGCGCAAGCCGCAGCTTCATGTTCGGCCCCTCCTCGATGAGCCACTGTACTTGGACATCCCCGATAAGCGGGCATGCACAAACTACGATCAGCCCCTATGCGGGAGGATGAGGCGGAGCCGGGCGTTCAGCTGCCCTCCGCGCCGATGAGCCCTCTGCGCGCGGTCCTGCGGCGCATGGCGATGGCCCTGGGCGTGCTCGCCGCCATGTTCCTGCTGGTGGCGGTCGATCTGGACGGCTACCACGACAACGCCGACGGCGCCGTCTCGCTGCTCGATGCCCTCTACTACGTGACCGTCTCGCTCTCCACCACCGGATACGGCGACATCACCCCGGTCACCGACACCGCCCGGATCGTCAACATCGTGGCGGTGACCCCGCTGCGCGTGGCCTTCCTGATCATCCTGGTCGGCACCACGCTTGAGGTGCTCACCAAACGCACCCGCGACGTTTTCCGGATCAGACGCTGGAGGTCCAGGTTGCACGATCACACGCTGATCATCGGCTACGGCACCAAGGGCCGCTCGGCGATCCGCACGCTGCTGGAGAACGAGCGCACGAAGGAGTCGATCGTGGTGATCGACCCGGTCCGCGCGCTGGTCGAGGAGGCGACCGCGGACGGGTTCGTGGGAGTGCAGGGCGACGCCACCCGCAGCGAGGTGCTCAACCGCGCCGGCATCAGGACGGCCGCCCAGGTCATCATCGCCGTCCAGCGCGACGACACCGCGGCCCTGGTCACGCTCACGGCGCGCAGCCTCAACCCGTCGGCGACCATCGTCGCGGCGGTACGGGAGGCCGAGAACGACCCGCTGGTCAGGCAGAGCGGCGCCGACGTGGTCATCACCTCCTCCGAGGCCGCCGGCCGGATGCTGGGCGTGGCGACGCAGAGCCCGGCGATCAGCGCGCTCATCGAGGACTTCCTGGTCTTCGGCAAGGGCCTGGACCTGTACGAACGCGCCGTCACCGCCGACGAGGTGGGCAAGGAGCCGGCCGAGTGCGACGGCATGGTCGTCGCCGTGGCCCGTGGCGGCGACCTGCTGACCTACGCCGACCCTCAGGCCCAGACCCTGCAGGCCGGCGACCGGCTGATCATCATCCACGTTCCGCGGGTATAGCGAAGCCGTACGGCAGCTCAAGGCGGTGCGCGGCGAGCAGGTCGGGGTCGGCGAGCAGCGCGCGCGTGGGCCCGTCGGCGGCGATCACGCCGCCCGACAGGATGAGCGAGCGCTCGCACAGCTCCAGCGCGTACGGCAGGTCGTGCGTCACCATGAGCACGGTCACCTCCAGCGAGCGCAGGATCTCGGCCAGTTCCCTGCGCGCGGCCGGGTCCAGGTTGGACGACGGCTCGTCCAGCACGAGGATCTCCGGCTCCATGACCAGCACGGTCGCGACCGCCACCCGCCGCCGCTGGCCGAAGGACAGGTGGTGCGGCGGCCGGTCGGCGAACTCCAGCATGCCGACCCGGTCGAGCGCGTCCTTGACCCGGCGTTCGAGCTCCTCGCCGCGCAGTCCCGCGTTGGCGGGGCCGAAGGCGACGTCGTCGCGGACCGTCGGCATGAACAACTGGTCGTCGGGGTCCTGGAACACCAGGCCGACGCGCTGGCGGATCTCCTTGACCGTGTCCTTGCGCACCGGGGTGCCCGCGACGGTGACAGTACCGTGCCCCGCGGTGAGGATGCCGTTGAGATGCATGACGAGCGTCGTCTTGCCGGCGCCGTTGGGCCCCAGCAGCGCGACCCGCTCGCCGCGCCCGACGGCCAGGTCCACCCCGAACAACGCCTGCGTCCCGTCGGGGTAGGCGTAGGCGAGGTCCTTGACCTCCAGCGAGTAGTTCACAACGCCATCATCCCCAGTACGGCCAGCGCCCCGCCGGGCAGCGCCAGCGCGATCGCCCATTGCCGCACACCGGCCGAGATCTCCTGCACGACCGGCATCCGGCCGTCGTACCCCCGGCTCAGCATCGCCAGGTGCACTCTCTCACCCCGCTCGTAGGAGCGGATGAACAGGGCCCCGGCCGAGCGCGCGATGACCGGGATGTGCCGCATGTTGCGCGCCTCGAACCCGCGCGACTCCCTGGCGACCTTCATCCTGCGCATCTCGTCCACGATCACGTCCATGTAGCGCAGCATGAACATGGCGATCTGCACGAGCAGCGACGGCACCCGCAGCCGCTGCGCGCCCATGAGGACCGCCCGCGGCTCGGTCGTGGCGGCCAGCAGGATCGAGGCGAGCACCCCGAGGGAGGCCTTGGCCAGGATGTTCCAGGCCGCCCAGAGACCGGGCACGCTCAGCGAGAGCCCGAGCACGGTGGTCCGCTCCCCCATCCCGATGACCGGGATGAGGAAGGCGAACAGGACGAACGGCAGCTCGATCACCATGCGCCGCGCGACGAACGTCAGCGGCACCCTCGCCACCGCCGCCACCGCCACGAGCAGCACCGCGTAGCACCCGAACGCCCAGAACGCCTCGCGAGGCGTGGCCACCACCACGATGGCGAAGGACAGGACCGCGAGCAGCTTGCACTGCGGCGGCAGCCGGTGCACGAGCGAGCCGCCCGGCCGGTAGAGCTGGTGGTGGTGACCCGCGCCCATGGCTTACGCCCCGGCCTTGACCTTACGGCTGCGCACCGCGTACGCGATGCCGGCCGCCACCAGCAGCGTCAGGCCGACGCCGATGATGCCGGCGACGCCCACCGGGATGCCGCCGACGTCGCCGTAGTCGGCCAGCGCCCACGTGCCGAACAGATGGTCGGTGGTCTGGTCGATGAACCCCTTGTCCTCGGCCACCCGCTCCAGGCCGTCGGGCGAGGCGGAGGCGAAGAAGGAGACCACGCCCGCCAGGATCAGCGTCACGCCGAGCCCGCCCAGCACGAACGGCCGCACCCCGGCCTTCTGGATGGTCTCCTGCTTTCCGGGAGCCTCGGTGACGGAACCGTCGGCGCCACGGAGCACGAGCGGCTTGGCCAGGCCGGCCGCGCCGTACACGAGATCGGGGCGGACCGCCAGGACGGCGCCGACGGTCACCGCGGTGATCAGCCCCTCACCGATGCCGATCAGGACGTGCACGCCGCCCATCGCGGCGGCCACCGCGCCGACCTCGATCGGAGCGGTGCCGCCGATCGCGAACAGGGCCGTGAACGCCAGCGCCGAGGCGGGCACGGAGACGAGCGCGGCCAGGAACGCGGCGACCGTGATCGCGCCCTTGCCCGCGGCGAAGCGGGTGATCAGCCGGAACACGCCCCAGCCGACCAGGACGGTCACGATGCCCATGATGGTGATGTTGACGCCCAGCGCGGTCAGCCCGCCGTCGGCGAAGAACAGGCCCTGGACCAGCAGCACCACGGCCACGCACAGGACACCTGTGTACGGCCCGACGAGTATTGCGGCCAGCGCGCCGCCGAGCAGGTGGCCGCTGGTGCCGGCGGCCACCGGGAAGTTGAGCATCTGGACGGCGAAGATGAACGCCGCCACGAGGCCCGCCATCGGCGCCGTCCGGTCGTCGAGCTCACGCCGGGCGCCGCGCAGGCAGACCGCGACCCCCGCTGCCGCGACGACCCCGGCGGAGATGGACACCGCCGCGTTGAAGAAGCCATCGGGAACGTGCACGACTCCTGCCTCTCAGTAAGGGGGGATTTTTTGGGGGGATAACGTCCTTACGATAAGGCATCGCCTTGCACCTGCACATAGATGGCATTTAGCGAAGAATTCTCCGGATAATCGCCCGCGGCGTCAGCTTTCGCACGACCGTGCTCAGCCGTCCACGCCCCGAGGTCGCGTACGGCCGCACGCTCCGCAGCACCGCGCCCCGCCACCAGCGCCGCGCCGCCGGCACCCCCACCGCGCCGGTCTCGATGCGGAAGCGCGCGGGCGGCCCGCCGAGCTCCAGTTCCAGGTAGGCGTCCCAGGTGCCGGGCGCGAACCGGCCCACCGCGGGCCGCGCCGCGAAGGCCCCGCCGGGCAGCGCGGTCACGCGCTCGGTCCGCTCGCTGCCCGTGCGCCGCTCCTTCCACACCAGCCCGCGTACGGCTCCCGCCTCCACCGCCGACCCGCCGACCGTGATCTCGCCGTCGAGCAGCAGCCGGTGCCCCAGCCCCCAGCGCGTCCTGGTGATGCGGACGCTGCCCGGCACCGCCAGCACATGCCCGCCGACGTCGAGGCTGAGGTTCCCGTTGTCCCTCGTGAAGTACGGCAGCGCCACCACGTTGCCGATCAGCCGGGGCGACGGCCTGCCCATACCGCCCTCCCGGTTGGCGCCCAGCCTGCCCAGCCGGGTCACGCCCTCCAGTTCGACCGCGACGTAGGCGTCCCACACGCCCGAGGCGAGCTGGGCCGGGTCGATGCGCACGGTGAACTCGCCGCCCTCGCACTCGGCCGGCACCACCTGCTCGCCGGCCGGGTCGTGCCTGGCGCGCAGGACGACCGAGACGCCGTCGTTGTCGCGCATGCCTTCGAGCCGGGCCGTACCGGTGACCAGCAGCCGCTCGGCCTCCCACCGCAGCCCGGTCAGCCGCCGCAGCACGGTCGCGCTCTCGATGTCGGCCAGGCGCAGCAGGCGCTCGATGTCGCCGAGGGCGGCCAGGCGCTGGCGGTCGGTGCTGTTGAGCCGCTCGGCCACGCCCGGGGTCAGGTACTCGTCGCAGAGCGCGGCCACCTCGGCCGCGATGTCCTTGCGCCGGACGTCGTCGGCCTCCAGGAACGGCGCGCCGAGCTGGGCGAAGGCGTCGAGCCTGAAGTGCCGCCTGAGCAGGTGGTCGCGCAGCGGGCCCGGCTCGATGTGCCGGGTCATGAGCTCGATCGGGGCCCGGATCATCGTGAGCCAGGAGATCGGGTCGCGGCTGCCCGGCTGCTGCATGATGCTGCTGCCGTCGGGGCGGGCGGTGAGGTGGTAGCAGTCGTAGTCGGCGACCACGGAGATCGTCTCGGCGTGGCAGTAGGCGTGCACGGAGAACTGGATGTCCTCGCCGATGAGCTGATCCTCGGCGAAGCGGATCGTGTGGCGCTCCAGCATCTCCCTGCGGAACAGCTTGAAGCAGCTCAGGCTGTTGTAGACGGCGCTCTCGCCGAGCTCCACCCGGTCGGCGCTGCGCTGGAACATCGACACCGGCGCCCGCCTGCCATGGCCGACGATGCGGCCCAGGACGATGTCGGAGCCGTTGCGGTCGGCCATCGCGACCATGCGCTCCAGCGCCTCGGCGCCGAGGTAGTCATCGGCGTCGCAGAAGAAGACGTAGCGGCCGGTGGCGTGTTCCAGGCCGACGTTGCGCGGCCTGCCGGCGCCGCCCGAGCAGGGCTGGTGGACCACCTTCACGATGCTGCGGTGGTAGGTCGCGTAGAGGTCGAGAAGCTCGGCGCTGCCGTCGTCGGAGCCGTCGTCGATGACGACGATCTCCTTCTTCACGCGCTGGATGAGCGCGGAGGTCAGACATCGGTCCAGATAGGTCCGGCAGTTGTGGGCCGGGATGATGACGCTGACGTCCGCCGCATCCTCGTCGCACCCCGTCGTCGTATCAGCCACAGCCGCGCCCCTCAGCCGTCACAATCTGCTTGCACTTCGTTTCAGTATGTGACGAGGAACGGCTCTCGCGTGGGCGATCGGGCCTCTTGGTGCGCCGTTTTCCTCCGCCGCACCTGGCGAAATTTCAGGCTAAAGCACCTAATGAGCGGCTATGCGGAGCATCGAATTCCGTTCAGGAACGCTCTTCTTCCACCCGGGGGATAAGAACAACCCCGAAGGGAACAGTGCCCTACCCCCTGGCCGCGGCCGTGATCCGCGCTCAAGGTTCGCGCGTCTACACTCAGGCAACCTTGACCGGGAGGTGGCAGGTTATGGGAACCAGTCTCTACAAGCAGCTCGTGGCCCAGGCCAAGGTGCTTTACGCGGCCGAGGACATCCTCACTTCAGCGCGGCTGAAGGAGCTTTACGAGTGTTCGGAACTGCTCCGCCGTACCAGGACCAGGGCTGAGGACATCGTGCTGGAGGCGCGCATGATGCTCGCGGACGCCGAGCGCCAGGGCGACCCCGAACGGATCGTCGCGCTCAGCGCCCAGGTCGACCAGGCGCGCGCCGCCTACGACAAGGTGCTCGACGCCTACGTCACCCTGTGTTGCCGCATCCACGAGGAGCGGAAAACCCTCCTCGACGATGGCTTGTCAGGAGTGGCCTGACGAGTTAGCGTCAGGCCATGCCTGACTGGAAAGACAAGCTGCACTGCTCCTTCTGCCACAAGAAGAGCACCGAGGTGGCCAAGCTCATCGCCGGCCCCGGGGTCCACATCTGCGACTCGTGCGTGGCCCTGTGCGACCAGATCCTCGAAGAGGAGAAGCTGGCCGACAGCACCGAGCCGCGGCTACCGATGTGGGAGACCATGAGCGACGACCAGATCCTCGACCACCTGCCGAAGATCGCAGCCGTCCAGGCCCAGATCAACGACAACATGCGTGACTGGGTCGCGCATCTGCGCAGCCGTAACGTCAGCTGGGAACGGATCGGCGCCTCCCTCAGCATGACCAAGCAGTCCGCCTGGGAAAGATTCAAAGAGCCTTCCGCGTAAACCTCTGTGACTGCTGAGGCGTCTCCCAGCAAAGGGAGGCCCGCATGCGCGTGCTTGACGGCCTCGCGGCACCGGAGCTCAGCGACCTGCACCTGGAGTTGACGCTGATCGTGGTGCTGCACGAAGAGGCAGAACGACTCGCCGCCGAGTGAACGGGCTCCAGCTCCCCGGCCGCCCCGGGGAGCTGGAGCAGGGGGATCAGCGGAGCTGGCCGCGTACCGCGCCCATCGGGAACCTCTTGTTGTGGACGTTGACGTAGTAGTTGTGCGGCCACCTCTTGATGGCGCGCAGCTCCCGCCAGGTGAGCGTGGTGGCGGCGTTGGCGGCGTTCTGCCGCTTGACCGCCCTGACGCAGCCCTTCGAGAACCCGTCGGACGGCGTCCTGAGCGTGACGGTGATGTCACCCGCCACCCCTCTGGCGCCGCGGTGGATGTGGGCGGCGGTGGCCGGGCGGATCTTCCTCACGGACAGGGCGTAGCACAGGTGCCACCCCTTGACCCGCCAGAAGAAGGTGCCGGAGCCGTTCCGGTCACCGGGACCCGGGACTTCCTGCTTCCCACTGAGCCTGACCACCCTCGGCCGATGATCAGCCGCCGTTGAGGTGGTGACTGCCGTTGTGGCGGATGCCGTTGAGGTGGCGGCCGTTGAGGTGGTGGCTGCCGTTGAGGTAGTGGCGGCCACCGGGATGGAGCTGCCCAGAAGGGCGGCAGCCGCCGTGAGGCCGACGACTGCCAGGTGCTTGCGCATGGGAACGTTCCTCCCATCCGACTACGGGACACTCCCGGCACGGATCGTCCGGCCGCGGGGTTCGCCCAGTAAGGGCAAAGCGCCCACCCGGTAAGCCACCTTTCCCCACCGGGCCACACCCCCACCCAGCCACACCCCCACCCAGCCGCCACCTCACCGAACCCCCACAGCACCCGCCTCCCCAAACACCCCACCCAGACCACCTTGCCGGACACCCACCACACCGGACCACGCACACCGACACCCCGCCGCACGCCTCACCGGACCACCCGGCCCGACACCCCACCCGGACCACCTGACCGGACACCCCACCGCTCACCTGACCGGCCCCGCTGCCGGGCACCTCACCGGGCCTACCCCACCGGATCTTGCCGCGGCGAGTCCGTCAGTCGCTGCCCGCGGCCGTGGCGATCACGTCGTTGAGGACCTCGCGGGAGCGGACCAGGTCGGCGATCATCCGGTCGATCCGGTCGCGTTCCAGCGTGAGTTCGTCCACCAGCGCGGGAGTGGCGATGGCGGCGGGACCACCGTCGGAGTCGCGCATGCAGGGCAGCACGCGCGCGATCTTCCTGCTGTGCAGCCCCGCGGCGAACAGCTCCTGAATCCGGATGACCCGGTCGACCGCGCTCTCGGGGTAGTCGCGGTGCCCGCCGGGCGTACGGCCGGCCACCAGCAGGCCCTGCTGCTCGTAGTAACGCAGCGACCGCTCGCTCACACCGGCCCGTCTGGCCAGCTCGCCGATCTTCATCCCAATCCCCCTCCGACCCCGATGGTAGGCCCTGTACACCGAACCAAGCGCTTGCTACGCTCCGCCCATGGTCTCCACGATGGTCTGGGGTACCGGCAATGTCGGCCGCGCGGCCATCCGCGCCGTCGAGGCCAACCCGGATCTCGAACTCGCCGCAGTGATCGTCCACAATCCCGACAAGGTCGGCCACGACGCCGGAGAACTCGCCGGCCTCGGCCGCGACCTCGGCGTCACCGCGAGCGCCGACGCCGAAGCCGCGTTGTCGGCCCGTCCGGACGCCGTCGTGTACGCCGCCTCCGGCGAAATCCGCCCAGACGAGGCGCTCGCCGACATCGTCAAGGCCATCCGGGCCGGCGCCGTCGTCGTCACCCCCTCTCTCTACGCCCTCTACGACCAGCGCAACGCCCCGCCCGAACTCCGTGAGCCCGTGCTGTCGGCCATCGCCGAGGGCGGCGGCTCGCTGTTCGTCTCCGGCGTCGACCCCGGCTGGGGCAACGACGTGCTGCCGCTGCTGATCAGCGGCCTCGGCTCCGTCGTGGACGTCATCCGCTGCCAGGAGATCTTCGACTACTCCACCTACGACCAGGAGGACTCCGTCCGCTACCTGGTCGGCATGGGCCAGCCGATGGACTACGAGCCGCCCATGCTCGCGCCCACGATTCCGTCCATGGTCTGGGGCGGGCAGATACGGCTCATGGCCCGCGCCCTCGGCGTAGACCTCGACGAGATCCGCGAGACCGTCGAGCGGCGGGCGCTCGACGCGACGGTGAGCACGGTGACGATGGGCAAGTTCGACGCCGGCACCCAGGGCGCGGTCCGCTTCGAGGTCCAGGGCGTCATCGGCGGCGCGCCCCGCATCGTCATCGAGCACGTCACCCGCATCCACGCCTCCTGCGCGCCCGACTGGCCCACACCGCCGGACGGCGTCGGCGCGCACCGGGTGGTCATCGAGGGCCGCCCGCGGATCGAGGTCACGGTCGAGGCCACCGACGAGGACGGCAACCGCTCCGCGGGCGGCAACGCCACCGCCGTCGGCAGGCTGATCGGCGCCATCGACTGGCTCCTGGCCGCGGAACCCGGCCTCTACGACGCCCTCGACGTACCCCTGAGGCCCGGAAAGCTGACATGACGACCGGCACCGCGTCGCCGCCACGCTCGCGGGCCCGGAGAGGCTGACATGAGGATCGACATTCCCGAAGGCAAGGACGCCATCGAGTACGTCTGGGGCGAGATGGTGCCCGGAATCGGCCCCGCCGCCTCGCACTTCTCGCTGTCGGTGTACGCCCACACCACGCTCGGGCTGCGCGAGTTCGAGGCGGCCCGGCTGCGGATCGCGCAGATCAACGGCTGTGTCTTCTGCCTCGACTGGCGGACCGAGCGCGACGGGCAGAAGGTCGAGGACACCTTCGCCGACGCCGTGACCGACTGGCCCACCACCGACGCCTTCGACGAGCGCACCCGCCTGGCCGCCGAGTACGCCGAGCGCTACGCCCTCGACCACCACGCCCTCGACGACGAGTTCTGGGACCGGATGACGGCCCACTACACCCAGCTCGAAATCGTCGAACTGAGCATGAGCATCGGCTCCTGGCTGGCGTTCGGCCGCCTCAACCGGGTGCTCGGCCTCGACACCGTGTGCAAGCTGCCCAGCGGAGCCTCGCCCGCCGGGAAATGAGCGCCGAAGCCGCGACCTCACCCGGCCCGACGCCCACCACGCAGCCGAAGACACACAAACCGCCCAAGCACGAACCCGAGCCCACCACCGAGTGAATCCCGTGCGAGCCCTCGCCCACCGCGACAAAGCCGGCCCATGGCGAACCCGCCCGCACCAAGTGATGTCAAGGCGCGAATCCGTCGAGAGTGAGGAGTGGTACATGTCGGGTGTCTCCCGTCGTGGCTTCATCGCTGGAACCGGTTCTCTCCTGGGCGCCGCGGTCCTGGCCGGTCGTGCCCCCGCGGCCCGCGCCGCCGTCATCACCTCGGGCGAGCGCGTGCCCGCCCTGGTGATCGGCACCGGGTACGGCGGAGCCGTCGCCGCCCTTCGCCTGGCAGAGGCGGGCGTGGCCGTACACATGGTGGAAATGGGGATGGCGTGGGACACGCCAGGCCCCGATGGCAAGATCTTCTGCAACACGCTCTCCCCCGACCAGCGCTCCTACTGGCTGCGCACACGTACCAAGGCCCCCCTCAACTACTTCCTCGGCTTCCCCATCGACCGCGACATCCCTCGCTACACGGGCATCCTCGACGCGGAGGAGTTCAGCGGCATCACCGTCTACCAGGGCCGCGGCGTCGGCGGCGGCTCCCTGGTGAACGGCGGCATGGCAGTGACGCCCAAGCGCGAGAACTTCGCCACGGTGCTTCCCTCGGTGAACGCCGACGAGATGTACGCCACCTACTACCCCCGCGCCAACGCCGGTCTGGGCGTCGGCCTCATCGACCCCGCTTGGTTCGACAGCACCGCCTGCTACCAGTACTCGCGCGTCGGCCGTAAGCACGCACAGCGCTCAGGATTCCCGTTCGTCTTCGTTCCCGACGTCTACGACTGGGACTACATGAAGCGGGAGGCCGCCGGAACGGCCACCAAGTCAGCCCTGGCCGGAGAGATCCTTTACGGCAACAACCACGGCAAGAAATCCCTGCAACAGACCTACCTGGCCCGCGCCAAGGCGACCGGCAGGGTCACCATCTCCGCTCTCCACAAGGTCACCTCTGTCACCCCCGCGTCCGGCGGCGGCTACACCGTCGTCATCGACCAGCTCAACACCAGCGGCGCCACCACCGCCACCAAGACCGTCACCGCCGACCGCGTCTTCTTCGCGGCGGGCAGCGTCGGGACCAGCAAGCTCCTGGTGAAGCTGAAGGCCACCGGCGCGTTACCCAACCTGAACAACGAGATCGGCAAGGGCTGGGGCGACAACGGCAACGTCATGTGCGGCCGCGCCAACCACCTCTGGGACCCGACCGGCAAACTCCAGTCGACGATCCCCTGTTCCGGCATAGACAACTGGTCGGCCGGTGGCGCCTTCGCCGAGGTCGCCCCGCTGCCGACGGGAATCGAAACGTTCGCCTCGTTCTATCTCTCGATCACCAAGAATCCGAACAGGGCCGCCTTCACCTGGAATTCCGCGACGAGCTCGGTGGATCTTAACTGGCAGACATCCTGGAAACAGCCGTCCATCGACATGGCCAAAACGATCTTCGACAAGATCAACGCGAAAGAGGGCACGATCTACCGGACCGACCTGTTCGGCGTCTACAAGATCTGGGGCGATCATCTCACGTACCACCCGCTCGGCGGCGCCGTACTCAACAAAGCCACCGACAACTACGGCCGCCTGACCGCCTACCCCGGCCTCTACGTCATCGACGGCGCGCTGATCCCAGGCAACACCAGCGTGAACCCGTTCGTCACCATCACCGCCCTGGCCGAACGCAACATCGACACCATCATCGCCACTGACCTCTGATCACCGCCACCCCCGGCCCAGGGTATGAATCTGCAAGATCTCCTGAGCCGGGGGTGTCCGCTTCGCCCTTGACCGGGTCAGCGGATGCCATCATCTTTCCCACCCGCCTCACGAGTCCGCAGGTGAATGGCAAGATGCGCCACATGTGCCATCTGCCCAGAAAGACGCGGCGCGGCCACTTTTCGGCTAGTGCGCGGTGCGCACGACCTTCGTCGTGAGTTCGAAGATGCGAACGATGTTGCCATCGGTCCCGTCTCGGGTCTGCCCGGTATCCCGAAAGATGATCCAATAGCGGCCCGCGAGGTACTCCCGATGCTCCAGTGCCCCCGGCTGGGTCCTGACGAAAAGGTCGTCGTACGCGTCACGCAGTGAATCGTTTGGGTCTACCCGAAGATAGATTTCTTCCCTATCCCCCATTTGACCATTTTCGCACGTCAGAGCCGGTGCAAGGTCTGCCCACCGTACATCTTCCTTGGCATTTCCCCTGCGCACCATCCGCAACGCCGACCACAGCCGGTCTCACCCGCCCAATCACCGAAGCGCGGGTGGGCCCTTCCACGCCCGCGGGCCGAAGCCACCGGGGTCCCCATCACCACGAGAAGCCCAAACCGCCGACAGCGGACCAAAAGGACTCCCCAGGCGTGCCGCCACCGTACGCGCACACCCCACCCCCAACCAGACCCAACCCAAAGCACACCCTCGTCCCCACTCAGCCGTACGGCCGGCGACGACGACCGATTCCACGTCACGTACCCCACCCAAATCGGTTCCTGGAGCGAAGCCGACCCCCTACGTCACCCCCGGGCAGCGGTCGGAATGCACGCCGTTCCACACTTCACCCGAGGCCCCCTCCGGAACAGGTCCCGCGGTACAGCGGCACGGGCGCGCAGAGCGGATAGCAATGCAGATCTTCGGCCGCCCCCGTGATGAAGGATGAGGCTCCGGCAATCCATTCCTCGCTCAGCCTCACGTCGGTAGCCAGCTCTGCAGCCGGAAGAGCGGCAGCCCAGCAACTCTCCCCCTTCCGCCAATCGAAATAGGGAAGGACCTCTCGCACCTGCGGCTGCCGTTCCCAGCCCGGCAGGCCCATCGCCTCTTCGGCGTACATAGCGTTAAGGACAAAACCTTTTCTCCGTCGACGGCAAAGCCGACGTGATTGGTACGGTTGACGTTTCAGTAGGCGCTGTAAGCCCGCGCGCCAATACTGAGGCGAGGAAGCACCAGCGGATAGACACCTCGATACCCGTTGCACTCGAAGACTGCAACGTGCCGATCAGAACGATCGACAAGCATCGCTCAAGGCGCTGTTACGAGTCAGCGGCGGGTGGCTAAGGCGTGGCCGCGCCGGTTCGTGGTGATGAGCCACTGGCTGGGGCGTTGCCGTACGTGCGTGCCGTACGGCAGAGGGCGAGAGCCCTGCATGTCTCCATGGCAAGCGGTCCCGTACCGCAGGGCAGCCAAGGCGCGAGCAACGGAAGCCACGCGGCAGCTGATCGCCCGGCAACCTAACCCAGCCCGCGGGAGTCAAGGAGCACCCGCTTTAGGAGAGCGACAGTCACAGGGCCGGTTTGCAGGGTGTGAGCTGAACGGACGGCTACTGTAGCCCGCTCCGCCTTTAAGATCATCCCGCATATGTCCCGCGCCGGTCGACACCGGTCCACCCTGCCGCTCGGTGGGTGAGCGGGTCCGGATTAGCAAGGTGGCCCAGTCTCCGAAATCCCCCATGGCCTTCGCCTGGCCGAAGCTGGCCACGGAAGCTGTCGAGGGGCAGGCACGCCCCTAAGTTGACCTTGTCTGTGTAAAGGATTACGCTTCTCCCTTGTCAGTGTCAAGGACTAACGGGTAGTCTGCACAGGAAGCGACATACGTGATGGATCGGATGGATCGCCTCCTCCGGGTGGCAAAGGAGCAGGAGTTCGATGCGTGGCAAAGCCTGAAAGGCGGCTGGTACTTCCGGAAGGACGGTCAGACGATGACCTTCCCGAGGACGCCCGAGACGCCGAGGGAGTGGTCGAACTTGATCAACACCCTGCGCAGAGGCGGTATGGACCTCTCCGCGATGGATAGCTAGTCCTGCTTCCCCGGGGTCGCGAGACGACGCGCGACCCCATTCCATCCTTAATGTCACAAAGATTCAGGAGAACCATCTCATGAACTCATCGCTCACCCTCTGGCGCATCATAATCGTAGCTGTGAGCGCCGCGGGACTGACTGACGAACAGCGAGAAGAAGTGGTTCATGCCCTACCGGGCTATCCGACCATGTCGGATGACGTCGCGACAGGGCAACTAATCGTAGAATTCGATCTCGAATCATCTGATGAGCAGGATGCCATCAATCAAGGCGAGAAGCTCTTCACCAAGAACGCAAGAGAGATTCTGGGAGATGTGCTGACTTACGTTGGCATCACCGCATGGCGGGAAGGCGACGATTCGTCGATACCAAGAGATTTCCTGCAGCTGGTAGGGTACGCCGAGATTGCCAGCCTCCTGCAGGTGTCCCGGCAGAGGGTACGAGAGCTAGCGGAGACGCGGGCAGACTTCCCAGCTCCCATAGCCCGCTTGGCGATGGGGCCAGTATTCACGCTACGAAGCGTTCAGGATTTCCTAGATAGATGGGACCGCCGACGCGTGGGACGACCGAAAAAGGCGAGGGTCTGATGTCGGCGCAAGTATGCCATCCGGACGCTCAGTTTCAATCGGCATGGCTGTAGCGCGGGTTTCTAGCGGCCGTTGCCGGTAGGAACGCGTAGCTTGCCTTGCCCTCCGACCGTGCTCTCCACTCCGAATAAGCAGACTACCCGCATGAGATTCGGAGTGGAGAGCACAAGGCAGTGCAGAGTAACTCCACCCTTGCTGCTTCACGGACCGGTCCGTGTCCTAGCCTGGGCTTTGGTCGGGCCGCTGGCAGCCGGTCATAACCGTGCTCAATGAGCAACGCAGCAAAAGAGCGAATGTAACATGCTCTGCCTATAAGGCTGAGCTGCACGGATGCTCCGCGCGGGCCGGTCGGATAGTGCGATTGGTCCGACTTCCGTGCTGTGCCGAGCTACCACTCGCTTTAGTTCGCTACCCGAAAAGGATCTCTTCGGGGAGCCGATTGGTCACGATAGTCCGCACACCAGTCCGAATGTGCTCGAAGCAAGCGGCCAGGTCGCCTCCGTAGTCGTCGCGAGCAACCGCAGAGTTCTCGAACCAGGTCCATCCCGTATCTGCCACAACGCGGGCGACTCATTCTGCCGATACAAGACTGTCGGGATTGATGCACATGGCCTGCCGCAGAACGACCAGGCTGGTGCCGGCCAATCCGCTACCAGGTCGATACGTCCGAGGGCGGTGAATACGTTATTCCGTCGGCCAGCCTCGAACGGCTCTACAACCAACGGCGCATCCTGACCTGACGGGCCGCACTGCCGGCAGCCAGGTGCCGGAACTCCCGGACGGTAATCGGTAGCGCCCAACTGGTCATCCTTCTGACCATGGCGACGTCACATATCGAGCTGACCCGTCGTACCACGGACCGCGACCGCGATGCCGTCCAGAAACATCTTCAGCCCGAACTCGAATTCCTCATCACTCCCCACCCCGGCGATATCGGTGGCATGCCGCACCATCCTGGGATGGGTCTGCGGGTCGAGACGTTCATAAAGCGTCTGACGGGCCTGCTGTTCCCCAGGATCGGTGGCGTCAAGATAGAGATTGAACTGCACAGAACCGATGATCAACGTGGCCAACGCCCCCGCGGCCGCCATCGCGTGCCTCGGACTCAGACCCGCGCCGATGAACCGATCGACCGCGACCTCCACCCCTTGGAGCGAATTCGGACCAAGCCGCTCGGTGCCACGCAGAAGCAAGGCAACGGAGGGATGCCCGAGAAGAAAAGCGCGGAAAGCACGCGCCAGCCACTCCGCCTCCGACCGCCAGTCCAGACCCGGGGGCGGTGGTCGCAGCCCCAGCCGGATGGCTCGGTCGGCCACGATGATCGTCAGTTCGTCCCGGCTGCGGACGTGCCGATACAGAGAGGACTGGTTGCACCCCAGGTCCTCGGCGAGCCGCCGCATGGTCATCGCCTCGATGCCGTGCTCGTCCAGCAGCCGTAGCGCGGTGTCGGCGATCGACTCCAGCGAAAGCATCCGGTTCCGCCGCCTGCGCGTGGACGGCTCGCCGCGCGCGAGCCACCAGGATGCGGAGCCCGGCGGGTCCGGCGATGAGACGCGGGCGCGGTCCGGTGAGCTGGGCTTCTCTCGTGTCATGTCGAAGTTCAGCCTCCCATGCCTTGCAGAAGCAAAACGAGATCGCCTAGCTTAAGCAAACGACGTTTGCTTAAGAAGCGGGAGGAAACAGAGTGCTGGCTGTCAGGAACACCGCCGATGGGATCCGGGTGCAGGACGTGGCCGACCCGGAGGGACCGGGCGTCCGGCTGGACGTCGCATCGGCCGGAATCTGCGGCACGGATGTCGCGTTCGTCGCGAACGGCCACCAAGGCTTCACATACGGCCATGAATTCGCCGGTACGGTCGACGGTGCCGCCTTCGTGGTAGAGCCATCCATCTACTGCGGTCGTTGCCCGGAATGCGCGGCGGGCAACACCCAGCGCTGCGCCGACCCGATGCACGGCACGCTGGGCATCTTCCGGGATGGCGGAATGGCGGAGTCCGTGGTGGTCCCGGAATACACACTGCTACCGCTGCCCGCCGCCCTGCCCGTACAGGATGCCTGCCTGGTGGAACCCGCCGCCGTCGCATGGCACGGCGTGCGGAAAGCCGGATTGCGCCCCGATGAGAGGGTCGTCATCGTCGGCGGAGGATCCATCGCGCTCCTCGCGGCCGCCGTTGCGCGCCACCTGGGCTTCGACGTCGATCTGGAAGCCCGCTACGAGCACCAGACGTCAGCCGCGAAGCACCTCGGCGCAGGACGCCCGCAGGGCACGTACGACGTCGTCATCGACGCCGCCGGCAGCTCATCAGGCCTGGCCCGATGCGCCGAACTGGCCGCGGCCGGCGCACGGATCATCGTGCTGGGCGTCTACAACGACACCATCGGCATCCCGGCGGCACACAGCCTCATCAAGGAACTGACCTACATCAACGCCATGGCCTACGGCCGACCCGGCGGCGTGCGCGAGTTCGGCCAGGCCGCGGACATGCTCGCCACCCGGCCCGAGATCGCAGAAACCGTCATCACCCACCGATTCCCGCTGAACGCCGCCGCCGAAGCGTTCCGAGTCGCCCGCGACAGATCCGCAGGAGCGATCAAGGTGACCCTGGAGCCGCCCCGTTAAGGACCTTCTGCCAGCGAGCGCCCTGAGCCTCCGCCATCGCCTTGTTGGCGGCCACGTCCGTCTCGACCTGCTGGCGCGAGGTATGACTTCACCCCCAACCGGCAAAGCCCTTGACCGGGATCTCTCCAGGCCAAGGGCATGCGTACGCTGAAGTCCGATTTTGCATTGCCCAGGTCAGCGCACGAATCCGTTGACGATGAGCGGCAGTGAAGCGTCCATCCCTGCGACGTTCAGGACGCCGTCGTCCTTGGGGTCGCCGACCGAGTAGCCCGCCGCGGTCATCGCGGCCACAACCACACGGGCGGCCGGGCTGACGGAACGGCGGTAGGCGGCCAGAGCCTGTGCCGGGTGTGAGCGGCCGGCCCAGGTCTCGTTGTCGGTGAACACGACGATGCCGTCCACGTTGAGCCTCTCCCGCTTCGCCCAGGTGAACGGCAGCGACAGGTCGGTTCCGCCGCCCGAGGGCCGCCACCGTGCGATCTCGCGCAGGTTGGTACGCGGCGTCACCTTCGAGGCGTGGACGCTCGTGTCCACATCGATGACGTGCACGTTGCCCTTCTCGATGCGGGACAGCATGACGGCCATGGCACAGCCGACCTCGTACGGGGAGCCGATGGTGGAGCCGCCCACGACGACGCCGCTACTCCATTGGCTGCTCATGGATCCGGATGAGTCCACTGCGATCAGCAGCCGCTTGCCGGACGGCTCGACGGTGCCGAAGGCCAGCTCGTACGTCTCCTCCAGCGCGTCCAGAATCGCAGGTACGGGCTTCCAGGTCTGGACGTCGGCGCGCGGGTTGGGCTGCGCCCGGCCGGAGCCGTAAACGCGCATGGCGAGCCACGCGTCCATCGGGTGGATCCGGGCGCGCAAGATCGCCTCCCGGTCCGTAAGCCGCAGCACCGCCCGCGAAGTCGCCTCCGACATCGGCTTGAGGGCGCCGATGCGTGTCATGCGGGCCAGGTTGCGGATCAGGGCGGTCAGGCCGACCGTCTCGATCAACGCCTCCCACACCGTGCTCTCGCGCAGCATCGCGTCCGGCAGGAACTCCCACGGCACGTTCGCCTCCGTGACGACCCGGACCGCTTCGGCCGGCGTGGTGGCGGCCTTCGCGGTCAGGAACCGGTCCACCGCGGGCAGCTCGGCGCGGGCCTCATCGTCGGCGACATTGCCGGCGATCCAGCCGAACAGAACCTTGCGCTGGCCGTTATCGGCTGCCGGGTGAGCGATGCGCAACACATCCCGCAGGTCGAACGTCTCACCCTGAGGCGTCTTCCGCTGGCGAGCCTTGCACGCCTTGAACGCCACGCTGTCGGCGTCGCCGGCCAGGAACCAGGAACCGAGCGCCGTACGCAGCGAACGGCCGACCGTGGGCGCCGTGCCTCGGCCGGTCCGCTTTCCACCCAGGTTCTTGTAGTAGCCGAAGAACTGGGCCAGGTGGTCGGTGGTGCGGGCGACCTTCGCCAGCGCGACCTTCGCCGCCTGCCGGGTGTCCGGATCACCCATGGCGTAGCACGCGGCCAGCGCGAACAGAGCAGGACGCGGCTTCGGAGCCCGCGGCGGGCGAGCCGTCGAGATCTCGGTGAGCAGCCGGACAACCCGCGGGCCGTCCTCGGCGATGGCGGAGAACAGCACGCCGGCATTGTCGCCGGTGAGCTTCTTCTCGCTCACGTAGTAGGTGCCGCCCGTGGTGCCGAGGATGAGGAAGTCCTCCACCTTGGCCCACAGGTCCTTGTCGAAGACGTAGCCGCCGGCGGCGTTCTTCACCTGGTCGTCGCGGCCGGGGATCGGCTGCGTCTGCGGGGTGACGATCGCGGAGACATTCGCGAGGGGATCACGTACGGCCATGGATGCGCTCCTTCGATTCGACCCGCCCAATGGGCGGATATGACGAAGGGGAGCGGATGTGGTGATGACCGCCGAGTAAATCAGACGCGCTACCAAACTGCGCCACCACCCGAAACTTCGGGTGAGCAGGATTCGAACCTGCGACCTTCTGATCCCGATAACCGACGACCTTCGACCCGCTCCCCTACTCGTCAGCCCTGCCGGCGGAACGGATGTGGGGGACTCACCGGTGTTAAGGCGTCCTTGGCCGCTAGACGACAGGCCGACGTGGCCGGCCCGGCAGGATTCGAACCTGCGTCACCCGCATGGGAGGCGATAACCGATAGAGATTCGACCCGTACCGCCGGCAGAGCTGACGAGCGATCAGGTCTGGAACTGACACGGATGTAGGTGCGCCCACCGGCATTAAGAGCTCTGCCAATTGAGCTACGGAGACCCAGGCCTCCGACGGGACTCGAACCCGCAACCTCTCCATTAACAGTGGATAACCGACGAGACTTCGACCCGCGCCAGCACCAGACCTGACCAGCTCACACGACCCGGGAGAAGCGCAGATGCGTTGAAGACAACCGACGCTCTTCGACCCGCGCCCTTCAGGTCCCGTGAACTGTCTCCTACGGTATCGATCAGCGTGCCGCGGCACACCTGAATATCGGACGGATCGGCCACGGCCATCATCCCGCCACCGAAACTCTCTACCAGGGCACACACCTACTCGTCCGAAGGCGCTCCCCCGCCCGCGTGAGTTGATCTAGCAACCGTCTGGCAAATGGAAACGCCGCTCCTGAGATGAGTCCACCGTCGTCCACGAACGTCCGAGATTCGACCTCAGCCATGCCATCTCGATGGCAAGAGCACCCGGCCCGAGGAGCGGAAGACCACATCGAATCTGCAATCGGTCAGCCGTAGATCCCCGCCGAACGTCTCCGCGAGTACAGACCCCAAGTCGAATACGAACTCCGCTCCCACACGCTCTGTGGTGTCGTCACTATCGACCCTCTCCACGACACGTACGAGCCGTTCGCCCACGCGCCGTGCAAAAGGAACTTCGTCGGAGGCAGGGTCGATGTCGACGCGGCTTCCCAGCTCTTCCATCGCGTAACCGAGTCGCAGCTCGGACCGTTCGCGACGGTGACTCCGAATAGACGCACCCGCACGAGCTCGGAGAAATTCAGGGCATCCATATCCCCGGCTTTCGACCTGCCCAGACCTGGAGGCCAGGTGCCGCCACAAGAGCGCGGGCACGCTTGGCTTTCTAGGACAGCCCCGTTACGGGGAACCT
Organism: Nonomuraea sp. NPDC059023; assembly: GCF_042740095.1. Lineage (NCBI taxonomy): Bacteria > Bacillati > Actinomycetota > Actinomycetes > Streptosporangiales > Streptosporangiaceae > Nonomuraea > Nonomuraea sp. NPDC059023. The sequence goes on along the minus strand of NZ_JBHYIO010000016.1, from coordinate 496 downwards.
ATGGTAGTTCGGGCCGTTTCGATGAAGCTCTGCAGCTGGTCGCGGAACGCCTGGTGGGCGTTGTCGAAACGGGAGCGCGCTTCCGGGGCCTCTTGCGCAATGAACCACAGTGCTCCGTTGGCATCAGTTGCCGCCCGCTTAACAGCTTCTACCCTTTCGGCAATGACTTCCGGCCCTCCGAGGAGAACTACCCTGGCGCATCGAGCCAGCGGATCATAGGCGTTCCGCAGAGCCGTACGTAAGTCCTGAATCCTTACTAACTGCTCCTGCTGCTGCGTCACTTGGATGTAGATGTTGCCGAGCCTGTAGTAGAGCTCGCCAGTGATGTGGGCCTGCTCTAAGAACTCAAGGTAGGCCGTCCGACGTGCTTCCCGAATCTGGGTATAGTGCTGAGCCCTAGCTGTTCTGTCCTGAGAGGTTAGGTACGCGGTTGGCGGGTGGTTGGCCGCCGAGTGCGGTGTGGCCGCGGTGGTGATTGTAGGCGTGTAGCCAGGGG